>CAZOOO010000006.1:0-36146 GCA_964581435.1 uncultured Hyphomicrobiales bacterium | reverse complement strand
CATCCAAAGTGTGAATCACACTTCACACTCATTGTGAATCCCCACGCGCCTTAGATCACGATGATCCTGGATCGAATCGATCCAGGATCATGAACGTGATCGATTCCAATATTTTGAGACGCGGGATGCGGGCGGAAAACCGCTGCACACTTTTCCTCATCCCGCTCTAATGTTGCTATGGCCCATCTTTGCGATGAAGCCGCCCGCTTATCTCAACGCTCACGAAATGATTGTGGACGAAGTGCAGCAAGCCCGCCATGGAGCTTCGTAGCTGACGATGCCACGATCGTGCATCGCCAAGGTAATGACGGCATCAAGGGCGAGATCATGGGGGATCGTGCTGAGGCGCCGTGCCATGGGACGCTTTCGCCAAAGCCGCCGATCATCACGACTCGGAATTTCCCAGGAATAGGGGTTGTCGCTTCGTACCTTTGGCCAAGGACTCGCGAGGAGCGTTATCGCCGCACATAGCCGGCGCGAGCGCGGTGCCGTGGTTGCCGCCTGTTGTTGATGAGAACGTCAGCAACTTATGGATCCTATCGAAGAGCAACGGGATGCTCGCGTAAAAAAAAACACGTCAAAACAAAAGCCTGGAGCATCACTTCTGATTCAACCCGAAGTGAAATGCTCCAGTGAGCTTATAGGGTTGGGGTCAACTCGCGTCACTGCACCTTGCCTCATGTTCGGCTTTCACGCACAGGCCGTCGCAATAAGAACGCGGTTCTCGCCGCGCTCTTCAGATAGCCTAACAACATTGCTGAGTTGAAAGTTAAAGCCCACTCATATCGTCATCCGATCTCCGATGATGGCGCGGGCAGGGTCTGGTCGCAAGCAAGTTCAACCGGCGAAGACTTGTAGCTTGCAGTGGAAGACTTGCGATGATCATCACGTGCGAAAGCAGATCGCGATATGCAACACTACCGATAATCCCGGCGTGGCCCATTTCCTGTCGGTTACGCGCCGACACAGATCGACGCCGCGCTCGCTCTCCATAAAAAAAGCGCCCGCGAAGAAGCGGGCGCTATCTATTTTCAAAAGGCGTTCACCTTTTCGCGCAGTCCACCAAGTAGCAGCTTGGGTGCAGCTAGACAGCAGAACCCGCCCTGATCTTGCTTTCCGGCTTCTGAGAAGCAGTCGTCGATGTGACCGTGGGGACGCCATTCTCGAAGCTAACCTCGGCACCCATACCCGCTGCCATCTCACCCTCAAGGATCGAAGGCTGCTTCGGGGCAGTGAGGCGCTGGAACGACTCCGTCAAAGCGGCCGAAAGATCAACGGCCCTACCACGGAACGAATCCCACAACATCACCGCACCTTGGTTTGGCACGAACATTCCTCGCCTGGTAGAGCGGTTCAAGGCCAGACGCGAATCGCGCGCACGCCGACGTCCGGTGTGCTCGTGCTCGTGCTCGTCCTCCTGCGCATTAACCGGCAACTGCAACACTGTAGCGGTTTGTCCCGCGACCAGCTGGGCGATCTTCAAGACCTGTCCATTCGGAAATTCCAGCGCGTCGTGCTGAACGTATGGATTATCCTCGTCGACCTTCCGAAAACTCGCAACCTTGTGATCGACGCGGGCCTTGCCCGAGAATCTTATCCCAAGAAAACTCCTAGGCTGCTCATACTGGACATTCTCGTCAAATGCGAGTTCCGTTCCAGGCAACAAACAAACCGCCAGTTCAGGCGGGCTGTCATGAATTACAAGCTTGGGGCCGAGCTCGCCAACGGCAGCAAAGCCGCGCACGTTCGACTTCGCAAGCTCCATAGTAACCAGCTTATCGGCGACCTTGGCAGGCCGCGAAGAGACGTGATGCAGACTGTAGTCGCACATGAAGGGCTCCTCTGGTTGGGACTACGCATTATCCCACATCGATACAATACCCACGATGCGAACTCGTTCCGCCGATTTCATACTACGGGCGGCTGCGCATTAAAGTCCAACTATCCAACCATGCTAAATTGGTACAGCCAAAATCTACCATGGCAACAACGTTCGCGTCAACTTAATTTCCCCCGCCTGCTTCGGTGACCCGATGGACAATTCTGCTTTGAAATCAGCGGTCGTACCCGGCGATGCCGGACCAAATCCCCACTGTAGCCCTCGGGAAAAAGCCCGACATGGCTAGAATTGCTCCAGAAATACGCACGGCCCGATTTCCCAGGTGCCGCCGGCCGCGTCGGGGCGGTTTCGAATCCCCCCGAGCCGAGAGACGGCGAGTCCGGCGGACGAATACACTTTTTTGCGATCACTCGCGACAAGTACAATAAGGCCAAGGTCGCTCGCTGCTTGCCGCTTGGAGACCGCCAGCAACTGCGCTATGTAGGATCGTAGGATCAAGTACGTTGGCCTAGGGAAGCTGCTGTTGGCGAACCGCTTCGAAAGGCGTATGGCGGAAGACACAACCGAATTCGAACCTAGCGAGCCGAACTAGGTAGAGCCGGGTCAAAGCTTGGCGCGAGCTTTTCGCCAAAGCGCAGGAGTTTTTGACATGACGGACGACGCGAATGTGGCTGGAACCGAAAGCGCCTGCCTGGTCGAGACTCGCGCGGATGACACGACGGACCACTCATCACACACCCCGCCTGACGAAATGGCGCGAATGGGCGAAGATATCATCGCCGCGCTCAAGACGGTCTACGATCCCGAAATTCCAGCCGATCTCTACGAACTCGGCCTGATCTATAAGATCGCAATAGACGACGATCGCATGGTCAGTATCGAGATGACACTGACCTCCCCGAATTGTCCGTCCGCGGCCGAATTACCCGGCCAGATAAAGAACGCGGTGAAAGGGGTCTCTGGTGTGCGTGATGCCACGGTAGCCATCGTCTGGGAACCGACGTGGGATCCTAGCCGCATGTCAGACGAGGCGCGCACGGTCCTCGACATGTGGTGATGGACCGCCAAGATCGGGATGGGTTTGTGACGCGCCGGCAGCCGACCCCTCTGGAACGGAAGCTTGACGGCGACCCGACAGCCGCATGCCGACGGAAGAATCCGGATCCTTAATAACAGACCGGCAAGGGAAACTCGTATCTCAGCGGGCTCGCAGTCACAGCCAGCGACCTGTCAACCGAACTGATTCGCCTGGGTTCTCCGAACGGACCGTAGCGATAATCGTGGAGCAGCGGCAGCCCGCGCCTATTCGCAATCGCGGAAATTACGCGTCGGCTAACCGCCTGCCCTGATGCAATCGTTCATTGAATGAACTCTCTACAAATAAATCAAAGCTTTGGCAGATGATCTGCCCCGGCCTTCTCTTTGGCGAAGCCCGCCGGCGCCCGCGCCGGCAGGGCGCCCCGCGTATGGCCCGCCGCCTGGCGGCAACCGCGAGCGGAATGCTCGCGAGTGCCATGGATTTGGATCAGCAAGCCCTTTTGGATCAGCAAGCCCTGGCGCTGTTAACCCGTAAGAGCTTGCACTACCGGAAAGCCTACTTCGGCAGCGGCGCCGGATCCTTGGAGAGCGTATTGAGATAGGCAACCAAGTCAGCGCGCTTGCTTTCGCTTTTCAGTCCAGGGTAGCCCATGGACGTGCCCTTGGCGTAGGCTTTCGGATCATCCAGCCAACTGCTGAGATCGGCGAAGGTCCACTTGCCGCCAGCCTTGCTCTTCAGAGCCGCGGAGTAGTTGAAGCCTTGCTCCGAAGCGATCGGCCGGTTGACAACACCGTAAAGATTCGGGCCGACCTTCTTGGCCCCGCCTTCCTCGGTGGTGTGACAGGCCAGGCACGGCTTGACGAGCCCGGCGCCACGCTCGGCGGAAGCGCTGGCCAACGCCTTGTTGAACGACTCCGCATCAGCGGCCGGCGCGGCGGTTTCCTTGGCGTCGGCCTTATGAGCAGCTTCAGAGTGCGACGCCTCTGGCCCGCTGAACGATTCGTCGATGATGCGTACCGTTTGCACAAACAACAGTGTTCCCAGCAAAGCGCCGAGAATCGCGTTGGTCCGGTTCGAATGCACTGTATCACTCCCAGAGCTCATTACTGAAGTACTCCCGACGGTATGAAGGAGCCAAAGAAACCCGGGACATCCCGGACGAACTGAAAAAATCGATGGCTGCGGCACCCCCGGCTCATCGATCTCGGAACAGCTCCACTCTAGCCCCGTCTTGCGTGCCTAAAGGGAGCGGCGGGCACACCCATACCAAATAGATGTTTGTCGTGCAACGGTCAGCCCGGCGTCGAACGCGGCCGGATTTTGCACTGCGAATACGGCTTTTGACAGGCAGCTTTGCGCTTGCGCTATCCTCCCGCTTGCCGCGCATCTTGCGATGCGGTTGAGAACCGCCGGCCCGGTCGGCGCGCCGGCACCGTCACGGCGGCTCCATCTTGATCTAAAGCAAAGCGGCAACGATCACAGCCAGGGCGCGGGTTTATCCAGCGCAATGAGTTGCTCGACCTCGATGCGCGGGCGGACCACCGCATACCGGTCGTCCTTGACCAGCACCTCCGGGATCAGCGCGCGGGTGTTGTAGGTCCCCGACTGCACTGCTCCGTAAGCTCCCGCGGTCATGATCGCGAGAAGGTCCCCGCCTTGCGGCTCCGGCAGATTGCGCTCGAGCGCGAGATAATCCCCGGTTTCGCAAACCGGGCCGACCACGTCGGCAACCATCACCGCGGCATCTTTGGGCGCTGCGCGCACCGGCATGATCTGATGGTAGGCCTCGTACAGCGTGGGGCGGATGAGGTCGTTCATGGCCGCGTCGATGATGACGAAATTCCGGGCGTTGCCGTGCTTCACGTAAATGACGCGCGCCACCAGGATGCCGGCGTTGCCGACGATCATGCGGCCCGGCTCGAACATCAGCGTACAGCCGAGATCGCGGGTCACACGCTTGACCATGTCGGCGTAGGCGAGCGGCTCCGGCGGCGCCGCACGGTCCTCGTAATAGGGAATGCCGAGGCCGCCGCCGAAATCGACGTGGCTGATGACGTGTCCGTCGGCGCGCAGCGTGGCGACAAAATCCGCCAGCAGACGGAAGGCTGTTTCCATCGGACCGAGATCGGTTATCTGGCTGCCGATATGCATGTCGACACCGGTGACCTTTATACCGGGCAGCCTTGCCGCGCGGGCGTAGACTGCGCGCGCCTGCGTGATCGGAATGCCGAATTTGTTCTCCAGTCTGCCGGTTGAAATCTTGGCATGAGTGCCGGAATCAACATCAGGATTGACACGGACCGAGACGCGCGCGGTGCGGCCTGTTTCGACCGCAAGCCTGGACAGCAGGTCGAGTTCCGGTTCCGATTCAACGTTGATGCAGAGAACGTCCGCGGCCAATGCCGCGCGTAGTTCGGGTTCGGTCTTGCCGACGCCCGAGAATAGAATCTTGTTCGCCGGCATGCCCGCGGCGAGCGCGCGCTTTAGTTCTCCGCCGGAGACGACGTCGGCTCCTGCTCCGAGTTTCGCCAGCGTCCGCAGCACCGACTGATTGGAATTCGCCTTCACGGCGTAGCAGACCAGATGGTCGGTCCCTGCGAAAGCCTCGGCAAACACGCGGTAGTGCCGTTCCAGCGTGGCCGTCGAATAACAGTAGAACGGCGTGCCGACGACCTCGGCCAGCGCCGAAAGATTCACGCCCTCGGCGTGAAGCACGCCGTCGCGGTAATCGAAGTGGCGCATGAGCGTCGCGCCTCAATGGCTATCGAGCAACGGATCGAGGATGAAGGATTTCCTGGTGCCCTTGGACGCCGCCGGATCACCGTTCATGCCGTAAGACGGATCGAACAGGTTGCCCTTGGTCGCATGATCACGCTCATGGTCCGCCGCCGCGGCGGCAGGCGGCTGCTCCGAGGCGGCCGACGGCCGATCAAGGCCGCCCTTGCGCCCGCAACCGGCGAGCGCCAGCGCAACGGCTGTCAGAAGAAATAGTGGCCATCTCGCTGAGACGAATCTCGAAGTGGTGTTCACGGCGATTTCCCCAATCGGGGGCACCATACAAAGAATGCCCTGTTCTGGCGAGACCGGAAGGCAAGGAAATTCAAGCGAAAACCGGCTCTATTCTCGCTCTTTTTTCAGCCGCTTGAGCCAGGCCTTGGCTTGCGCTTCAACGTTCTCCGGCGCGGTCCCGCCGTAGCTCGTCCGGCTTTTCACCGACGCCTCCACGGACAGCACCGCAAGCGCGTCGCGGGTGATGCGCGGCTCCACCGCCTGCATCGCGGACAGCGGCAGTTCATGCAGGGCGACGCCCTGCTTCGATGCGTCCGCGACGATGCGTCCGGTGACATGGTGCGCATCACGGAAAGGCATCTTCAGCGTTCTGACCAGCCAGTCCGCGAGATCGGTCGCGGTCGCATAGCCATCGCCGGCGGCGGCCCTCATCCGCGTCTCGTCAGGCACGAGGTCGGCGACCATGCCGGTCATGGCGCGGATCGCCAGCGAGAGCGCGCTGAACGCCTCCATCGCGCCCTGCTTGTCTTCCTGCATGTCCTTTTGATAGGCCAGCGGCAATCCCTTCATCACGACCAGCAGCCCCGTGAGCGCTCCGACGACGCGACCGGTTTTGGCGCGCACCAATTCGGCAGCGTCCGGATTGCGCTTCTGCGGCATGATCGACGAACCCGTGGTGAACTTGTCGGAAAGCCGCACAAGGCCGACCAGCGGCGAGGTCCAGATCACCATCTCCTCGGCGAAGCGCGACAGGTGCGTCGATGCGATCGCCGCGGCCGACAGTGTCTCCAGCACGAAATCGCGGTCGGACACCGCGTCGAGCGAATTCGCCATCGGGCGATCGAAACCGAGTCCCTTCGCGGCGGCATGGCGATCGATCGGAAAGGACGTGCCCGCCAGCGCCGCCGCCCCGAGCGGGCTCTCGTTCAAGCGCTTGCGCGCATCGGCAAAGCGCCCGCGATCGCGCGCCGTCATCTCGACATAGGCCATCAGGTGATGGCCGAAGGTCACGGGCTGCGCGGTCTGCAAGTGCGTAAAACCCGGCATCACCGTCCCCGCAAACTCCAGCGCGCGCGTCGCCAGAACGTGCTGGAAGGCTTCGAGCGCGGCATCGGTCTCGTCGATCACGTCGCGGACATAGAGTCGGAAATCGGTCGCGACCTGATCGTTGCGCGAGCGCGCGGTATGCAACCGTCCCGCCGCGGGCCCGATCAGTTCCCCGAGCCGGCTCTCGACATTCATGTGAATGTCCTCAAGCGCCCGCTTGAAATCGAAGGAGCCCTTGCGGATCTCTGACAAAATCGTGTCTAGACCCTCGCCTATTTTTTTCGCATCATCCGTTGCGATGATGCCTTGAGCGGCAAGCATTTCGGCATGGACCTTTGACGCGGCAATGTCCTGGGCGTAGAGGTGGCGATCGACGTCGATTGAGACATTGATCTCCTCCATGATCGCATCGGGCCCTTCGCCGAACCGGCCACCCCACATCTTGTTGCTCATGATCTTGTTGCCCATGCCGCGCGCTCATTCTCATCATGCCTGCCGGGCGATCGATCCCGTCCGGTTCGTGCAACCGCCTGAAGCCGACGCCTGCATACCCGTATCTTATACAGGATGACAAACGATATGACCGATACCCCTACGCCGCCTCATCGCGCCGAAAGCAGGCTTCCCATAGGTCCGTTGGTCGCAATTGCTATCGTCGTAGGGGTCACGGCCACGCTTTTGGGTATCGGACACCTGAAATACGCCAAGTCCACCGCCAACGCCTTCGTGCCCTGTAGTCCGGCCGTGGCACTGTCGAAGAAACTCGCCCCGCAGGCCACAGGCGAAGTGGCGTCCCTGACCATGGCATCGAAGCCGCGTCAGATGCCGGACCTGGCCTTTATGGACGGCGACGGCCAACCCAGGAATCTTTCGGACTGGAAAGGAAAAACCGTTCTCCTGAACCTATGGGCGACCTGGTGTGTGCCCTGCAGGACGGAAATGCCGGCCCTGGACAGACTTCAAGGCAAGCTCGGCGGCGATAAATTCGCCGTTGTCGCCATCAATATCGACACCCGCGATTCCGACAAGCCGAAGGCTTTCTTGAAAGATGCCAACCTGACTCAGCTCGGCAATTTTCATGACGAAAAAGCGTCGGTTTTTCAGGAGCTCAAAAGCGTCGGCATGGCGGTCGGCATGCCGACCTCGGTGCTGATCGACGGCCAGGGATGCGAAATCGGCAATATGGCCGGACCGGCTGAATGGGACAGCGAGGACGCAATCAAGCTGATTCAGGCATCGCTGGCGCCATAAGCCCGGTTCGGGACCGACCGGTCGCGGTCACTTCAACCGGAGGAAGCGGACCGGTCCACCGGCGACAATGGGCGGTCAGCGCGTCGGAACCGGCTTGTCGCCGCGGTAATCGTAGAAGCCACGCTGGCTCTTGCGCCCAAGCCATCCGGCCTCGACATATTTCACCAGCAGCGGACAGGGCCGGTATTTGGAGTCCGCAAGCCCTTCGTGCAGCACCTGCATGATCGACAGGCAGGTGTCGAGCCCGATGAAGTCTGCGAGTTCAAGCGGGCCCATCGGGTGATGCGCGCCGAGCCGCATGGCGGCGTCGATCGCTTCGACGTTACCCACGCCTTCGTATAGCGTGTAGATGGCCTCGTTGATCATCGGCAGCAGAATGCGGTTGACGATGAAAGCCGGGAAGTCCTCGGACACGGCGATCTGCTTGCCGAGCTTGGCGACGAATTCCTTGGCCGCATCGAAGGTCGCATCGCCGGTCGCGATGCCCCGGATGAGTTCGACCAACTCCATCAGCGGCACGGGATTCATGAAATGAATGCCGATGAACTTTTCCGGCCGGTCGGTCGACGCGGCCAGCCGCGTGATCGAGATCGACGACGTGTTGGAGGCGACGATGGCCTCGGGCTTGAGCACCGCGCACAGATCATGAAAAATCTTGCGCTTCACCTCCTCCTTCTCGACGGCGGTTTCGATCACCAGATCGCAATCAGCCAATCCGTCGAGACTTTGGGCTTGGGAAATCCGCGCGAGCGCTTTTTCGCGATCGTTGTCGGCAATGATCTTCTTCGCGACCTGACGCGACAGGTTCGCGTTGATCGTCGCCATGGCCGCGTTGAGCCGATCGGGGGAAACATCGTTGAGCACGACGTCGAATCCCGCAAGGGCGGTCACATGCGCGATGCCGTTGCCCATCTGGCCCGAACCGATCACGCCGACTTTTCTGATCATTGCCGCCATCTCGTCATCTCACCGGTCCCGAGCCGCGCAGACCGCGGCGCACTCCATTCTTGCACAACCACCGGCGGGAGTCCGTTGCGCCAAAAGCACTCCTCGGATCATCGTCAGCGACCCGGCTTTCCAAGTTCTTCGGTGAGTTCAGGAACCGCCTCATACAAGTCAGCCACCAGACCGTAATCCGCAACCTGGAAAATGGGCGCGTCCGCGTCCTTGTTGATCGCCACGATCACCTTGGAATCCTTCATTCCGGCGAGATGCTGGATTGCGCCGGAAATGCCGACGGCGATGTAAAGGTCCGGCGCCACCACCTTGCCCGTCTGTCCGACCTGCCAGTCATTCGGCGCGAAACCCGCGTCCACGGCGGCTCGCGACGCGCCGACGCCGGCGCCGAGCTTGTCCGCCAGCGGCTCGATATATTTGGTGAAGTTCGCGCTGCTGCGCATGCCGCGGCCTCCGGAAACGATGATCCTCGCCGAAGCCAATTCCGGGCGATCGTTCCTGGCAACCCGCTCGCCGACGAAACGCGACAACCCCGGATCGGCCGCCGCGGCGACGGTCTCCACCGGGGCACTGCCGCCCTCCCCGGCCGCGGCGAAGGTCGAGGTGCGAACCGTGATGACCAATTTGGCATCCCTGGACCTGACCGTCTGGATCGCATTGCCGGCGTAGATCGGCCGTTCAAAGGTATCGGGCGCAACCACCTTGATGATTTCCGAGATCTGCATCACGTCGAGCAACGCCGCAACGCGCGGCATCACATTCTTGAAACGAGATGTCGCCGGCGCAACCAATGCATCGTAACCGGACGCCAGGGAGCGGATCAGCGCGGCGAGCGGCTCGGCGAGGTCGTGGCCATAGGCCGGGTCGTCCGCAAGCAGCACTTTCGCCACGCCCTCCAGTTTCGCCACGCTCTCGGCGGCGCCCCTGGCGTTCTCACCCGCGACAAGCACCTCGACCGGCGCGCCGAGCTGAATGGCGGCGGTCAGCGCCTTGCTCGTGACATCCTTGAGCGACGCGTGGTCATGTTCGGCAATCAGCAGCGTGGTCATCAGATCACCCCGGCTTCGTTCCTGAGCCTGGACACCAGTTCGGCGACATCCTTGACCTTGACGCCCGCCTTACGGCCCGGAGGTTCTGTGGTCTTGAGGATTTCGAGGCGCGGCGCGAGATCGACACCGTACTGGTTGGCGGCCCTCACCATGATCGGCTTCTTCTTCGCCTTCATGATGTTCGGAAGACTGGCATAGCGCGGCTCGTTGAGCCGCAGATCCGTCGTCACGATCGCCGGCCTTTTCAGCCTGACCGTCTGCAGTCCGCCATCGACTTCGCGCGTCACGTTGAAACAGGTCCCGTCGACCTCGAGTTTTGACGCGAAGGTCGCCTGCGCCCATCCGAGCAGCCCCGCCAGCATCTGACCGGTCTGGTTTGAGTCGTCGTCGATGGCCTGCTTGCCGAGAATGATCAGTCCGGGAGCCTCCTCTTCGACAACAGCCTTGAGCAGCTTGGCAACCGCCAGCGGCTCGACGGGGGCTTCGGACTTGATCAGGATACCGCGGTCGGCGCCCATCGAAAGACCGGTTCGAATTGTTTCCGCGGCTTCAGCGGGACCGATCGACACCAGCACGACTTCGGAAGCCTTGCCGGCTTCCTGAAGCCGCAAGGCTTCCTCGCCCGCGATTTCGTCGAAAGGATTCATCGACATCTTGACGTTGGCAAGCTCGACGCCCGATCCGTCGCCCTTGAGGCGGATTTTCACATTGAAATCGACAACCCGCTTGACCGGCACCAGAATCTTCATAGACCCTCTCTCGAACCGAGCGTTGGTCGGATCAACCGCGAGTGTGAGCTTCGGCGCGGAACCTAAAGGTCCCGTTTCCGGCGGTCAACGCGGGAAGGCCAAAAAACGCGGCCTCGACCGTCCGGCGCGGCGAGGAAGCTATCAGGTCGCGGTCATCTGTTTTGGCCGGGCACCCAGAGCACATCGCCACCGCTCCCGGCGTTCATAAAACGGCTGGCGACAAACAGGAAATCCGACAGCCGGTTCATGTATCTCACGGCGGCATCGCTGACCGTCTCGCCGGGCCGCGCGGCGAGTTCCACCATCATGCGCTCCGCGCGACGGCAAACGGTTCGAGCCAGATGCAGGTACGCCGCGGCGGGCGTCCCCCCCGGCAGCACGAACGACGTCAGGTCGGGGAGCCCTGCGTTGAGGCTGTCGATATCGTTCTCCAGACGCGCGACCTGACTGGACACCACGCGAAGCCGTTCGGCCTTGCCGTCGCGCTGAGGCACCGCAAGGTCGGCGCCGAGATCGAACAGATCGTTCTGGATGCAGCCCAACATTCCATCAAGACCGGGCGCGCCGGCGAGATGCAGTCGGACCACGCCGATCGCGGCGTTGGTCTCGTCAACGGTCCCGTAGGCGCCGACACGGAGATCGTATTTCGGGCGTCGCTCACCGCTGCCGAGCGCGGTCGTGCCGTCGTCGCCGGTGCGCGTATAGATTCGGTTGAGAACGACCATCGGTCCTCCGATGCCAGGCCATCAATCCGTCACTGCCCCAGCATCCAGATCGTCACCATGACGATGATGATCGCAACGAACTGCAGGAAAACCCGCCATCGCATGAGCTTTTGCGACAGGTTGGGGCTACCGCCGCGCATCATGTTGAACAGACCCATCATCAGGACGGCCGCGACCGAGGCCACCGCGACGGGAACCAAAACCATGCTCAAAAATACTGTCATGGTTTATACATATCACCGCAACCGCGGCCGCGCCATTGCCGGAAACGAGATTCAGCTCCGCGCAACGATCTGGTGTTTTATGTATTGATCTCAGATAGTAAACGGCGCCGAGGCGCCATTCGACGTTGCCGGGGTGAGACGTGAGACAGATCCGATACCTCTATATGGTCGGAACGGACGCCCTCTACACGTTTCTTGCAGACGACGGCTGGGCGATCGCAAGCCACATCGCGTTGTCCGCGCTGATGGCGCTGTTTCCCTTTCTGATCGTCCTGACGTCCCTGGCGGGCTTCTTCGGATCCAAGGAGCTTGCCGACCAGGCGGCGGACCTGATGCTCCAGATCTGGCCGGATCAGGTCGCCAATGCGTTGTCCGGCGAAATCCACGATGTGCTGACGACGACGCGCGGCGACGCGCTGACAGTCGGTCTCGTGCTCGCGGTCTATTTCGCGTCGAACGGCGTCGAGAGCCTGAGGGTGGCGCTCAACCGCGCCTATGCGGTGATCGAGCAGCGCCGCTGGTACTGGCTGCGGCTGGAATCGATCGGCTATACGCTGGTTGCCGCGGTGACGGCGCTGGCGATGGCGTTCCTGATCGTTCTCGGCCCCCTGATCATCGCCGCCGCGAGGCGTCACATCCCGCTGATCGTCGAATCGAATGAAAACCTCCTCAATGTCGCCCGCTACGGCATCACCGGCTTTGCGATGTTCATCGCGCTCGTGATCCTGCATGCGTGGCTGCCGGCGGGCCGGCGATCCTTCCTTCAGATCATCCCCGGCATCATCTTCACCATGCTGGCGTCGCTGGTCTCGGGCGTCGGCTTCGGCCTTTATCTTGCCCGCTTCGCCTACAACTACGTCACGATGTATGCGGGCCTGGCCTCGGTCGTCATCGCGCTGGTGTTTCTCTATTTCATCGCCGCGATCTTCGTCTTCGGCGGCGAATTGAACGCGGCGATCATCAAGTCGCGGTTGCCGCGCGGTGTTTCGCTTCAAGCAGCGCAGTCGCTAAAGCCCGAGGAGAAACGGGCTTGACCAGAAACGCGTCGCCGCCGGCTGCGCGCGATGCCGCTTCATCGTCGCTCCTGCCGGACACGCCGATGATGGCGACACGCCCTAGCGGCGCATCAAGCGCCCGGATGCGCCCGATCGCCTCGATCCCGGTGATTCCAGGCAGCACCATATCCATCAGCACCGCATCGAATCCTCCTTGCGCGATGCGCTGGACGGCATCCTCGCCTCGTCCAACGAACTCGGCCTGATGGCCGAGTTCGGTAAGAATTGTGTTGAGCACGACGCGCCCGAACGGATTATCCTCAACGCTGAGAACCCGGAGGCCGCTCGAAACATCCGAAGGCCAGTCGAGGTCGTCGTCGGACCGGATGGCTACCGGTCCCTCGGCCGGCGTCAACAGAACGGTGAACGTGAACGTGGTGCCGCCGCCGCGCCGTTGCGTCGCCGTGACGTCTCCGCCCATCGCGCGCGCCAGTTGCTTCACCGAGGAGAGCCCGAGACCAGCGCCGCCGAAGCGCGATGCGATCGAGACATTGGCCTGCGAGTACGGCCGGAACAGCCGCCTGATCTCGGTGAGCGACAGGCCGATCCCGCTATCGGATACCACGAAGGTCACGCCTGTTTTTTCTCCCGACCGCCGCGACGCCGTGACCTTGAAGACGACGTCGCCCTGCTCAGTGAACTTGACCGCATTGTCGATGAGATTCTCCAGCGCCGCGCGCAAGCGAACCGGATCGCCGGTCACGAACACCGGCAATCCGTCCGAAATTTCGACAGCGGAGCGCAGGCCCTTGGCCGTTGCGCGGCCGGCCAGCGAATCGCCGGCGTTGCGCGCCAGCGCGCGCAGATCGAAGAAATCCTGTCGTCCGCCCGGCGCCGAACGGCGGCTTCGCGCCGCATCGACGAACAGCGTCGCCAGGCTGGCGAGATGATCGGCGCCGGCCTTGATGGTCTCGACCCAGCGCCGCTCGCGCTCGCCGAGATCGGAAATGGCGAGCAGATCGCTGACGGCGAGAATCCCGGTGAGCGGCGTACGCACCTCATGCGCAAACGCGGCGAGCGCCGCCTCGACGACGCCGGACGTGGATCGAGAAGACGGCCGCGTGGCCTTTGCAGGCTTCGGAGACTTCTTCAGAACATGCTTCTTCTTCAGGATATGCTTCTTCGCCGGTCGCCCTTTAGGCTTCCGCGGCCTGCGCAACCCGCGCGATGTCGGCGCCATGACTTTGCTTTCCCCACCCTGCGCCAGCATGCCACGGCTCGAACGCGCGAGTCACGTCGGGGATGCGAAGATGCTTTACGACGAACCAACGCAGCGGCACTGCGGCGGTTTCAAGGCAGGCCCACAATGCTGCGGACCTCCGCAGCGGTCATTCCGCGGGTTCGCAGCTCCCGCAACCCGGTTGCCTCTGACGACTTGGACAACTTCTTTCCGCCGCCATCGCGGATCAGATCGTGGTGGCGGTAAACCGGCTGGGGCAGGTCCAGGATTTTTTGCAGCAGCCGGTGCACGGAAGTCGCCCCGAACAGGTCCTGCCCGCGCATCACGTCGGTGACCCCCTGGAGCGCATCGTCGATCACGACCGACAAATGATAGCTGGCCGGGATGTCTTTGCGGGCGAGAATGACGTCCCCCCAGGCTTCCGGCCGCGCGAGAACCTCGCCGGTCTCCCCGTCCGGGCCGGAGCCCCGCTCGATCCATGTGAGATCGCCTGCGAGCCGGCAAGCCGCCTCCATATCCAGGCGCAGCGCGAAGGGCGCGCCGGACCGCAGCCGCCGTTCGCGTTCGCTCGCCACCAGCGATTTCGCCGTACCCGGATAAAGCGGCGTGCCATCGGGATCGCGCGGCCAGCCTCCGCCTGCCTCACGCGCCTTCACCAAGGCCGCAATCTCGGCGCGGCTCTCGAAACTCGGGTAGAGCACCCCGAGCGCGGCCAGCCGGCCGAGCGCCGCGCGATAATCGGCAAAATGCTCGGATTGCCGCCGCACCGGCGTTTCCCAGGCAACGCCAAGCCAGGCCAGGTCTTGATAAATCGCCGTCTCAAACTCGGGACGGCACCGGATTGCATCGATGTCCTCGATCCGCAATAGAAACCGTCCCCGGCTCCGCCGGGCGGCCTCGAAATTCATGAGCGCCGAAAAAGCGTGGCCGAGATGCAAAAAACCGTTCGGCGACGGTGCAAAACGGAGAACGGGTGGCGGCATTGATGCCTGCTTGCATAACCGGCCGTGACGCTGAAGTACTAACGAATGACCGTCCGCCTGGAAACCCAAACCGATCTTGACGACGCGATCGGCGCACTTGTGAAGCAGGATCCGCGGCTGAGACCGATCCTCGCGCGCACCGGCCTTCCCGCCCTGCGCCGACGCGAGCCTGGTTTCGAAGGTCTCGCCGCAACCGTCTGCGGCCAGCAATTGTCCACCGCAAGCGCCGGCGCGATCTGGAGACGGCTCAGCGCCGCCTTCGATCCGTTCGATCCCGATGCGATTCGCAAGGCGCGCGCCGATCGACTCGGCCAGCTGGGATTGTCGGCGGCAAAGATCGCCACGCTGAAGCTGCTCGCGCGCGAGATCTCGGCGAGCCGGCTCAACCTGGACGTGCTCGCTGAAGGGGATGCCGACGCCGCCCACGCGACGCTGGTCCGGCATCGCGGCGTCGGACCGTGGACCGCCGACGTTTATCTGCTGTTCTGCCTCGGCCATGGCGACGCCTGGCCCGCAGGCGACGTCGCGCTTCAGGAGGCGATCAAGGTCGGGTTCGGGCTGACGACGCGGCCCACGCCGAAACAGATGGCGCCGCTGGCGGAGCCATGGCGGCCGCTGCGCGGCGCCGCGGCACATTTGTGGTGGTCATATTACAAGGCCGTCAAGCGCCGGGAAGGCATCGCTCCGGAACCGAAATAGACGAGCTACGCCTGGCGTCGGCAGCGCGGGCGGTCCGCGCTCATGCGCACGGGATCGGAACTTATCGACCGTACGCAGATTATACCGATGGGTTGTGGAACCAAGCGCCGGGACATGTCAAAAAAACACAAGAATAATAGCGACCTGTTCGACAGCGAACAGCGAATTCTTGTTCAGGGGGTTATCGACTACGCGATCTTCATGCTGGATCCGGCGGGAACCGTCATGAACTGGAACGCCGGTGCGGAGCGCATCAAGGGATATCACCCCGACGAAATTGTCGGCCAAAACTTCTCGCGTTTTTACACCGACTCGGACCGCGCCGCCGGGCGGCCCGCCCGGGCCCTCAGAATTGCCAGTTCCACCGGACGATACGACGAAGAAGGCTGGCGGGTTCGCAAGGACGGATCTTTTTTCTGGGCCAGCGTCGTCATTGACGCCATTCGCGACGACTTCGGGAATCTCATCGGTTATGCAAAGGTCACGCGGGACATCACGGAACGCCGTGAGGCCCAGCAGAAACTCGAGCGCGTGCAGCGGCAACTCGCCGAATCGCAGAAAATGGATGCGCTCGGCCAACTGACGGGCGGAGTCGCTCACGACTTCAACAACCTGCTGATGATCGTCAGCGGCAACATCCAGACCTTAAAAAAAACAGTCGAGAACGACCCGAAAGCGCTGCGGGCGGTTCACGCCATCGAGACGGCGACGAAACGCGGAGCCACACTCACCAGGCAACTCCTGACGTTCTCCCGGCGGCAAAGCGTCAATCCCCTGCCAACCGATATCTCCAAACACATCCGGTCGATTGCCGAGGTTCTTCAGAGCGGCCTCGGCAATGCGATCACCCTTCATATCGATACGCCCGACGACTTGTGGCCGGTCACGATCGATGCGGCCGAATTCGAGACGGCGCTGCTCAATCTGGTCATCAACGCGCGCGACGCCATGAGCGACGGCGGGCGTGTCATCGTGGCGGCGCGAAACATAACCAAAACGGACGAGGCCGAAGGACGCTACGTCGCCCTTTCAATCGAGGATACCGGAGACGGCATTCCGAAGGACATCCTTGCAAAGGTATTCGACCCGTTCTTTACGACGAAACCCGTCGGAAAAGGAACGGGTCTCGGATTATCACAGGTGCACGGTTTCGCTCATCAAGCCGGAGGGCATGTCGGCATAGAGAGTGACCTCGGTCGCGGCACGACAGTCACGCTTTATCTTCCGCTCACCGAAACGGTTCGCGCAGAGGACAACAGCTCGCGCCGCCGCGGCGCGAGAGGCGGCACCGTCCTGCTCGTCGAGGACAATCCGGATGTCGCGGAGGCGAGTGCGGGATTGCTTGAACAGCTCGGCTATCGCGTGCGAATTTCCAACAATGCCGAAGCCGCATTGCTGGAGATCGAGGGCAACGGGATCGATCTGGTCTTCACCGACATAGTGATGCCGGGAAAAATGGACGGGCTCGGTCTGGCGAAAGTGCTCCGCGCGACATATCCGCATTTGCCGGTGTTGCTGGCCACCGGCTACAGCGAAGCTCTTGCCGGGCGCCATCTGGATTTTCACGTTCTTCGAAAACCCTATGCACTTCACGAGTTGAGCCAGGCTCTCGCCAAGCTGTCCCTTGCGATTCCGCAATGAGCGTCAGCGGTTCTTTGCTTGCCTGTCGCCGCGGGGACAGGAAGCCGCGGGAATCCCGGCGCGCACTCAAATTTTCATCGCGGGGTGGGGAATGCCAGACCAACCGGCAAGCGTGATCGACCGGAAAAGCAGGGCTTGCGCTCTTCACAATCCCGTCACGCTGCCTGTAGTATGCCCGTCGCAGGCTGCTTCGAAGCCGACGCAGCCGGACATGGAACTGGAGCGCTCTCCGCAAAATGCCGGTTTGCGATCGGAGTGCGCTCGGTCACGGATATTGGATGCATTTTCCGCGGCAAGCCGGCGTTCTATCGTGCCGGGAAAGTGCTCTGGAGGCGCTATTTGAACGCGCATGTCTCACAGGGCGGCTGGCCGGTGCTGGTTCTGAACGCGGACTTCCGGCCGCTGAGTTACTATCCGCTGTCGCTATGGTCGTGGCAGGATGCGATCAAGGCGGTGTTCCTCGATCGCGTCAACATCGTTGAACGTTACGACCGCGCGGTGCGCAGCCCCTCGTTCGAAATTCAGCTTCCGAGCGTGGTGTCGTTGAAGTCCTTCGTGAAGCCGTCGACCCACCCCGCCTTCACCCGCTTTAATGTATTCCTGCGCGACAGGTTCACCTGTCAGTATTGCACCGCTGTCGAGGACCTCACCTTCGACCACATCATTCCGCGCAGCAAAGGCGGCCAAACCACCTGGGACAATGTCGTCGCCGCCTGCTCGCCGTGCAATCTGCGCAAGGGCAACCTGACGCCGCAACAAGCCGGGATGTTCCCGCGCCAGGCGCCGTTCGCGCCGACCGTGCATCAGTTGCACCGAAACGGCAGGTTATTCCCGCCGAACTATCTGCACGAAAGCTGGCTGGACTATCTCTATTGGGACACCGAACTCGATCCTTAGCCATTACATCGCTATGCTGCTTCCTCGGAGAGCGCCAAGCGTATAAGCTAATCACTACAAGTTTTCCGATGCCTGCCGGCCGTCCGCTCATGTACCGCACGGAGAATCCGCATGGCTTCATTGACCGCACGAAGGTTGCCAAGCTCCGCGCAGCCGCGCCCCGAGGACTACCGCTTCGATCTGGACCGCGCGCTGTCCACCGTGGTCGGACTGCATTCTTTCGTTCCGTCCGACGCCCTCACCGCGGACACCCTCGGCACCGAGCGCGCCGGAAACGGCGTTGTGATCGACGATGGTCTCGTTCTGACGATTGGCTATGTCGTCACCGAGGCGGAAACCGTATGGCTGCACCTTGCGGACGGCCGCATGATCCAGGCCGACACGGTCGGCGTCGATCGGGAAAGCGGCTTCGGCCTGGTGCAGGCGCTCGGTCATCTCGATCTCGAACCGCTGCCGCTGGGCTCGTCGGCCGGCGCCAAAGTCAACGACCCGGTCGTGGTCGCCGGAGTCGGCGGACGGTCCCGTTCGCTCGCCGGCCATATCATCTCAAAGGAGGAATTCGCCGGCTACTGGGAATACCTTATCGACGAAGCCATCTTCACTCGCCCGGCGCATCCCAACTGGGGCGGCACCGGCCTGATCTCGGCAACAGGCGAATTGATCGGGATCGGCTCGCTGCAACTCGAGCGGGAAGACGCCGGCCGGAGCGAGCATCTCAACATGAACGTGCCGATCGATCTGCTGAAGCCCGTTCTCGACGACCTGCGGAAGTTCGGGCAGGTCAACCGGCCGGCCCGACCCTGGCTCGGCATATACGCCGCCGAGATCGAGGACAGGGTGGTCGCCGTCGGCATCGCGCCGAAAGGACCGGCAGACCGGGCCGAACTGCGCGCCGGAGACGCGATCCTCGCGGTGAAGGGAGAAAAAGTGTCGGACGCGGCCCAACTCTATCGCAAATTGTGGGCACTGGGTCCCGCAGGCGTCGACGTACCGCTGACGCTCCATCGCGAGGGAGATACCTTCGACGTGGTGGTAACATCCACCGACCGCGCCCGGATGCTGAAGAAGCCCCGGCTCCACTGAGCACGGCTCCGCCGGACACGACGTCGCGACATATCGCTTTACTGCGCCGTCCTTGCCGGAAGCCGCGCCAACCGCCGATCTGACTTCCTATTTCGATGATGCGTTTGGAGAGATGCCGAGCAGACTCGAAAGGCGTTGGCGGGGAGCCACGAGATCGGCCAGCGTATATCCTTCCAGGACCTCCATGAAAGCCTGCCGCGCCCGATCCAACGCACGCTTGAGCACGCAGCTGGGGTTGATCATGCAGGGCGCGTTAACCGGTTTCAAGCACGACACGATCGCCATATCCGGCTCGGTCGTACGAATGATCTCCGCCAGTCCGATCGCCTCGACGGGCTTGGCGAGGCGCAATCCGCCGCCGCGGCCGCGCACGGTTTCGATATATCCCGCTACTCCCAGCTGATGAACCACCTTCATCAGGTGAGCTTCCGAAATTTTATAGCTTTCGGCGATCTCCGCAATTGTCGACAGCCCGTCGGACTTGAGTGCGAGATACATCAGCACCCGCAACGCGTAGTCCGAATAGGTGGTGAGGCGCATACATATTCCCCGTAAGGGCGATCACATAAAAGCTATATTCTAGATATTGCTTTTATGCAACTGCGGATGTATAGAAATGACGACCCTTGTAAAGGAGCGTTTCATGAGCAAGACCGCCACGATCAGCGACACCGTCGCAAAGCCTCTCCTGCTGCCGGGGACGGCCGTCTGCAACGCTCTCGGAATCCGCAATGACTCCGGGGATTACTCCCACCTGATCCGCATGCTGGTTAACTCGTTGATCTGGACAGTGGCCGGAGTCATCGTCATGGCGTTTCTCGCATGACACTCGTGTCCGGCAAGATGGATCATGTGACCGAGGACGGCATCCGCCAGATCGTCGACGCCTTTTATGCGAAGGTACGCGCCGATGCCGAGCTGGGACCGGTCTTCGAGAACAAGATCAGGGATAACTGGCCCCACCATCTTGAGAAGATGTACGCGTTCTGGTCGTCGGTCATGCTGACCACCGGCCGCTACAAGGGCAACCCCATGATGAAGCACATGGCGATACCAGGCATGAGACCGGAGCTGTTCACCCAATGGCTTGCGCTATTCGACGAGACCTGCCGCGAACTTTGCGACGAGCCGGTCCGCGCGGCCTTCATGGAAAAGGCTGAACGCATCGCTGAAAGCCTGAAGATTGCGGTGTTCTACCGGCCGGACCGGCCGTGGCCGCCGCAGGCTTCCACGAATGTGACATGATCCGGCGCGAACGTGCGGCAGTAAGAGCAGTTGTCATCGAGATACCCGACGATCGTGGTGTCGCCGTGCCCGTTGCCCGCCGCCGGAATCTCCGGATCGCGCAACACTCGCGTTTCAGCCAGGATGTCGTCGGAAGTCTCGGCAAGCGCCGGCGCACGCGTCAGACTTAATCTCTGCGGGCCTAAGGGTCGCAGCATCCCGCGTCTTGTCGGGATGCTGGCTGGAAGTGTCCTGCGATTGCGGCGTGGTCGATCAAACGCCCTTGAGCCGCTTGCTGCATTCGCTGTAGTAGCCGCCGCCCTTCATGATCCATTTCATCCCGCCATTGGCGTTGCCGGCTTTGTTGGCTTTGTATTGATCGAGGCAGGTGTGCCTGCGCGCCTTGCCAGCGGATTCGTTGGCATATTTCGACGACACCGCCGATGGAAAAACCGCGCTGCCGGCTGACGTGGCCGAAGAATCTGCGGTCTTGGGGGCGGACGTCCCGGCTGCCTCCGGGGCCGCCGCCGCCGCTCCGCAATGAGTCTTGCGGAAGTCGTTCCATTTCTGACCGTCGAGCGTGCCCGCTGATTTCGCGGCCTGATACTTCGCGCTGCACTCCTGCGCGGTCAGCGCATTGGCAGGCAACGCCGAGAGGCCAAGCAGACCGGACGCCGTCATGGCGCCAAGCAGTTTCAAATAGCCTGTCATGTGTCTGTCTTTCCGGGACTTGGAGGATGGTGGGGCCGATATGCTATAGCGTTTTCGAGCGAAGTGGAATCCGGTTCGCGTGAAGAAACGTTCTAACGCCCGCCGAACAGCCGGTCGGTCAGCCAGCCGTCCAGTCCCAGTCCGCTGGCGGGTTCCGGCCGCGCATCGGTCCGCGCCGGCTGCGGCGGTTGGCGCCCGACGGCGGGCGACGACACCGGAACCGGCACGTCGGCAGGGTGACCGAACTGCGCGACTTCAGGCAGGAAGCCGCCCCGCTGTGTGCCGGGGATCGGCTCGGGCCGCACGCCCTGATGCGCGGCGCGCATAAAGCGGGTCCAGACCTCCACCGGCAGGCCGCCGCCGGTCGCCTTGCGGGTCGGCGTATTGTCGTCATTGCCGAGCCAAACTCCGGTCACGAGCCGCGCCGTATAGCCGATGAACCATGCATCGCGAAAATCCTGGCTGGTGCCGGTCTTGCCGGCCGCTGTCCATCCCGGAATCTCGGCCTTGCGCGCGGTGCCGCTGATGAGGGTCTGCTCCATCATCGTGTTCATCATGGCGACCGCGCGCGGATCGATCACCCGGTCGGGCGCTTCCTTGCCGCGCGCATAGAGAAGCTTGTTGCCGGCGACGGTGCGGATGCGCTCGACGACATGGGGACCCGCGGCATATCCGCCGTTGGCGAACGGCGCGTAGGCGCCGACCAGTTCGAGCGGCGACACCTCCGACGTGCCGAGCGCGATCGAGGCGTTCGGCTCGAGTTTCGACGTGATGCCGAGGCGGTGCGCGGTGCGCACGACCTTTGCCGCGCCGACTTCCAGTCCGAGCCGGACGGCGACGGTATTGAGGGACATCGCGAGCGCCTGGGTCAGCGTCACCGCGCCGAAATACTCGTGCGTGTAGTTCTCCGGCCGCCAGCCTTTGATGTCGAGCGGAGCGTCCTGACGGATCGTCTCGGGCGTGAGACCGGCCTCGATCGCGGCCAGATACACAAACGGCTTGAACGCGGAGCCGGGCTGGCGCTTCGCCATGGTCGCGCGATTGAACTGGCTGTCGGCGTAGTTGCGGCCGCCGACCATGGCGCGGATGGCGCCGTCGGGCGTCATCGCGACCAATGCGCCCTGGCTGACATTGAACTTGACGCTTTTCGCAGCCAGTTCATCGATCAAGGCGGCTTCCGCCGCGCTCTGCAGTTTCGGATCGATGGTTGTTTCGACGATGATGTTCTGATCGACCTGGCCCACCAGATCATCGAGCACTTCGCCGACCCAGTCGGCGACGTAGTTGGCCGTGCCGGCGCTTGCCGGCTTCATCGCATAAGAGGGTTTGGCGGTGACGGCGCGCGCCTGTTGCGCCGTGATGAGGCGAGCATCCGCCATTGCCGCGAGCACGATCTTCGCGCGGGCTTCGGCACCCTCCGGGTTACGATCCGGCGCGAGCCGCGACGGCGACTTGACCAGACCGGCCAGCATGGCGGCCTCGGCGAGCGTGACGTTCTTCGCAGGCTTTCCGAAATACTTCTGCGCCGCCGCCTCGACACCATACGCGCCGGACCCGAAATAGACGCGGTTGAGGTAAAGTTCGAGAATCTGCGCCTTGGTGTGTTTGCGCTCCAGCCAGAGCGCGAGTTCGACCTCCTGGAGCTTTCGCTCAAGCGTGCGTTCCTGGGTCAGGAACAAATTCTTGGCGAGTTGCTGGGTCAGCGTCGAGCCGCCCTGCGATACGCCGCGGTGCAGCACGTTGGCGACGGCTGCGCGCAGGATGCCAATCGGATCGACACCGTAATGCGAATAGAACCGGCGATCCTCGATCGCGATGAAGGCGTTCGGCAAATAAGGCGGCACGTCCTTGAGCGAGACGTTGCTTCCGGCCATTTCGCCGCGCGTCGCCAGGACGCTGCCGTCCGCGGCGACGATCTGAATCGTCGGCGGACGTTTTGGAATTTCAAGCGACTGGATCGGCGGCAGATGCGCGCCGACATAGATCACCAGGCCGACGACGCCGATAACCGCCCACAATGCAAGTACGGCGCTCCAATAGAACAGCCGCGACAGACGCGCGTGCGTCCGCTTCTTCGCTCGCCCCTTACGGCCTTTTCGATCGGGCGGCGGCTTGCGCCCGGACGATCCGCTGCCTCCTGAACTGGCCGCCTTGCGCGGCGGGGCTCGCCTGGCCGGCTTGTCGTCGGCAATCGTAATGCGGTCGAGCGGATTAAGGCGCAGCTCCGAAAGCGAAGCCGCGAAGCCGCTGAAGACCGGCTCCTTGCGCCCGCTACGCTTCTTCTGTCCCCACGCCATACGCAACAACGCTCACGCCGACTTCACCGCACTTCAGTGTGCCGATTTCGACGTTCGCATGTTCTTGCCGCAACCTCGGATGCGAACGTCGCGATCAAAGGGGACCCTAGCGACCGGGCTTTAAGGCGCGGTTACCTGAAAGTTAACGCAAGATTAGGGCTGGAACGCGATCCGCCGCCCCAAGTCGAACGAGCCACGGCCGGTCATCGGTGCGACGGCGAATTATTCCGCCGTGTTGTCGCTGGCGAGCAGATGAACCAACGCGCGCTTGATCGCGGCCTGCCGCGTCGGGGCGGTGATCCGGGCGCCGAGCAGGTCGGTGACGTAGAACACGTCGCGCGCGCGCTCGCCGAATGTCGCGACGTGAGCGGAGGCGATGTTGAGGTTGAGCTTCGAGATCGCCGTGGTGAGCTGAAACAGAAGCCCGGGGCGATCCAGCCCTGAAACCTCGATCATGGTGTGGCGGTCCGACCATTGATTGTTGATGGTGACCTTGGGTTCGACCACAAACGGCCGCAGCCTTTTTCCCCCGGCGCGGCTCGGCATCACGTCGGGCAGGCGCAACCGGCCTTCGAGCACCTGCTCGATGATCTCGGCGATGCGGGCGGCGCGCCGGCCTTCGTCCTCGTCGCGCTCGTATTCGCGCGAGATCGCGATGGTGTCGAGCGCCTGTCCGTCGGTGGTCGTGTAGATCTGGGCATCGACGATGTTGGCGCCAGCCGACGCGCATGCTCCGGCGATGATCGACAGCAGCCAGGGATGATCGGCGGCAAAAATCGTCAGCTCGGTGACGCCGCGCGCCTCGTCGAAACCGATGTTGACGTTGAGCTTCTTGCCGCTTCGTTCGCTGGCGCGCAGGAAGCGCGCGTGCCTGATCTTGTGCGCGAGATCGACCTTGAGCCAGTAAGCCGGATAGTGTCGGGCGATATAGGCGTCGAGCTCATGGCCGGGCCATTCGGTGAAGGCAGCGCGGAACTCGGCCTCGGCCGCCGCCATGCGCTGCGCGCGGTTGACCTCGGAGAAGCCGCCGGTCAGCACGGGTTCCGTCTCATAATAAAGAGTGCGGAGCAACTGGGCCTTCCAGCCGTTCCAGACGCCGGGACCGACTCCGCGGATGTCGGCGGTCGTCAGGATGGTCAAAAGCTTCATCCGCTCGACCGACTGGACCACGGCCGCGAAATTTTCGATGGTCTTGCGATCGGACAGGTCGCGGGACTGGGCCACCTTGGACATCGTCAGGTGCTGTTCGATCAGCCATGCAACCAGTTCGGTATCGGCCGCGCTGAAGCCAAGGCGCGGGCACAATCTGCGGGCCACCTTGGCGCCTGCGATCGAATGATCCTCGGGCCGCCCCTTCGCAACGTCATGAAGCAGGGTGGTGATGTAGATGACGGGCCGGTGTTCGGGATGAATCTTGCGCATCAGCTCGCTGGCGAGAGCGACCTCGTCGTTATCGCCGCGCTCGATGTCCTGAAGGATGCCGATGCAGCGGATGAGATGCTCGTCCACCGTGTAGTGATGGTACATGTTGAACTGCATCATCGAGACGATCTTGCCGAAGGCGCGGATGAACTGACCCAACACCCCGGTCTCGTTCATCCGTCGCAGCACGGTCTCCGCGTCATTCGAGGTCAGGATCTCCATGAACAGCCGGTTGGCTTCCGGGTTTTCGCGGAACTGCGCGTTGATCAGCCGTCGCGACCGCGTCACCATCCGCAAGGCATCAGGGTGGAAAGCCAGATTGTTCTTCTGCGCGAGGCGGAACAAGCGGATCAGGTTGACGGGGTCGCGCTTGAAGAGGTCGGGCGCCGCGAGATTGATGCGGTTGTTATCGATGATGAAGTCGTCGTTGTCCGGAACCCGCCGAACCTCCGTACCGGACGACCTCGACATCACGCGGCTGAGAACCGGCGCCGGCTTGGCCTGCTGATCCTCGAGTTTCGCGCATAAAATCGCGGTGAGGTCGCCGACATCCTTGGCGGTCAGGAAGTAGTGCTTCATGAAGCGTTCGACATCCTGCATCCCCGGATGGGATGTATATCCGAGCCGGACCGCGATCTCGCGCTGCAAGTCGAACGACAGCCGTTCCTCCGCCCTTCCCGTCGCGAAGTGCAGGTTGCAGCGCACCGACCACAGGAAATCGGCGCAGCGGCGGAAGGTTCGATACTCGCGAACATCGAACACATTGCACCGGAGCAACTCGTGGCTGTCACGAACCCGGTAGACATACTTCGCGATCCAGAACAGCGTATGCAGGTCGCGCAATCCACCCTTGCCGTCCTTGACGTTGGGCTCGACCAGATAGCGCGACTGGCCGGCGCGGTGATGGCGCTCCTCGCGCTCGGCAAGTTTGGCGGCGACGAATTCCGCCGCCGTTCCCTGCACCACTTCGGCGTCGAAGCGGCTAACCAGTTCGTCGTAAAGCGCCCGGTCGCCGGTGAGAAAGCGGGCTTCCAGAATTCCGGTGCGGACCGTCATGTCGCGCCGCGCCTGCCGGATCGATTCATTGACCGAGCGCGTCGCGTGACCGACGTTCAGGCCCATGTCCCACAGGCAATACAGGATGGCTTCGGCGACCTGTTCGCCCCACGCGGTCTGCTTGTAGGGCAGGATGAACAGCAGATCGATATCCGACTCCGGCGCCATCAGTCCGCGCCCGTAGCCGCCGGTCGCCACCACGGCCATGCGCTCGCCATCGGACGGAATGGGGGAATGATAGAGATGGCGGGTCGCGGCCGAAAACGCCAGACGGATGATTTCATCCTGGACGAAGCAAAGCCATTCGGCGCAGCGCCGGCCGTGGCGGTCGCGCAGAAGCCTCGCCTGCGCCGCATCGCGCACCTTCGCGAGTTCGTCCTTCAGCAACCTGGACACCGCGGAACGAAAAACGTCCCCGTGCCCGGCGTGCTTCTCGGCCAGCGCATCGATCTCGCCGGTAATCCGGGCGGCATCGAAACCGGCGCCGGTCTCCGTCGCATCGTGTGTCGTTCCGAGGTCCATCGCTTATCCGGATAACCGAGGCCGCGCGCGCTGTCACCGCGGTTTGTGAACTGCATATGACGGGTCCATGCTTCGCGCCACCGGCATTGAGCCATGGATGCGCTCCGGCCGGCGTCTCCGGAACATTGTTTTTCTCGTTGATGAATATTTCTAAATGACTGAAAATAAATGCTTTTCTTAACCGGCGGTGCCGATATTCGCAGCCAGCCCCCGAACCGAGCTTTATATGACGCTCCTTGACTTCCAGGGGGTTTCGATCCCGCGCCCCCGACCCCAGATAGAGCGGCATGACCTCACGAATGTCCGAACCCGCCGTGTCGCGTGATCCCCCTGTTCGCGCTCCCTCATCCGTCCCGGTCGACGATGCCGTGATACCGTTCGAGGTGAGCGCCCTCGACCTGCGCGGACGGCTGACCCGGCTAGGACCGGCGCTCGACGAACTGCTGGTCCGGCACGACTATCCCGCACCGGTCGCCAAGCTGCTCGGCGAGGCGATCGTGCTGACGACGCTGCTCGGCTCGTCGCTCAAGTTCGAGGGCCGGTTCATCCTGCAGACCCAGACCGATGGACCGGTGTCGTTGCTGATCGTCGACTTCCGGGCGCCGGCCCGGCTGCGGGCCTATGCCCGTTTCGACAAGGCCAGGCTCGGGGACGCCTCCGACTCGGGCGCGCTGCTGGGCCGCGGCCATCTCGCGATGACCATCGATCAGGGCCCGGACATGAGCCGCTATCAGGGGCTTGTGGCGCTCGAAGGCGGTAACCTCGAAGACGCGGCGCATGAATATTTCCTGCGCTCGGAACAGATTCCGACGCGGGTCCGGCTCGCGGTCGGCGAGGAGTGGCGCCGGGAGGGAGACGGACCGAAGCGCGGCTGGCGTGGCGGCGGCATGCTGCTGCAATTCCTGCCCAAGGCGCCGGAGCGCGCCCGCCAGGCCGATCTCCATCCCGGGGATGCCCCCGATGGCGACGCCGTGCATACGGTGACCGAGGACGATGCCTGGGTCGAGGGTCGGTCGCTGATCGGCACCGTCGAGGACATCGAACTGATCGATCCCGACCTGTCCGGCGAACGTCTGCTTTATCGCCTGTTCCATGAGCGCGGCGTGAAGGTATTTTCGCCGCAAGCGCTGCACGCGCGGTGTTCATGCTCGCGCGACGCGGTGGAGGCGATGCTGAGGAGCTTCGCGCCGGAGGACCGATCGGCCATGGTGCAGGACAGCAAGGTCGCCGTGACTTGCGAGTTTTGCAATTCGGTGTACGAATTTACCCCGCAGGAAGCCGGCGTGGAGTAGGCGCGATCGGAGGCGGCCTCAGTTCAGCACGCGCTTGCTGTCGGGGCTGTCGAGCGAGAATGTCGGAACGTCTATCTCGAAGGGTTCGCCGCTTCGAATCGAGATCATCTCATAGCGACCGCTCATGAACCCGGTGGCGGTCGGCAGCGGGACGCCGCTCGTGTATTCGAAACGCTCGCCGGGCGCAAGCACCGGCTGCTCGCCTACGACGCCCTCGCCGCGGACTTCCTGCTTTCGTCCCGCGGCATCGGTGATGATCCAGTGCCGGGTGCGCAACTGCACGGTATCGGAGCCGGCGTTGGTGATAACCACCGTATAGGACCAGAAGAAATGGCCTCGCTCGGCCGACGATCTCTCCGGCATGAAATTCGGTTCGACGGTAACTTCGATCTGGCGGGTAACGGCACGGTACATCGCAAACTCTCTGGTATCCGGACGCGATCATAGCCAAAACAGGCGCATGAACCAGCCCCACTTCGTCGTGATCGTGCGTCAGCCTGATTCCACGCTCCGATCCGGCCGCAATATTGCTTCTTTGTCACCGTTAGCGTGAAGCGGCCCTCTCGTAAATCTATCTTGATCGCGGAGGCGATCGAGATGCCTTGTCGAAGCCGAGCGCATGCCGCCAGTTGCCGATCAGCTTGCCGGAGCCCGCACGAGGGCGAACCCAGCGCGCGTCACGCACGATACGCCGGTCGTTTTGATTCCGATCCCACGGCATGAACGCGAGTTGCGGCTCGATCTGTTTCGCGGGCTCGCGCTATGGTTGATTTTCATTGACCATCTACCGCAGAACCTCCTGACCTGGCTCACCATCCGCAATTACGGTTTCAGTGACGCCACGGAGATTTTCATCTTCATTTCGGGCTATACCGCCGCCCTCGTTTACGGACGCGCCATGCGCGAGCGCGGGTTTGTCGTCGCCGCTGCACGCATTCTCAAGCGCGTCTGGCAAATCTATGTCGCACACATCTTTCTGTTCACGATTTTCCTTGCGGAAATTTCCTACGTCGCGAGCAGCTCCGAGAACCCGCTTTACGCCGAGGAGATGGGTATCCTCGACTTTCTCAAGCAGCCCGACGTCACGATCGTGCAGGCGCTGCTTCTCAAATTCCGTCCCGTCAACATGGACGTGCTGCCGCTCTACGTCGCGCTGATGCTGTTTTTTCCGCTGGTGTTGCTGATGATGCAGCGCAAGGCCGATCTGGGAATGGCGCTGTCGGTCGGTTTGTATGCCCTCACCCGGTGGTTCGATCTGGCGCTGCCCGCTTATCCAAACGGGGTCTGGTTCTTCAATCCGTTCGCCTGGCAACTGCTGTTCGTGTTCGGCGCATGGTGCGCGCTCGGAGGCGCAAAGCGCATGTCGCGCATCCTGTCTTCGCCGGTGACGCTTTGGATTTGCGCAGCCTATCTGCTGTTCGCTTTCTACACGACGCTGACCTGGCACGTGCCGCAGTTCAATCATTTCATGCCGCACATCGCAGAACAGTGGATGTATCCGATCGACAAGACCAATCTCGACGTGCTGCGCTTCATCCACTTCCTGGCGCTCGCGGCGTTGACCGTCCGATTCCTGCCCAGGCATTGGCCGGGACTGGCGTCGCCGTGGCTGCGGCCGCTGATCCTGTGCGGCCAGCATTCGCTGCAGATCTTCTGCATCGGGGTCTTTCTGGCCTTCGCCGGGCAGTTCATCCTGGCGGAGTACTCCGGCGGCGCCACGATTCACTTCCTGATCAGCGTTTGCGGAATCCTGATCATGTCCGCAGCCGCATGGGTGTTTTCGTGGTACAAGAGGATCGCGGGCAAGGGCGGAAGGCGCGCCAAACCCGCCGACGGCGACGCGGATCTCGCGGGAGGAGGAGCATGAGGACCGGCTTGGCGTCGGCCGTGATCGTGCTGGCCGCTGCATCGGCCGGCGTCTCCGCGTGTACCGACAATCAGGCCAAGAGCTGCGACGTGCCTGCCTATCTGCTGACCAGCGACAATACGCTGTCCCGGGTCGCCTCGGCGGTCAGGGCTGGCGGTCCGCTCAACATTCTGGTGGTGGGCAGCCGTTCCTCGACCATTTCCGGAGCCGAGGGTGAAGCCTATCCGATGAAATTGCAGGCTGCGCTTCGCGAGAAATTGCCGGGCATTCTCGTGAACGTGTCCGTGGAACTGGCGCCGCGCAAGACCGCCGACGATGTCGCGCCCGGCCTCGGCAAGCTCGCGGAGGCGGGAAAATCAACCCTGGTGGTGTGGCAGACCGGCGTTGTCGATGCCATCCGGTCCGTTGACATCGACGATTTTCGCGAGGCCATCGACCAGGGCGTGACCGCACTGCAGAAAGCGGGGGCGGATGTCGTGCTGATGAACATGCAGTACAGCCCGCGTACGGAAACCATGGTCTCGATGAACACCTACATCGACAACATGCGCATCGTCGCGCAGCAGCACGACGTTCCGGTGTTCGACCGCTTTACGATCATGAAGCGGTGGAACGAGAGCGGGGAATTCGATCTGTTCAGCCCGGTGCATGGAGCAAGCCTTGCCAAACGCGTTCACAGTTGTCTCGGCCGCGCCTTGTCGGCCTTCGTGATCGAAACCGCTCGCATCAACCCCGCCGCCCTCGGGACCAGGCGTTGACGATGACCCTCCGCCTCCGCAGAATCGTCGTCCCGGCCGCGGCGGCGGTCATGCTGGCGGCGGCATCGACCTCAACCGCGCTCGCACAAACCGCGCCGGCGCAGAGCCTGTCCGGAAAGGCGACCGATGATAAGGTGGCGGCCGTTGCCGCCCGGCCCCGCGACATCTTCAGCCGCGTCCCCTGCCTGTCGCCGAAGAGCCTGTCGCAGTCGACGGGAGCACTGCCGCATGTGGCGGCCAAGCTTGCCGCTCACAAAGCGGTCGTCATCGTCGCCTTCGGCTCGTCATCGACGCAAGGTCACGGCGCGACGTCGCCCGAATTCAATTATCCGAACCGGCTGGCGGCCCAACTGCACCGTAAATATCCGGCCGACGCCATCACGGTCCTCAATCGCGGCAAGGGCGGCGAGGACGCGCCCGAGATGATGAAGCGGCTGCGAACGGAAGTGATCGATGCCAGGCCGGACATGGTGATCTGGCAGGTCGGCACCAACGCGGTGCTGCGCAATCTCGATCCCGCGAGTACCGCGAAAACCGTTGAAGACGGCGTCGCGACCATTCAGGCCTCCGGCGCCGATCTGGTCCTGGTCGATCCGCAATACGCGCCCGCCGTCAACGCCAAGGGCGAGAATGCCGGCAGAATGGTCCGCCTGCTGAGCAAGGTCGCGCACTACAGGCACGTCGGGATTTTCCCGCGCTTCGAGGTCATGCGCGACTGGCACGACCGGCAGTCGCTGCCGTTCGACACCTTCGTGACCAAGGACGGCCTTCACATGAACGACTGGGGCTATGCCTGTTTCGCCCAGTTGCTCGGCGACACCATCATCAAGTCGGTGGATCAGGTCCAGGCCGGCGTCAGCCTGCCGGCGGCTGCGACGCTCAATCGGCCGTTGTGATGCTTTGCCCTCCCCCTGCTGGAGGGGAGTGAAGCCTCACACCTTTTCCAGTGCGGCGATGAGATCCTCGATCAGATCGTCCTTGTGTTCGAGCCCGACCGAATAGCGGATGAAGCTTTCGCCGATGCCGAGCCCGGCGCGGACTTCCGGGGCGAGCCGCTGATGGGTGGTTGTTGCCGGATGGGTGACGAGACTCTTGGCGTCGCCGAGGTTGTTGGAGATGCGCGCGATCTTCAGCGCGTTGAGACAGCGGAACGCGGCCGCCTTGCCGCCCTTGACCTCGAAGCCGATCAGCGTCGAGCCGGCCCGCATCTGCTTTTTCACCAGCGACGCCTGCGGATGGTCAGGCCGGCCGGGATAGACGAGGCGGGATACTTTCGGGTGTGATGCCAGCGCCTCCGCGATCGCCGCGGCGCTCTCGGTCTGCTGGCGCACGCGGACGCCGAGCGTCTCCAGCCCTTTCAGAAGAACCCAGGCGTTGAACGGAGAGATCGACGGCCCGGTCTGGCGGATGAAGGTCTGGAGGTGGTCCTGGACGAAAGCGTTCGACGACAGGATGACGCCGCCGAGCGTCCGTCCCTGGCCGTCGATGTGCTTGGTGGCCGAATACACCACGACGTCGGCGCCGAGCGCCAGCGGGCTTTGCCAGATCGGCGTCGCGAACACGTTGTCGACGATCAGCCGCGCGCCGGCCTGATGCGTGATCTCGGCGATGCCGCCGATGTCGAGCACGTCGAGCGTCGGGTTGGTCGGGCTTTCGATGAAGCAGGTTTTGGTGTTCGGCCGCATCGCCTGACGCCATTGGTCGAGGTCAAGGCCGTCGACCAGCGTGGACTCGATGCCGTAGCGCGGCAGCAGGTCTTCGACCACATAGCGGCAGGAGCCGAACAAGGCCTTTGCCGCCACCACATGATCGCCGGCCTTCAGCGGCGCGAGTATCGCGGTGGTCACCGCGGCCATGCCGGTCGCGAGCGCGCGCGCGGTTTCCGCGCCTTCGAGCGCGGCCATGCGCTGCTCGAACATCGCGACGGTCGGATTGGAGTAGCGCGAATAGATGAAGCCGGGATCGTCGCCCTTGAACCGCGCCTCGCACTGTTCGGCGGTGTCGTAGACGTAACCTTGAGTGAGGAACAAAGCTTCCGAGGTCTCGGCGAACTGCGAACGCAGCGTGCCGGAGTGAACCAGACGGGTTTCAGGGTGATAGCGGAGGGCGGATTTGGTCTCGGACATATGATCTCCTGCGTGACCGCCGTGGCAAGCGGCCACAAAAAAAACCGGCCTGGGAAATTCCACAAGCCGGGATCACGTTGTCCCCGGCCTGTTTAGCGACTTATTTTACGTGGCTGCAAGCCGGCCGGCTCAAATCACCACGGAACAAGCCCTGCCTAGTCCCGCGTCACCCGTCCGTCAAGCCACCAATTGACATTCACGGCCGGCTGGCCGCAAATCCCGGATGCGAACGTCAGAACCCCGCCTCTGGCCGCCGGACAATCACTAAAACCCATATCCTGTTTTCAGGTCGATATCGCCCAGGCCGTAAAGACGACATCGTGTCATTCTCGCTTCCTCCCGACGCCGACGGCATTCTGCCCGACCGCATGATCGCGGCGATGGCGGACGCCGGCCTGATCCTGCCGGAATACCCGTTCGTCGAGAGCCAGATCCAGCCGGCAAGCCTCGATCTGCGGCTCGGCGCGACAGCCTATCGGGTGCGCGCCAGTTTTCTGCCGGGGCCGGACGCGACCGTCGCCGAACGCATCGACGAACTGAAGCTGCATGAAATCGATCTTTCCGACGGCGCGGTGCTGGAGACCAACTGCGTTTACATCGTGCCGCTGCTGGAGAGCCTGGCGCTGCCGCCCGAAATCGTCGCCGCCGCCAACCCGAAAAGCTCGACCGGCCGCCTCGACGTGTTCACCCGCGTGATCGCCGACGGCACCCCTCGCTTCGACATGATCGGCGCCGGCTATCACGGCCCGCTCTATGCCGAGATCAGTCCCAAGACGTTTCCGGTGTTGCTGCGCGAGGGTTCGCGGCTATCGCAGATCCGCTTCCGCACCGGCGACGCCGTTCTCGATGCCGACGAACTCGACTCCCTGCACGGACGGGAGCGGCTGGTCGATAGCGACGACATCGACTGCGTCGACGGCGTGGCGCTGAGCGTCGATCTTTCGGGCGATCATGCCGGCGGCTTTGTCGGCTATCGCGCCAAGCGCCATACCGGCGTCATCGATATCGACCGCCGCGGCCGCTATGCGGTCGGCGAGTTCTGGGAGCCGATCGCGGCGCGTCCCGACGCCAGCCTGATCCTCGATCCCGGCGAGTTCTACATTCTCGCATCAAAGGAAGCGGTGCAGGTGCCGCCCGATTACGCCGCGGAAATGGTGCCGTTCGATCCGCTGGTCGGCGAGTTCCGCGTGCATTATGCCGGCTTCTTCGATCCCGGCTTCGGCTACGCCGGCGCGGGCGGACAGGGTTCGCGCGCGGTGCTGGAAGTGCGCTCGCGCGAGGTGCCGTTCATCCTCGAGCATGGCCAGACCGTCGGCCGCCTCGTCTATGAGAAGATGCTGGCGCGGCCCGACGCGATGTACGGCCAGCGCATCGGCTCCAACTACCAGGCCCAGGGCCTCAAGCTGTCGAAGCATTTTCGGTTGTAGTTTCGGAAAACGTTCCGTCGGGTGCGGACTTGACCGTCTCGCCGACTCGCTCAGGGTCTGATCAATGCAGTTGAACCACCCCATACCTTTTGATCGAGCATGATCTTATCCGAAAACCGGCTTCCGCTTTTCGGGATCATGCTCTAGCATAGGCGAAATCGATGGGGATGGAGTTCCCCGATACCCGCCGCAAGGCTGATGACTCCTACCGGGCGCTTTCGCGTCGGTAGGAGCTGTTTCCTCCCCGTTGCGCCCGAGAAAGGGCGCTTGATGACCGGACTTCCGAATTCTTTGTCAGTCTTTCTGTGGGGCATCGGTGTCTGCTGGATTGCGGTTGCAATCGGCTACCTGATGAATTCCGAACCCCTGCCGGTGCTTTCCCTGTTGATTTCTCTGGCGGTTCTTATGGGGGTCCCCCTGATGATCATCGGCGTGTTGGGCGATCTGACCGGACGGCCGCAGAGGGGGCACGAGCATTGAAGTGGACGTCTATTTTGGCGGTCGCGGCCGGCGGGGCACTGGGATCGGTGGCCCGCTATCTCGTTGCCATCGGTTTCGGCAAACTGCTGGGGCCAAAGTTTCCGTGGGGAACGCTATTCATCAATATCACCGGGTCGCTTCTGATCGGAGTACTGGCCGGCCTGTTCGCCGTCCGATGGAATTTGCCCCAAGCCGTGCGTGTATTCCTTATCGTCGGAATCTGCGGCGGCTACACCACGTTCTCCACGTTCTCCCTCGATTCATTCTACCTGATCGAGCGTGGCGAGGTGGCGGCCGCCGGCGCTTACATGATCGCTTCCGTCATGCTATCCGTTGGCGCGGTGATCGCGGGAATACAGATCGTGCGGATAATTTAGCGACGAATCCGCAGCCATTCCCACTGTTGCGGGGCGGTTCGCCTGCCTGACGTCTTGGCGAACCGACCGCTCTCGGCTACATCAGGGGATGAGAAGCCGATAGGCGGGCGTAGTTCAATGGTAGAACGGCAGCTTCCCAAGCTGCATACGAGGGTTCGATTCCCTTCGCCCGCTCCAAGACTCAGCCCAATTCCAAGATTCAGCCGAATTCGGCGCGGCGGTTTTGTCATCGGTTTTGCAGTATTCATTCTTCGGCCTCCCGCTTCCGAATCCGCGCCTTGAGGGCCGCCGCGCGGCCGACATGGCGACGGATAATTTTCTCGACCGCATTTTCTTGAGTGTCAGGCCGGGTACGCGTCGACAACTCGGCAAGTGTGTTTCGAGTGATTCCTTCTGCGCTTCCGATGACACCATCCGCGCCGCGGCCCGGCGACGACCGCTATGTGGCTATCGTAAAATTCAGGAATGGCATCTTCGCCGTCCATACATTCAAAGCGCGCCGTTAGCTTGTTCGTCGCATCGACCGCGAGCTGCGTCGAAACTCCTTCGATCAATTCTCACGCCGCCGGCGCCACGCGAACATCAGCAACCGATCGATCCTCCCATGCGGAATGCGCAGGGGTGCCCCGAAGCTGGTGTGGGAAGTAAATGCAACGATGTATAGTAACATATGCATTCCCTTTGACGGAAGAAAACTCGCCGGAAGGCCGGCGGCTTGCGTCGCGGATCGTCGTTCGGACGATTATCCGTCCGGATGATTGATGCGCGTGAAAGGGGAAGTCAGGAAGAAAAGAAAATGATGGCTGATGCAGATAGGGTAGAGTTCGGGAATCGTCTTGCAAGACTCGTCGCTGACAAACATTGGACGGAAGCGGAGTTTGCCCGCGAAGCATCGAAGCGGTTTCGCGGCGCCCATGATTTCCGCCGCTGCGAGATCTCGCTCTACATGCGCGGCATCCAGTTTCCGGACCCTTCACGTCTAAAGGCGATCTGCGAAACGCTCGGAGTTGAAGAAAAAGCGCTGGGGACCGAAGTTCACGTCGGCGTAAAGCACTAGATCACGACGATCCTGGATCGAATCGATCCAGGATCATGAACGTGATCCATTCCAATATTTTGAGACGCGGGATGCGGGCGGAAAACCGCTGCACACTTTTCC
>CAZOOO010000005.1:4898-38220 GCA_964581435.1 uncultured Hyphomicrobiales bacterium | reverse complement strand
CGCGGGATGCGGGCGGAAAACCGCTGCACACTTTTCCTCATCCCGCTCTAGCAGGTTGTTGAAAAAGTCCGTTTGGTCATGAACATATCCGAATCCAGAGGTGAACGAATGGAAATCGGATCGAGAACCTTGTCCACTATTTCAACAGCTGCCAGGGTGGTTCTCTTGAAACAAACGAATGTGGTGCATCGAAGACAGCCTGATACTCCGAAAAGCTTAAGTTTGATAAATGGTCATGCACCCGTCGAAGCGCTCGTCCAGCCCTCAATCCAGTGACAATAGTGCGCCTCACAGAAATCGTCCAATCACGCCGGTAAGTCGCGCCCGCGACACCTCGGCGTGTCATCCAAAAGAGACGCATCAAAAATTGCGGCTATTTGGTGCGCGGACCGTACTCGTCTTTCATCGCACCTGGCGCACAAAGCCATTCCACGAATCACATCGAAGCGAATCGTGAAGTTGATCCGGCGAAAGCCTAATATCGGACTCTAGTGAGCTTTACCGCGACTCTTAACCAGCCGGTACACGCCGTATGCGACTAAGAGCACTGGAAGTCCGACGCCACCCACTAATGGACCAGGAGCGCCATGAATGCCTCCATTCTTCCAGTTGCCGGGGAAGCCGCCCTGGAAGATCCATATATCGGGCGATAAACCACCGTTATAATAAACGTATCCGGTCGTTGCTACGCCAACCAAGGCTAAGAAAAAAAGAACCGTTTTAAGAATTGCAGTAAGCATGGTTGTGCTCCTAGGCACGTTTAGTACCGAATTAAATTATATTCCAACTGGATAAAAAAAACAAATTATCACCCCGACCCGACGTGTCAAACACGAATATCTTTAGATACCAGCATGTTATTAAGTTTATCTCTTTTCTCACACTCAATAAACGCCAAATCTTTTGCTGCGGCAATAGTTCGCTGACGTGCGGCGATGGACCCGAACACCTGAATTGGTAAGGCGACAGGCGTGCTCTTACCAATGCGCTTCACCCTCGGCACGTGCAGGGCGGACCTTAGGCAAAGGCCAAGCCAAGCTTCGCCGACCTGAAAAGACCTTGCACGCCGCAGATCAGCGGATCCGGGCCGGTGACCCGAACGCCCTGACTCGCGGGGGGACGTTGCGATTGACCAGCGAGTTTGCGCCGACCACTGCCTGGTCTCCGATCGCGACGCCCATCTGAACAATCGTATTCGGACCAAGATAAACGCCGTTTCCAATCCGGGTCGGGGCGTAGTCCACGGGCTCTGCACCGAGCGACATCGAGCGCCTAATGGTATGATGGGTGTAAATCTGAACCCCCGCAGATATCGAGCACCAATCGCCGATCTCGAGTCCTCCACCGGATCCATCCAGAATACACCCAGGCCCTATCCAGGTATGCCGTCCCACGCGCACATCGCCCAGCACGAGCACGTTATCGTACATGGTGGTGCCTTCACCAAACCCGTACACTGCGGCATTGTCGGCGCGTTCCGTCAACAGGTCACCAATGGACACGCGGCGATTGAACTGATCCTTCTTGCGGCGCGCCAACGCGTTGAGAAACTGCCGGACAATCGCCAGCCATGCGTCCGTATCACCGGGCGCTGGAAACTTCATTCCGTTAGACATGTCTCGTCAGCTCCGGGAGGGAAACGAACCGCGCCGCAATTTTCCGTGATGCCATTCGATGATGCCATGCCGCGGTCAATGCTATATCCGTCAGCCGGGCTGCATCACGTTCGGCCCACGGAGTGGATCGTTCGCATGAATAATATGCTTCGGGCGAACGCTCACCAGCTTTAATATGATTGATCGACGTTCGTCACACCGAAACTTGATATTCTTTAGTGACGATAGCTATATAATTTAAGGTACCGCCCGTGTGGAGATTGCGCGCAACCTCGGATCTCAGAGAAAAAGCCAAACTCGCGGATGGCATCCGTATTTATGCGATCGGAGATATTCACGGGCGCGCGGACCTGCTTGAGAAATTGCTTTTCCAGATCGAAGTGGACGACAACCGGCATCCGTCGGATCGCTCGCTTGTGGTCTTTCTGGGTGACTACGTTGATCGCGGACCAGATTCCCGAAAAGTTCTTGATATCCTTGTGGAATGCTCCACCTTTCGCGACGCCGTTTTTCTGAAGGGCAATCATGAATCCTTCATTCCTCAGTTCCTTCACGACCCCTCGTCGCTCAAAGATTGGCGACGTTTCGGTGGTATGGAAACGCTTGCATCCTACGGATTGACACCGTCAATCAATCCAGGCGCCCGCGAGCGAGAGCTTCTGGCGACCGAGCTCGGCAAATCGATGCCGGCACGGCATCTCAATTTCCTCGAAACGCTTGACCTATCGTTCTGCTGCGGCGATTTCTATTTTGTCCATGCCGGAATTCGTCCCGGAATCCCGATAGCCAGGCAGCGGGAGGAAGATCTCCTTTGGATACGCGACGATTTTCTTTCCTGGGAAAAACCGTTCGAGAAATTCATCGTGCATGGCCACACACCGGTCCGCGCGCCCGACATACGTTCGAATCGAGCGAATATCGATACCGGAGCCTTTGCAACAGGGCGCCTCACCTGTCTTGTGATCGAGGGTTCAAGCATGGTCCCGCTCATCGATGTGCATAACTGGCGGCACGACGAAGACACACGGGCATTGTCGACGTTCCCATCGGGGTTTGAACGCCCATTGCGAACCTAATAGAACGCGCGATTTCCTATCAACGGCGAGTGGTCTCCTCCTGTCGCATTCAAAGCAGCGCTCAAGCCTATCGTTCCTTAAAAGCTCTCTTCGCTTGTTCTCTCAGCGGCTCAATGAGGTAGGCCAGGGCGGTCCGGCTCGGCGTTTGTATGAAAACATCAACCGGCATACCCGGTACTAATTTCGCGCCGCCCAGTCGCGCAACCTGGTCCGGCTTGAGCGACACGCGCACCGTATAGTAGCTCGATCCGGTACGCTGGTCCTGCGTCAGATCGGCCGATACTAGAATGACGTCGCCTTCAATCTCCGGTGTTGCCCGGTTAAGCGCGGCAAATCGGATGTAAGCTGCCTGACCGACATAGACTTGTTCGATGTCGTGCGGTGCAATTTTGACCTCGACAGCTAATGCATCATTATCCGGCACGATCAGCATGATCTGCTCGCCGGGCGAGATAACTCCGCCGACCGTATGCACGGTCAGTTGATGAACCCGGCCGTTCTGCGGCGCGCGAATATCAATGCGATGAAGCTGATCCACTGCCGCGATCTTGCGCTCGGAAAGCTCGGAAATCTTCGAGCGAGCCTCGATCAGATCCTTGCCGACCTCCGTCCGCAAATCCTGGTCGATCTGAATGGTCTGGAGTTCAATTTCGGATATCTTACCTTTGGCTTGTGCGATCATTCCGGCCAACTGGCTGCGCTCGCCCTCAAGGCGCGCCGTATCGCGCTCCAAGGCAGTCAACCGGGTAATCGGCACGAGCTTCTTTTGCCAAAGCTCCCGGACACCCTCCAGCTCCTCATGGATGAAACCAACTTCCTTCCGCTTGGCCTCGAACTGCCCGGTGTAGCCCGTGATCTCATCGCGAAGCTGGGCGCCGCGCTCTTTCAACTGCGCCTTCTGTCCCTCTCGAGCCAGCCGGCGAAGGCCAAACAAACTTCGCTCAGCCGCAATCGCGCGCGCCGCCTCTGATTTAGGGTCTTTCGCACGATCAAGCAGGACGCTGGGGAACGTCACCTGCTCCGCACCGTCGCGCTCCGCCTCCAAACGAGCCTGACGCGCGAGCAATTCATCATAGCTCTTTGAGATAATGGTGGCGTTCGCGAGAGTCTGGGTTTCGTCGAGACGCACCAGAATGGCTCCGGCCTTGACCTGATCGCCATCCCTTACACGCAGTTCGCTGACAACGCCGCCAGTCGGATGCTGCACTTTCTTCACGCTCGAATCGACGATGATGGAGCCCTGTCCGATGACTGCTCCCGACAACTCGGCCGTGGACGCCCAACCGCCGACACCCAAAACCACCAGGGCCATGATGATTATCCCGGCAACGATATAGCGCTGGATCGAATGCAGCGCGGAGGCGCCGGGGGCAATCATCGACCGTCTCCAACCACCTTCAGCGGCGGTGCGCCCGGTCGAAGCACCTTGCCGAGAACGGCGTCCTTTTTACCCAACGACTGGATCTTCCCTTCAGCGAGAACCGCGACATGGTCGACCCCATCCAACGCCTTCGGACGATGCGCAATCACCACCACGATGCCGCCGCGCCGCCGCACGTTCAGGATAGCTTCGGTAAGCGCCTCTTCGCCTTCAGCATCCAGATTCGATGTCGGCTCGTCAAGTACGACAAGAAACGGATTGCCGTAGAACGCCCGGGCAAGCCCGATGCGCTGCCGCTGGCCAGCCGAAAGCGCCATTCCATTCTCGCCGATCTTTGTTCCATATCCCTCCGCAAACGAGAGAATGAGATCATGGGCACCGGCGGCACGGGAGGCTTCCAGCACCGCGGCCGGGGTTGCCTGCGGATCGAAACGCGCAATGTTGATGGCGATGGTGCCGTCGAACAACTCGACATTTTGCGGCAGATACCCGATGTGTCGGCCGAGAGCCTCCGACGACCACTGTCCCAGCGCCGCGTTATCCAGACTGATCTTGCCTCGCAGTTGCGGCCAAACACCAACAAGAGCCCGTGCAAGCGTGGACTTTCCGGAGCCACTCGGTCCGATAATCCCTAACCCCTCGCCCTTCGACAGCTTGAACGAGACGTCGTTGACGATCGACTTCTCCGAACCTGGCGCATTTATATGCACTTGTTGAACGGTCACGCTTTCGACCGGCGCGGGAAGCGAAAGGCGTTCTTCCTCTTCCGGCAGCAATGTCAGCAGTTGGTCCAGCCGATGAGCGGATTGTCGGGCGCTGACAAAGCCCTTCCAGTTGGCAATTGCCAACTCGACCGGCGCCAATGCCCGAGACGTGAGAATCGAGCCCGCGATGATGATGCCCGCCGTCGATTCTTGATATATGACGAGATAGGCGCCGACGGCCAGAACCGACGACTGGAGAATTGCGCGAAAAACTTTCGACGTGCCACCCAGGCCGCTCGCCACATCGCTCGCGGCCTCCTGCGCGGCAAGGTACTTCTGGTTGGCCTCGCGCCAACGAAGTGCCACCAGCCGTCGCATACCCATGGCATGCAAGACCTCGGCGTTGCGCCGTCCCTCGGACGCCAGCGCATTACGCATAACGCCGAATTGTGCGAACGCCTTGGCCGGGGCCTGCGTTCGCGCTTCAGTCAGGATTGTAATGACAATCAGGATCAATACGCCAACAAGGGCCGCGACGCCAATCCAGAAGTGAAACAGGAAGCAGATGCCAATATAAACCGGCATCCACGGCAGATCGAAAAGCGCCGATGGTCCACCGCTCGCAAGGAAGCTGCGAACCTGATCAAGGTCACGAAGCGGCTGCAGGCCATCGCCGTCGCCCCGAGTCCTCAACGGCAGCCGGACAACTGCATCGAACACCCTCAGGCCAAGCGTCTCATCAAGATGGCGGCCGATACGAACACTGATGCGGCTGCGGATGAGATCGAGCGCTCCCTGAAATGCATAAAGCACCACTGCCAACGCCAGCAAAGCTACCAGTGTTGGAATGCTGCGGCTGGGCAGAACCCTATCATAGACCTGCAGCATAAAAAATGATCCGGTGAGCATGAGGACATTGCTCACGCCACTGAACGCCGCCATGCCCCAGAATATCTGGCGACACGATCTCAGAAACCCGGTGATCTCGGATTTTGAAGTGACATACGTGTCACCCCGCGAACGGCCCGAGAAAATTTTCTTGCGAGCGCCTTCCGCGACACCTCCCAACGCGACGCGCGCCCGTCCTTTCGGAAACATTGACCGCACACGCTCGGTCAGCGCAGCCCCTCCCCCCGCAAGGGCTGCGGTGAAATCGGCTGCGGCCGTCGCGGGCAGGGGCATTTGCCCCCGCCTTCCGGAGTCAGTCATGATAATCCCCCCTAATCATATTACCGTTCGATGACCCCGGTAGATTTCATCACCTACCCATCAAACGGCATGCACCGGCGTTACAACTACACGAAGTGGAAATCCCACTTGTCGAGCGCGGCCAGTTTCATGTTTTTCAGCGTAAGTGAATCTCCATGATCTGCTGCGATGACCACGTCATTGCCGGACTGAGAGGCATGGGAGAGAACGCTCGCAAAACTGTCGAACACGCTCTTGTTGAACTGGATCGTGTCGTGACTGGATCCACGGGCAGTGAAGTCCGTGATGACGTCATGGCCGAAGTTGGCAGCAAACACGAAGGTGTCCGCCCCCTCCTTGCCGGTCATGATATCGTTGCCGGAGGTGCTGATCAGCGTGTCGCTGCGGTCCGTGCCGACTATCGTCTTGCCCGAAGTCGCAACGGCCTGATCGGTGCTACTAACTTGAGTAAGCGCAGTCGCACCGGAAGTACCGATCTGCCCGTCACCGTTGAGGTCCTGCTGGAAGCTCGTCTCAAGCGATTTGAAGCCAGAGCTCCTACCCGACACGGTGCCATCCGACGTGGAGCCGGTCAGGCTGCTGACATGGGAAACGTAGTTGCCGTTGTTGTCGGTGTTCCAGGCCGTGTACAGACCGGTGCTCGCCTCCTTCCAGACAACCTGATAGCCCGTCGTCGTCTTCTCCGCAGCAATCGGCGCCCAGGTGCCATCTGTCCCGTCCACAAAATCCACACCTTGATACTTCAGCGAGGGGCCCGATCCGCTGCTGCTGTTGAGGTAATATTTGTCGCCTTTCTCAACGAGACTTGTCGCACCGGCCGACTCGATTACCTTACCAGCCGCACCAGACGACTCGATTACCTTATCAGGAGCTGGAGTTGACGACGTCCGCGCGCCTGAACTGGAAGTACCGATCTGCCCGTCGCCGTTGAGATCCTGCTGGAAGCTCGTCTCAAGCGATTTAAAGCCAAAGCTCCTACCCGACACGGTGCCATCCGACGTGGAACCGGTCAGGCTGCTGACATGGGAAACGTAGTTGCCGTTGTTGTCGGTGTTCCAGGCCGTGTACAGACCGGTGCTCGCCTCCTTCCAGACAACCTGATAGCCCGTCGTCGTCTTCTCCGCAGCAATCGGCGCCCAGGTGCCATCTGTCCCGTCCACAAAATCCACACCTTGATACTTCAGCGAGGGGCCCGATCCGCTGCTGCTTTTGAGATAATATTTGTCGCCGCTCTCAACGAGACTTGTCGCACCAGCCGACTCGATTACCTTACCAGGAGTTGGTGTTGGCGACGTCGTCGGCGGAGCGCCCTGCGCATCTGTCGCAATCGTGACGGCAAGCGCCGTGGATGCAGCACCGGTGTTGCCGGCCGCGTCGGTCGCCCTGGCGGTGAAGTTGTGACCACCGTTTGCAAGCGACTGAGTTGTAAAGGTCCATGCACCAGAACTGTTGGCCGTCGCTGTACCGATCTGGCTGGAGCCGTCGAACACATTCACGGCGCTGTTAGCCTCCGCCGTCCCCGTCAGCTGGGCGACATGAGTGCTGGCAAGTGTCGCCGCAGACGTCGACATCTTTATCGTGGGCGCAGTTGGCGCGACGGTATCTACCGCCACAGAGAACGCCGCCGAGGCTGCGCTCGTAACGCCCGAACTCGTCGCTGTTGCCGTGAATTTGTGCGTGCCGTCCGCCAGTGTTGCGCTGGTATACGTCCATGCCCCTTTGCTATCTGCCGTGGCTGTACCTACCTGCTTGGCATTGTCAAACACCTTCACGGTGCTGTTCGCTGCGGCCTTACCTTTCAGTGTCACCGTATTATCATTGGTGATGTGGTCCCCGACTACACCACTGTCACCGGCAAAGGAATCAATCGTTGGCACAGAAGGCGTAGAAGGCGCAGGAGATGAAGTTGTGGGAAGACCGCCAAGCGCACCGTTTGAGGTGACTGACCGACCTGTCGCTATATCGGCATTGCCGCTCCATGTCGGCTCGGTCCGCTCGACGGATGCAAATCCGTAATATCCGGAGCCCAAAACATTATTTGTTACCTGAACATTAGTGATCTGAGCAGGGTTGCCGGCTTTTTCGAGGACATAGATGGTGTAACCTGCGTCCTGCCCAAGCAACAAATTGCCATCAACCACGATGTTGTTCATCGCACCGAAATCGTTGACAATAAATACGCACGACGTGTCACGCCCGATAATCGTATTGTGCAGGATGGAGACGTTGTTGAATCCCCCGCTGACCTGAACGCCGTCATAGTGGGGATCCGCTCCCGAGGCTCGCAGATCATGGATGTAATTATCTTTGATTATAGTATTGCTGCCCTCGACATTAATGCCGTTTTCTGCATTGAAAATATTATTCCGAAGGAATGTACCCGAACCGGCGATGCCGTGCTGCCCCATCGGACCCTTTCCGGTACCATCGATCGTGCAGTCCTGAACAACCGTCCCGGTGACTCCTGTCTTGACGTTGATGCACCAATTGTTGCTTGAAGTGACCTTGCAATTCTCAATGGTCACATTCGGCGCATTTATATAAACCGTACCTCGGATATCGAGTCCCGAAATTACCGTTCCCGGCGTATTAATTACCAGATCGCCGTTGTGAACCTTGAGGGCTGTACCGGCTGAGACGCCGGTGTTCGATGCATCAGGATATCCACCCGGAATGGTTGCCAAAGCTGCTTCTCCTTGAATTTATAGCTTCTGGTGATGCGACGCAAACTCAACTCGTCCCCGAATTTGCGACTAATGCCGAATCTATAGAGATGGCTGCTTGTAATGATTGGACCGGAGCGGCTTTTTTGGGGCCACATGTGGGCTCGGCTAAGGTCATTTTACGTTCCGGATAGTCAACTACACCTGCGTAGAATTGATAGTTACAATATAAACCTCCAGCATTACTGATAATCGGAATCTCTCAAAATTCTCTAGTCACCCATCAGATTAAGGGCAGCTCATTTCGATCAGATTACATAAACAATTCGCGGTTTATGTATTATTGTAGGATTGCTTAATAATAGTCAGGCCCTGGACTCATAACCGATAGCTGGCGGTTGCGGCGATGCAGACGGCAGCCATGAAGTTGACGGCGAGCGGTCACTGCGGGTTGCGACACGGCGGGAGTCTTTAGAGACGGCAGAACATGCGCTTGATGGCATTGCGATCGCGGTCGAGCATGGGCGCGAAGCAGTTTTTCCATTTGCGATTGGCCTTGGGCGGGATGTTCGGCATCGTGCCGCGTGGCTCGCCCTGCCGGCGGATTGCATCGGCATCATAGCCTTTGTCGGCTTGCAGGATTTCGCATTCGCGGAGAGGGTCGAGCAGTGCCGCGCCGTCGGTGCAGTCGGCGACCTGGCCACCCGCGAGCATGAAAGCGAGAAGGCGACATCGAGTGTCGGTCAGCGCGTGGATTTTCGTCGTGCGCCTGCTGCGCGATCGGCCGATGGCCTGATTTTTCTCCGCCCCTTTTCCTCCAGCCGCCGAGCGATGGGCTTTCACAACGGAACTGTCGATCAGGACTTGCGCGGGTGGGCCGCCCGCTTGTGCGGGCGCGTGGAACAAGCCCGTCCACACGCCCTTTCCGCCCATCGGACAAAACGGTTGTAGAACGTCCGACTCCAGGATCCGAACCAATGATTGGCGGCAACGCCGGGCACATAACCTTTGCCAACTTAGCGCAAATCCCGCTCGATGTCGCCGACGCCATAGACGCTGTCGCCCGCAACCGAGGCGAACGGGACGCGCGCCGCAATGGCGCGCGCAATCATCTCCGCGGCAAGTTGCGGCTTCGTTGAAAAGCCGACATCGCCTGGGGCATGCGCCGCTTTCAGGCGACGCGGGTCGTCCGTCCAGCTCTTCGGCAGATAGAGTGCGGTCCATGAAGGCATGGCCGTGACGCGACACATAGGCCGCGAACACCCCGATCCGACCATTCGCGATCTTTCCGGCCGAACCGGTGTATTGGCGCGCCACTCCGCAGGACGCCTTGCCCTGCTTGAGAAAGCCGATCTCGTCGATGACCAGCACCGCGCCTTGGTCACCGAGATGCTCGACCACATAATCGCGCACCAGATCGCGCGGCTCGGGCCGAGACGTCGCCCGAGGATCAGTTGCTGCTCAGCCTGGATGATATCGAGCAGGTCGAGGCGAGCCGCGACGCAGCGATTGTTGCAACCAATGCGGCCGAGCGATCCAACCGGGCCGCCAGGTGCCGCAAGAACAGAGGATCGATGCCGTCGCATCTGCCGCGGGTCGAGATGCTGGTGGATGTCGACGATCATGCCTGTCCGTGCTGCCACCATGCGCTGCACCGGATCGGCGAGGATTGAGCGAGCGGTTGGACATCGTTCCAGTTCCGGGTCCTGGTCGTGCGCCGGCCGAAGTATGCCTGCCGGGCCTACGAGACCATGGTGGGGCACAGGCGCCGGCACGGCTGATCGAGGGTGGGCTCCCGACCGATGCCACTGTGGCGCAGGTGCTCGTCGCCAAATACGTCAATCATCTGCCGCTCTTGCGTAAGCCTCTGGTGAGGACCGCGGCCGCCTCGGATCATCAGCGTGCCTGACTGCGGCTTTTCCCGAATCCGGCTCCGCCGAGAGCGCGGCGTCTGGCGAGCTTTTTCATCCGGGATTGAATTTCGTCTTCAGCGGCATGCGCGGGCTCGAACGGACGCCCGTGCCAGCGTTTGAGTTCGCGATGCTGCGGATTGCATCGAGTATCGCTTGCGCGCCTGCGCTGTCGGAGATATCAGCGGTTGTCCGATTGACCCTCAACAGCCACCCGTCGAGATCGACCGCGATATGATGCTTGCGGCCGACGATCTTCTTGCCGGCGTGCCGGAGAATGTCGGACAACGGAGCTATCGGATTCGTGAGGTCTTCAGCGAGCTGCGTTACATTGTTGCTGCGTTACATTGTTAAAGACAGGCGCGCCATACGAATTCATCTGCGAGCGGTGGACTTTACGCTCGTTCCCGGACCCTGATAGGCTGTCCGAGCCGAACTGGACGGCCTTGTTCGATGATTGATCGCGACGCGGCTTCGAGAATTTCGACAATGTGTAGTCCCGATGCTGCGCTCGAAACCGGCACCTTATTGTTGATTACGCAATCGGCGAAATGTTCGATCTCAGTCTGTAGCGCTTCCTTCGCGGATATGTGCGGCGCCCACATGTCGCCCGCGCGGTATCCGATCCTAAGCTGATGAGCATTTTCGGGCGACGGGTTCAGGATGATACCCTTATCGTAAACCTTGATCTTCTCTGTCGGCTCGACATCGTCATAAACGATCATCTTGCGGCTTCCGCCGATGAAGGTTTGACGCACCTTGATAGGTGAGAGCCAGTTGACGCTGACGTGGGCGACACACTTGTTCTCGAAGAACAACGTGATGTGCGCCATATTTTCCGGCGATCCGGCGACATGACAGGAGCCGGTAGCGGAAACCGAAACAGGCTGGTCTTTGAGGATGTAGTTGATAATCGAAATGTCGTGAACGGCGAGATCCCAAATTACATTGACGTCGCTTTGGAACAAGCCCAGGCTCGAACGAATACTGTCATAGTAATAGATTTCACCTAGCGCGCCGGTGTGGATGAGTTCGCGAATCTTCTGGACCGCCGGCGTATAGAGGAAGGTATGATCCACCATCAGGGTCAGATTGCGGCGGTCTGCTTCATCGATCAGACGGCGAACCTGCTCCGACGTCGGAGCTAGCGGTTTCTCGACGAATACATGTTTCCCTGCTTTCAAGGCAGCCAGCGCCAGATCGTAATGGGTGTGGACCGGTGTCGCGATCGCGACTGCATCGATCTCCGGATTTGTCAGCATGGCGCGGAAATCGGAGGTCGTCGTGATTCCCGGATAAAGCCGCTGGCTGGTCGTAAGCTTAGCAGGATCCAGATCGCATACGCCGATCAGGCGGGTCGATTCGCTGCTCGAAAAATTTCGAACGAGATTGGGACCCCAATATCCGTAACCGATAACGCCAATACCTAGTTGCCTGTTCGTCATGCTCTACCTGTCATATCGAAATCCTCATGCCACACTTGCGTAAAAAGCGAGGATGCGTCGGGAGGACAATTTTCAGGATTGTTCAATTTTCAGGATCGTTCAATGCCCGGATGGCTCTGCCGCTTCGTGAGCCATCCCTTGCGTTTTATAGGTGTCAAGCCGAGGTGTCCTTGTCATCAAGCCGAACCTTCTTTGTTTCAATAAACGTCCGAATGGTGCGGATCAGATCTGGAGACGCTTCGACACTCAGTCGCTCCGAACCGGCCGGACTCTGGAGTCGATCGAGCTTCTCGTGGAGTTCCTGTTGATCCATCGCGAGGAGAATGCAGCCCTGCGCGGAGAGTCGTTGCGCGGTCGCGATTTGATGATCGTTGCGGTGCTCGCCGAGATCGGCGCGGCGCGGCATCACGAGAATCTGTTTGCCGAGTTCGAGGGCGGTAATGATCGATCCCATCCCAGCATGGGCGACGACCAGGCTGGTGACTTCAACGTGCCGTCTGAATTCGTCAGCACCGATGAACGGCGCGGAACGGATGTGCTTGGGACGAAAGTCGGACGGACCGGTCTGGGCAAAAATGTCTGCGCGGCCACGCATGCCAGCCCATTCGTCGATTGCCCGGATCAGGCGATCGAAGCGCCCTTGCGTGCCGACGGTGACAAAAATCATAGTACGGAACCCACGTAATATGGACCGCCGGCTTTCGCCAAATCCGGCCACTGGGTTAACCACAGATCTGCGCAGCGGCCGATCCGACGGCCGGATACCGACAGCCGCTCGACATTCGCGATGCTGTCCAGCCAGATTGTCTTTGCCCCCATGAGATGGCCCAGGCGTAAAGCGAAATAGCCAGGTGCGGCGCCGGTCGAGACGACAATATCGGGACGCTCTGTCAAGATGATCCAGGCCACTTCGGCTGCTGTCTTGAGAAGACGCAATTTCGTGGAAAGATTGGAGTCGGTTACGGTCAAAAACCGATGGCCGTTCACCTGGGATCGATAGGATTCGTGGGTCGTCACAAAGGTCACGTCGCAGCTTTCGAAAGCAGTGCCGATGCGCAGTAACTGCACCCAATGACCGCCACCTGACGAAACCGCCAACAATTTCTGGCGTGCCGCGGCCGCACGTCCGAAAATCTTTGCGGGATGAAACGCGCTCATTCGAATCTCAATAATAGGAAAAAAATATAACAATCGAATAATAATTAAATGAACAAAAATAATCAATATCAAAAAGCTTACACATAAACGAAAACCCGATTGGGGTTAACTGGGCTCCGCCTTCGTGTTCGTGATATAGACCCTCGAACTCAGGTCGCGCGCCCATCGTGATGAGCCCCGCAGCAGCGACACCCTCGCTCTGATACGAGCGACAATATTTACGTAGAAATAGGCGAAAAGGCCCAACCAATATCTGGGATTAAATATAAGGCACATCAAAGCCCGGTCGTTGGACCGGGCCTTGTTTGATTCCAACTCGGGAAAACAGCGGGAGAGTTGGAACGTACCGGCGTAAGCGCGGGTTCGTACTGCAACAAGCTGCCGGATACGACAGGCGGGGAATACCGTCGATTTGACTGTTGCAAGTGTCGCTCGCTCATGAGGCTTAAATTGCAAGCGGACGAAAGTATCATCTGCGATGACGTCTGGAAATTGGGCGAATCTTTCTCGCCCGGATTCTGATAGACAATATACGCCTGAGCCGCCAATGCCTTCTTTCGCAGATGGCAATTGCGCGCGAATCTCAAAGTATCTACGTACCAGCCACGAGCAGTTAGTTAGATTAACATCTGCCGTAGGGGCGACTACGAGTACGTCACCCCGGTCCAAACGATGCACCAGGGCTCGGATCGCATCGACTGTCAGGATAATATCAGCGTCGGCATAAATACGTGGAAAACCGTGAGCGGATTTGTCACCAAGATTCAATGCATGCGTCTTGCTCGCCACGTCGGACTCAATAACACGAACGGCCGGTCCGAACCGTCTGGCGATCTCTGACGTATTGTCAGTACACCCATTACAAACAACAATTATTTCCAGTTCGCCTGGGTCCGCATGATTCACCCATGCGTTCAAATTCCGTGCGATGACGGAGCTTTCGTTGTGGGCTGGAACAACAATCGAGATCATAGATTTCGTACCGAACTGGACACTTGAATATCAGGGATCGATTTAAAAAGGAACTCAAAATTAATCCGTGTGGCACGCGGATGGGTGGCCCTGTTCATCAACTGCGGTTGCAAGCGGTGTCGGCGGTCGTCAGATTGACTATCAACAGCCGCCCGCCGGCGTCGGATTCGGCGTCCGGGATTCGGCATCAGCGGCGCGATCCGCTCCCATTCCTCGTCCGTCCTGTCAGATGGATAGCGCTTGGTCTCCCGGGCGATCCTGGCCATTCGGCCTCGCTGCTTGCGTGCCCACATACGAAGGGTGAACCATATTCGCAGCAATACCCGAACCCCGCCCAACCCGGCGTTCAAACAGGCATTAAAGCCTTTTCTCCGCCGGCCTGAAGGAGAATCCTGAGTTTCCTGTTCTGAGACCGAAGTTTGGATCGTCGGAGGATAGAGTTTTCCCCTGGGGCCAGTGCTTACGTCGCATTGAACCTTAAGAGGCACCGTGAGACACATACCGGTGACAGGGGTGCTTTTAGTGAGTAGTGCCATGAGTGCCGCCTCGACTGATCAGGCCAGACAGGCCTTCCTCACTCTTTCGCTCGCCCAGATCGTTACCCAACATCACAAGCTTTCCTTTGAAATGGCCACCATTCGAGGGATGAGGCGTAAGCTCGCCATGAAGGATTCGGCGCGGGTCCAAGAAACAGCCATGGCTCACCTTATAGACGAACGCTTTGGCTCGCGGACAGAACGGCAAATCAGCGGCGCTTTCAGGCGTTGCGAGAAGCAAAGGATTCGTTGCAGGCCGTCACAGGCTCGACCGCAATGCCGGGGATTGCGCAACAAGCAATCACGGTCTTGAGGAAAGTCACGGCGCAGCGCCGTCCGGACCCGTTAAGGACCGATGACCAAAGAAGATTAGAGTGAGACTGCGCGATCTCAAGGGCCACGATCAAGCTATAGCGTTTTCGAGCGAAGCATGCCCTCGGGCTTGACCGGAGGATGAATCAGGTTCGCGTGAAGACAACGCGTCAAATCAAGGAGGACGCTAGCAACTCTGTGAATCCAGTGTGGCTTGGGTCCGGAAGTTCGATTTAAGGACCCGCAGAGAAAATGAAACGAAATTCTGACCACACTCATGTCCCGAATCGCGGAGCGTTGCACCGGTGTATAATCGACGGGTTTTGAACGGGATTTTCTTTGGCTGCGTCCAGCGGGAAAAACTCGGTTTCATCGAATCCAGCAATTTTTCAGAGCAAATATCCGCAGAGATAATAAGATGAGCAAAGCATGCATTCTCGTTACCGGTGGGGCGGGCTACATTGGATCTCATTGTTGCCGCGCGCTCGGAGCGGCGGGCTATGAACCGATTGTATACGACAACCTCTCGACGGGTCATCGCAGCTTTGTCCGGACTGAGATGGTGGAAGGCGATCTTGCTCAGAAAGAACTAATTGTTGCCGCTCTAAAAAAATACAATGTCACGGCCGTCATTCACTTTGCGGCCGCAAGCTTGGTAGGCGATTCCGTCGTCAATCCGCAAACCTACTACATGAACAACGTTGTTGGCACGCTCTCGCTATTACAAGCGATGCGTGAGGCCGGATGCCGTCGTATCGTATTCTCTTCCACGGGAGCCGTATATGGCAATGCTGACAGCAAGGCTGTTGCCGAGAACTTTCCCTGCGATCCAATCAATCCGTACGGCGCATCGAAATGGATGATTGAACGTATCTTATCGGACTATCGGGCCGCCTATGGCTTCGGAGCATTCTGTCTGCGCTATTTCAACGCAAGCGGCGCTGATCCGGCCGGTGATATCGGAGAATGGCGCGCCAACGAAACCCACCTTATCCCGCGAGCGATGATGGCGCTCCAAGGATATATTGATGACTTCGCCATATTCGGAGATGACTACGATACGCCGGACAAGACGGCGATCCGCGACTACATCCATGTCAACGATCTCGCCGCGGCCCATGTAACTGCTTTGAAACTGCTACAGGAAGGATATCCGGGCGGAAGCTTCAATCTGGGTACGGGCTCCGGTTTCTCCGTACGCGAGATCCTGGCGACCATTAAACATGTCACAGGCAGGGACGTGCCACATACGGTCAAGCAACGCCGACCGGGTGATCCCACCTACCTTGTCGCGGATCCTTCCGCCGCACGCGAAACACTCGGATTCATTCCAAACTTCTCGGACCTGTTAACGATCATCGAGACGGCTTGGACATGGCACCAAAAAGCGCATCCTGCGAAAAATCAGCTTATTAAGAATTGTAGTCTCCCAGGTCATCGACTCAGTGAACGCTCCACCGACTGAAGCCGGTGACTTCGGCGCCGCCTCATTAAATGCCGCCTTTCCAAGCCCAAGAAATCCCGTCGCGGCGCAACCCGTTTCGAGAAAACCGCGAGACAACACTTCGCCGTCGTCACTCTCGCCGCAACACCCCCACGGCTCAGATAACAGTCCAATAACAATCCGCTCAGCTTCGATAGGCATCGCTAGTGGAGTGGATTTGACATTCGCTACCCAGTTTGCATCGAACGCGAGAAGCGAATGTCAGATCCAAAACTCCACTAGAAACCCATATTTGCTAGTGGTCCTTTGATTCTAACATTTGCAGGAAACCCCTGCCGCAACGGGATGCCGATGTTAGAATCGGACCACCAGAAACTTAAGCAGCTTTGAACCTTCAAATCCGGTCCGAAGACTAACTTCGGCGACAGTACTACCGCCGATGAAGGAACGACAACATGTCTCCAGATCAGCGTCTTGCGACGATTAGACTTCGCAGGACAAACTTAATTAACGAGTTGTATCAACTGCACCTTTTGCGGAACAAGTTCCATAGGGAAAAACTGTCGGCCAGACGGAACCCGCGCGTGGAAGTAGCAGTAGAAAGGGTGATGCCGCGATCAGGATTGCGGCGGGCACATCATCGGCGGCATCGCCCTGACGGTGCCAGAAGTGGTTGCGGTCCATGCGACGTCCGGACCTGAGGTAACCGATGACCGGTTCGACGACGGAAGCGGCAAAGCAGTTCGGGTTTGCAATCTCAATCATTCTCCAACCGGGAAGTTAATCCCCTTCAACGGCTTGTGAGATTTTTACGGGCGGCTGCCGAATGCCATGGCTTGGACGGCACCAGCACCAGGATTTCATCCTGACGCTGTGGGAGTTCGTAAAGACGCCTCAACAGTATGATGGGTATAAATCTGAATCCCGGCAGATAAATCGAATACCGGTCGCCGATCTCGGGTCCTCCACCGGATCCATCCAAATGCCCCAGATCCAACCCGGGCATGGCGCACATCGCCCAGCACGGGCACGGTGTCGTAAATAGTTGCGCCCTGTCCGATTGCATCGAAAACGGATCGGCTGATGACATCGGATCGTCGACAGAACTCGCTGATAGAGAATCCACGTCAACGCGATTCCAAAACGCTGGTATCGATGAAGGACGCGGAAGGAGAAGACACGAAAGCGAAAGACGAAAGGTGCACGGACACCTCTCGCTGGAGTGGCAGGCTGATCGGTTGAGCATCCCGCCTCGCGGTCCCTTGCCCCCGCAATCTCTGAAGTCCGTACCATCATTGGGCTTCACATCACATCCATCGCGATATCCCGATCTAAGCTCGGAAACCTACAAAGGACAGCCATCGATGGCTCCACCGTCGGCGACGACAGCGGTCGATAAGAAAAGTCTCCAACATCAGGTAGATAACCTATATCGCGGATCACCGTCCCGGAGCCCTTTCTGAAACGTCGATTGCAAACACGCCAGCCGGATTTATTTCAACAGAATAAAATCGATTTAATTTTCAGATGGCGTCTGGTTAAGAAAGAGTTTATGAGTAAGCTTTTACGGATTTTGGCGAGCGCTTTTCGAGGTCGAATTTATGGGCACGACAGGAGCAACAGAAGACGCGCGTTCCGCGATCGAAGCGTGGAGCACCCAGTGGCAACAGCAAGCTCTTACCTCACCATGTGGCTCCTGCACCGGCAGAGCCTGCACGGTCTGCTCGGTTCGCACGGGTGGCTCCCCGGGCGAGAGCGGCATGCCCTCAGGCTACGCGCCGAAGGTCCTCGAATATTACAATTCAACTAATACCGCAGCCGATGCTGGCGCCTTCAGCCTGCCGACCATGATGTTCACGCCCCTCACACCCGAGGGGATGCAGCAATCGTCCTCGCCAGACTCGAGCACGGATGCCCAAGCGGCTCCGTTGCTAATGCAGATCGCGGCGACGACGACGGCGACATTCAATACGACCGCGCAAAACATAACGCCCAATGCGATCGTGCTCGAGAACATGAAGCAGGGGACGCCCGAGAGCGAGTGGCTGATCGATCAGGGCGACCGCAGCATTGAGGGATTCGCCGCGCAGTTCACCGTCGATCACGGGGAGCGCGTTGACTTCAAGATCAATACCGACGCCACCAACTACCGAATCGATATCTACCGGGTCGGCTATTACAATGGCGACGGCGCCCGCAGGGTCGATACCATCAATCAATCGCTTTCTACCGTGCAGATTCAGCCGGTACCAGTCTTTGACCCGACGACGAAACTCGTCGACGCCGGCAACTGGTCGGTGTCTGCATCCTGGGATGTTCCCCTCGACGCGGTGTCCGGTGTCTACTTCGCCAAACTGACACGCCTCGATACCGGTGGGGAGAACATCATTCCCTTTATCGTTCGGGACGACGAAGCTCCGAGCGACATCACGTTCCAAACGTCGGATACGACGTGGCAGGCCTATAATTGGTGGGGCGGCTACAACCTGTATGGCGGCGTGGACCAAAGCGGCCGGGAAGGTCGCGCCAGTGCCGTAAGCTACAACCGCCCGATCATCACCCGTGACGGCGGCTATGCAGCAGGTCCACAGGATTTCCTCTTCGGCGTCGAGTATCCGACAATCCGATGGCTTGAACAGAACGGCTACGATGTCAACTACATCTCCGGCATCGACACCGCTCGTGACGGCACACAGCTCCTGAACAGCCAGATTTTTCTGTCGGTCGGCCACGATGAGTACTGGTCTGCGGAGCAGCGTTCAAACGTCGAGGCCGCGCGCGATGCCGGCGTCAATCTCGCATTCCTCAGCGGCAATGAGATGTATTGGCAGATCCGCTGGGAATCGAGCATCGACGGCAGCGGCACGCCCTATAAAACGATGGTCTCCTACAAGGAAACCTGGGATAATGCCGACTCCGATCCCGGGAACACGACCGGAACATGGCGCGACCCGCAATGGGGCGCCGGCCTACCCGAGAACAATCTTACCGGCACCATATTCACCGTCGATTCCTATCGGCTCGACACGATTAAGATTCCGTACGATCTTTCCAACTTCCGCTTCTGGTCCAATACCCAAGTCGCAGACATTCAGCCGGGTCAAGTCTATTCGTTGGTCCCTAATCTGCTCGGTTACGAGTGGGACTCCGATTTGGATAACGGTTTTCGCCCCGCTGGCCTCATCAACCTTTCGTCCACGACGCTTGACGTCAATACCCTGCTGCTCGACAACGGCAATACGACCGGGCCGGGTACGGCCACGCACAGTTTGACCCTCTACCGCGCTCCAAGCGGAGCCTTGGTGTTCGGCGCCGGAACGGTCTATTGGAGCTGGGGTCTCGATTCACATCACGATAACGAGGACACCCCGACCGATCCCAACGTCCAACAGGCCATGGTGAACCTGTTCGCGGATATGGGCGTTCAGCCGCAGACGCTGATGCAAAGCCTCGTGGTCGCCTCGCAATCCACCGACCATATCGCGCCGACGTCCGTTATCACCTCTCCCTCGACAAGCGGTTCCTACACCGCGGCACAACCGATCACGATCACCGGTACGGCTACGGATGCCGGGGGCGGAGTGGTCGCCGTCGTCGAAGTTTCGACTAACGGCGGAACGACCTGGCATCGCGCAACCGGCTACGAGAACTGGAGCTACACATTCGTTCCGGTAACCGGCGGCACCTACGATATTCGTTCCCGCGCTGTCGACGACAACGTCAACATGGAGGCTCCTCAGCAGGGTACTGTCATCACCGTGGATCCGGCTCCCACGGTATCGCTCTTCTCGCTGTCAAGCGCTCCGACAACCCTGACCGATAGCGACGTCGACGCCGTCACTCTCGGCGTCAGCTTTTCCTCGAGTCAATCGGGAACGATCGTCGGCCTCAGATATTACAAGAGCATCGGCGACGGCGGCACGCATGTAGGTTCACTGTGGAGCAGCACCGGCACGCTGCTGGGCACCGCGACCTTTACGCAGGAGACCGACAGCGGCTGGCAGACCGTTACATTCGCCAATCCGATTTCGATCCAGGCCGGCACGACATACGTTGCGAGCTATCACAGCAACGGGCACTACGCTAATAGCCCAGACTATTTCACGACTACCCATACCAGCGGTCCCCTCACTGTAACTGCCGGTAACGGCTATTATACCTACGGCCTTGCCAACGCGTTTCCGACAGCAGCATCGAATGGCGTCAACTACTGGATCGACGTCATCTTCAGTAACGCCAGCACCGTCAATGAGCCGCCTGTCGGCTACAACGACGACGGCTTCACCGCGATCCGGAACACACCGATCACGTTTTCTGCAGCGACGCTTTTAGCCAACGATATCGATCCCAATGGCGACATTCTGTCGATCAGCGGCGTCGGCGCAGCAGTAGGCGGAACCGTTTCGTTCAACGGCGCAACCGACATCGTCACATTCACGCCGAGTCCGGGATATGTCGGACCGGCTAGCTTCGGCTATGCTATATCTGACGGTCGCGGAGGCACCGGATCCGCGTTCGTTCACATGGACGTTCTCGATCTCCAGAACAGCGTCTCGCTGTTCTCAAGCTCGGATGTCCCTGCCGTACTATCCGATGCGGATAACGTTCCCGTCAACCTCGGCGTACGGTTCACGTCAGCCGCCAACGGCGTTATCGAGGGGATTAGATACTACAAGGGCGCGAGCGACACTGGCACGCACACCGGCTCTTTGTGGACCAGCACAGGCACGCTGTTGGCCACTGTCACATTCGCGAACGAAACGACTAGCGGGTGGCAGATCGCCACATTCGCCGATCCGGTGACTATCACCGCCGGGACCACCTACGTGGCGAGCTATCAAAGCAACGGCCACTATGCTTCGACGGCCAACTACTTCGCTACCAGCCACGTCAGCGGCGTCCTGACCGCACCGGCCGGCAGCAACGGTCTATACGCATATGGCAGCGGCAACCTTTTCCCGAACAGTTCTTATAATGCGACCAACTATTGGGTCGACGTGATCTACAGTTCGGAGGGCGGCGGCAGCGCCAATCATGTCCCGGTTGCGAACGACGACAGCGGCTTCACCACGCCCCAGAACAACACACTGACGATCGCGGCGGCGACGCTGCTGGCCAACGATACGGATTCTGACGGCGATGCGTTGATCATCACCGGCGCCGGTGTCGGGGTCAACGGCACCGCCGCCTATATCATGAACACGAATTCGGTGACTTTCACGCCGACGCCTGGTTACACCGGACCGGCTTCGTTCACTTACGCCATCTCCGATCGCAACGGAGGCACCGCCACCGCCACCGTCAGCCTGACGATCCTGCCGTCGAACAACCATCCTCCGGTTGCCGTCAGCGACAGCGGCTTCACGACGATACGAGGCATCCCGCTTTCGATATCGGCCGCGACATTGCTGGCCAACGATACCGATCAGGACAATGACACATTGGTCATTACCGGAGCCAATGGAGGCATCAACGGAACAGCGACATTCGACGCTCAAACCGGCGCGGTGATTTTTACGCCCACCGCAGGCTACACGGGGCCTGCATCGTTCATGTACACCATCTCCGACGGCAACGGCGGCACCGCAAGCACCACCGTGAGCCTGAACGTCAATGCGCCCCCAAATCAGCCGCCGGTTGCAGTCGATGACAACGGTCTGACGGTTTCTCGGGATTCGACCCTGGCGATCCCGGCCTCTTCGCTGCTCGCCAACGACACTGACCCCGACAACGATACGCTGACCATCACCGGAATCGTCGACGGCAGCTCGGTCAATGGAACAGCGACCTTCAACACGCAAACCAATACTGTGTCATTCACTCCGATCGCCGGCTACACCGGAGCGGCAAGTTTCCAGTATATGGTGTCGGACGGCCGCGGCGGCAGCGCGAGTGCGACAGCACACCTCAACGTAACGCCTCTGACCGTGAGTCTGTTCTCGCCTTCAAGCACCCCGACCTCGCTCTCCGATCCAGACAACGTTCCAGTCAATCTTGGCGTCAGGTTCGTGGCTTCGAGCGACGGCGCGATCACCGGTATTAAATATTACAAGGGCACCAACGATACCGGCACCCATACCGGATCGCTATGGAGCAGCTCCGGCACGTTGCTGGCGACTGCAACCTTCACCAACGAGACCTCCAGCGGCTGGCAGACTGTTACATTCAATAATCCGATTGCGATTACAGCCGGGACAACCTACGTCGCCAGCTATCATAGCAACGGTCATTACACGTCGACGAGCGACTTTTTCAACGCCACCTATACGAATGGGCCGTTGAGCGCGCCGGGATCTCAAAATGGCGTCTATGCCTATGGCAACACCAACCTGTTCCCCAACAGCAGCTACGGCGCCAGCAACTATTGGGTCGATGTGATGTTCAACCCGGCGACCTCAGGCGGCAATCAATCGCCGACCGCCGCAAACGACAGCGGCTTCAATGCCACGCAAGACTCCATCCTCACGATCCCCGTTGCGGCACTTCTCGCCAATGACAGCGATCCGGATGGCGATGTATTGTCGGTGACAGGCGTCAGCAACAGCTCACATGGCGTCGCCACGTTCAACCCACAGACCAACACGATCACTTTCACGCCCGACGCCGGATACAACGGCTCGGCCTCTTTTGATTACGCGATTTCTGACGGGCGGGGCGGCACAGCAACCGCGACGGCGAGCCTTTCCATCAATCCGGCGTCTTCGCAAGTCGTAGGCCTGTTCGACCCGAGTTACGCACCAGCGTTGACCTCGGTTGTGGACCCGAATCCGGTTGAGCTCGGCATGAGGTTCCGAGCATCGAGCGACGGGCAGATCACCGGCATCCGTTTTTACAAGAGTGCCCAGGACGTTGGCACTCATGTCGGCAACCTCTGGACCGCCAACGGCACATTGCTGGCGACGGCGACGTTCACCAACGAAACAGCAAGCGGCTGGCAACAAGTGGAATTCGCATCGCCCGTTGCGATCAACGCCAATACGACGTACGTCGCTTCATATCACAGCTCAGGGAACTACGCGGCCGATCCCGGCCTGTTCAACAATTCCATTACGAACGGACCGCTGACAGCTCCGTCGTCCTCGTTAATCGGCGGCAACGGCGTGTACGCTTATGGGAGTTCGAGCCTATTCCCGGCCAGTTCGTACAACTCGACGGGCTATGGCGTCGACGTCCTGTTCCGGCCGCAACTCGCTGCATGACCTGGAGTAAAGGAAAGAATAGGCTCACAGAATGATACCGATAATTCAACACCGAATTGGTCATCTAATTGGATGCGCGGCTTCGGTGCCCGAGACCGAACCTCTTGCAGGCTTCGCGTAAGGCAAAGGATTTGTAGCAGGCGCCGTTACCGGTCATCACCCGCCCAACGGTGACACACAGGCTGGAGTAATAGGCGACGGCCACCTTGGGAAGGCTACGGCGTAACCTTGTCGCCTGCTCTTCATGACCCGCTGAGCGCAATCCGGACGCATCGTCGATACAGACATCGATGCAAACATGGACGAACTCCCATTCGCCCTTCGCGCGAACCGTTCCACCAATTTGGCGACCGTCTTCGCCGTAACGTTGAAGCGGAGCGCAGCCGCAGCCTTCGTCAGGCCGCCTTCGATTACGCTCAGCACCATCAGCATTCGACTACGCGGCGTGGTTCTGGCATTTTATCCTGATCTGGCCCGGCACGACATGACTGGAGATCGTCCAGCCGGCGCAGTTTCGGTGCATTGCAAATCTTGCGCGGTTCGCAACCAGCTTCACTTATCCGGTACTGGTCGTAGCGGGGCATATACGCGATGCGTCGATCCCGTCGCTCATCTCGCGGCCGCCTTCCCTGCTACTGATTTCTGCCGCCTCCCCCGTCCATCAGTATCGAGGCAATCGCAGCATCCGCGCTTTTGACCCCGCCGCTGCAAGCCTTCTCGGCCGTCTATTTTGTCAGCAGGCGCCTTGATATCGGACCGGGGGACGTTCATCGCGCAATCTCCAAAAGCGTGCTGGTGACGCTTGTCCAGCGTGACAACCGCCACCGTCTGCGCCGCGCTCACGTCGCTTCAAATGATTCAACCTATCATCCGACTCGCCCTCGCCTGCTTCGGCGCGGCAATATGTCGGCTGCTGGGATTGATAGCGACCCCCCTTGCTGCTGCAGCAGCAGGCTGCGCGATATTCGAGCATCTGCAAGTTGAAATTTACACTACCCGCGCGGCGCAATGCTGTGCGATAGAACATTTCTCCGGGAAACTGGAGAAGTACATAATCGAACCGGAGCTGCCGATGCCGATCAAGGATGACGTTCAACTTGGGCGCGACGTTCGCATCTTCCATCCTGACCTGGTGAATCTCTATGGATGCGCCATCGGAGATGAAACCCGCATCGGAACCTTTGTGGAAATTCAGGTCGGCGCCAGGATCGGCGCGCGCTGCAAGATCTCGTCGCACACCTTCATCTGCGAGGGCGTCACGATCGAAGATGAGGCCTTCATCGGGCACGGCGTCATGTTCACCAATGACAAGTACCCGCGCGCCACGACCGAGGACGGCCGCCCGCAGGGGGCTGCCGATTGGCAGGTTGAGCCGACCCGGGTCGGACGCCGGGCGTCGGTCGGCTCCAACGCCACGATTTTATGCGGCATCTCGATCGGCGATGGCGCTATTGTCGGCGCGGGCGCCGTCGTCACCCGGGATGTGGCACCGGGCGATGTCGTCGCCGGCGTTCCGGCCCGATCCGTCAAATCCAGAATCGATGCGCCTGCCTGACGGCGCGAGCTTTCCATATTAATCACACCTGCGGGAATACCCCGCCCGCCGACCACCGGCATTTAATTTATTCTGTTATTATTCTTTAAATTGTGTAGTTTGGTTTTTGTTTCAGAAATAAATGTCGCTCCCAACAGGCGTCTCCTGCATAGGATTATTTCCTTGATCCCCTTTCTCGATCTGAAAGCACAATACCTGCAAATGAAGTCCGAGATCGATGCCGCCGTGCTGCGCGCCATCGATAGCACCCAGTACGTGCAGGGCCCGGAAGTCGCCGCCTTCGAGAGGCGCTTCGCGCCCTATTGCGGCGTCGAACATTGTCTTGCGGTGAACACCGGGACATCGGCCCTGCATTTGGCCCTTCTCGCGGCCGGCGTCGGGACCGGCGACGAGGTCATCACCGTATCGCTAACGTTCGTCGCGACTACGGCGGCTATCCTTTACGCCGGAGCCAAGCCGGTCTTCGTCGACGTCGATCCCGAGACGTGGACGATAAATCCGGCGGCGATCGAAGCCGCGATCACGCCGCGGACCAAGGCGATCCTTCCTGTCCATCTGCACGGACTGATGGCCGACATGGATCCCATCATGGAGATCGCCCGACGTCACGGCCTCGTCGTCATCGAGGACGCCGCGCAAGCTCATGGCGCGGAATACAAAGGCCGGCGCGCCGGGTCGATCGGCGATCTCGGCTGCTTCAGCTTCTATCCCGGCAAGAACCTCGGCGCATATGGCGAAGGCGGTGCGGTGGTCACCAACGACGCCGACTATGCGAAGAGCATTTCTCTACTTCGCGACTGGGGCCAGGAGTCCAAGTATAATCACGTTCTGCGCGGCTATAATTATCGCATGGATGGCATTCAAGGCGCCATTCTCAACGTAAAGATGAACTACATCGAGGCATGGACGGAGGGCCGCCGCGCGGTCGCCTCGCAGTATGACCGGTTGCTGCAGAAACTGCCCTGTCGGCGACCGGCGTCACCGGCGAACCGCAGGCACGTCTACCACGTCTACGCAGTGACTCTCGCCCGACGCGACGAAGCACAGGCTGCCCTACAGGCTGCGGGAATCGGCACCGGCATCCATTATCCCATTCCCGTACATCTGCAGAAGGCCTACGCCGATGCCGGCCACGGCGTCGGCTCGCTCCCGGTGACCGAAGCGCTTTCGAAACAATTTCTATCGTTGCCGATCTACGCCGAGCTCAAGCCCGAGCAGGTTGACGTGGTTGCGACGGAACTGGAAAAGGCACTGCCGGCTCTCGCGGCCTAGCACCCGTTCTGTCGCTTCGTCCAAAACGAAGCGGCATTCATCGAATTACAAGTGGAGTATAATGTGGCCGACTTGAAGGGAAAGCGAATCCTGATCACTGGCGGTGCCGGATTTATCGGCTCTCATATCGTCGACCTCCTGTGCGAGGAAGATTGCCGGGAAATCGTCGCCATCGACAACATGGTGCGCGGGCGCCCGGAAAACCTGAAGAGCGCCCTTACACGCGGCCCTGTCCGATTGATCGAAGGTGATATCCGCGACAACAAACTGATGACGGCGCTGGTGAAGGATGCGGACATCGTGTTTCACCAGGCGGCTTTGCGGATCACGCACTGTGCAGCCGAACCCCGTCTCGCAATGGAGGTCATGGTTCAGGCCACCTATGATTTGCTCGAGCTTTGCGTCCAGCATGGCATCGAGAAAATGATCGCCGCGTCCTCGGCGTCGGTCTATGGCATGGCTGATGAATTCCCGACGACGGAGCATCACAACGCATATGACAACCGCACGCTCTACGGCGCGGCGAAGGCCTTCAACGAAGGCCTGCTCCGCACCTTCAACGACATGTATAAGCTCGACTACGTTGCCTTCAGATATTTCAATGTCTACGGCGAACGCATGGACATTCACGGACGGTATACGGAAGTCCTGATCCGCTGGATGGAACGGCTGGAAGCGGGCCTGCCGCCGATCATCTTCGGCGACGGCCAGCAGACCATGGACTTCATTCATGTCAGGGATGTCGCCCGCGCCAATATTTTCGGCGCCAAATCGAGCGCCACAGATCAGGTGTTCAACGTGGCCAGCGGAACCGAAACCAGCCTGGCGCAGCTCGCGGCGGCGCTGACTTCTGTCATGGGTAGAGGCGGCCTCACCCCGGAATTCGCCCCGGAGCGTAGCGTCAATCCCGTTCCCCGCCGTCTGGCCTCGACAGCGAAAGCGGAAGAGTTGCTTGGCTTCCGTTCCACGATTCCGCTCGAACAAGGACTGGAACAGCTCGTCGCATGGTGGCGCAGCGAGCTCTCATCCTCGGCGACGCCCCGGCAGAAGGAGGCCGCCGTTTCGTGATCCCGATAGCATTACCGTTCCTGGGCGACGAGGAAGCGAATGCAGCTCGCGACGCTGTGTTGTCAGGCTGGGTCTCGCAGGGCCCGCAGGTCGCCGCGTTCGAGAGCGAATTCTCCGCTCTCGTCGGCGCTCCCTATGCGACCGCGGTTTCGAACTGCACGACCGCCCTTCATCTCGCGCTGGTCGCGATCAACATCAGTCCCGGTGACGAGGTCATCACGGCAAGCCATTCGTTTATCGCAACCGCGAACAGTGTGAGATACTGCGGAGCGACGCCGGTCTTTGTCGATGTCGATCCCGACACCTACAATATCGACCCGCTCAAGGTCGCGGAGGCAATTACACCGCGCACGCGCGCCATTATTGCCGTTCACCAGATGGGCATGCCTTGCGACCTGCCGGCCTTGGTGGCGCTGGCGCGCCGGCATAACCTGGTGCTGATCGAGGACGCGGCCTGCGCGGCCGGCAGCGAAATCCGGGTGGACGGGAACTGGGAGCGGGTCGGAAAGGCGCACGGCCAGATCACATGCTTTTCCTTTCATCCAAGAAAGGTCATCACCACCGGCGAAGGCGGCATGCTGACCACCTCGGAGCCGGAACTCGACCGCAAGTTCAAACTGCTGAGGCAGCACGCCATGAGCGTGCCGGACACGGTTCGGCATGGCGCGTCGCAGGTCATCTTCGAACAGTACCTCGACGTCGGATTCAATTATCGGATGACCGATATGCAGGCGGCCATCGGCCGCAAGCAGCTCAAAAAGCTTGATGACATCGTTACCCGCCGCCGGGCGCTTGCCGCAACATATGCGGAATTGCTCGGCAATATCGAAGGACTGCGTCTTCCATCCGAACCGGATTGGGTCCGCTCGAACTGGCAAAGCTATTGTGTCCGTTTACCCGATCACGTTGATCAACGGGAAATCATGCAATCCCTGCTCGATCAGGGCATCGCAACGCGGCGTGGAATCATGTGCTCGCACCGGGAGCCAGCCTATGCGGGTGAGAAACCTCGTCATGGCCTGCGACAATCAGAACTCGCGCAGGATCGCACGATTCTCTTGCCACTTTATGCGCAGATGACGAACGACGATCAGGTACGCGTGGCGGACATCGTGCGTACGGAGCTACGCGCGTGAGCGCCGTCCATGTGAGGCCGGGGCATCTACGAATATGGTCACAACGTTAGAGCCGGATACAATAGCAGGCAGAGTTGGTTATTCCGGAACCCGAGGAATCGGTCGGACCCAATTTCTCAACGCGCGGCAAACCATGTCGCCCGGCGCAACGGTAACCGTCATCATTCCCAACTTTAACTATGGCCGCTATCTACCAGATGCCGTCCATAGCGTGCTTGCTCAGCAAGGCGTCGCCATTGACATCGTCATCGTGGACGACGCATCAACAGATGACAGTGTAGAGGTGGCACACAAGCTAGCTGCCGCGGACAATCGAATCCATCTTCTTGTTCATGAAGTGAATACTGGGCCTGTCGCGACATTCAATGATGGGCTTGCCGTTGCACGAGGGGAATTTCTGGTCCGACTGGATGCCGACGATCTCTTAACGCCGGGTTCGCTCGAACGATCTGTTGCCGTAGCTCAGCATTTTCCCTCCGTTGGTCTCGTCTATGGGCACCCCTTGCATTTCTCCGACGCGACTTTGCCAAGGGCGCGCCTGAAACCGACGACGTGGACCGTGTGGCCAGGCAAAACATGGTTGGCCGACCGCTGTCGTGATGCGCTGAATGTAATAACCTCGCCTGAAGTTCTTATGCGCAAATCGATCGTCGATATCGTCGGCGGACAACAGCCCCTGGCGCATACTCACGACATGGAAATGTGGCTTCGTATATCGGCGTTTTCCGACGTCGCGTATATTCACGGTGCTGATCAGGCATGGCATCGCGAACATGCAGAAAGCCTTTCGAGTCGAGAAGTAAATCTCGTGCGTGATCTCGTGGAGCGACGAGACGCCTTCAGAACCCTTTTCAACGGAAAGGCAAAGGAACTAGAGCAAGCGGAGGAGCTACTGCGCTCTTCGCTGAAAGCAATAGCACGCCACGCGCTGGAGGAGGCGATCCGCGCTTACAGCAAGGGAGACGTCAGTTATGAACAATACAAGGAAATAGCTCGGACGGCCGTCGAGGACATCGAAATATCTCCCGAGTGGCTCGCACTTCAAAAATTGACATCTATTAGGCCCTGGCAAGTCGCCAACCATCCAGTATTTCTTTTACGACAGGTACGGCGCAAATTGCGTCAGCGAATATCATGGCGGCGATGGCATCGCAACGGCGTCTTCTAAATGATCTGATGCCGAAGATCGAACCAATGTAAATCATACTTCGGTTCCGTCAGAGCGGAGTTCAAAGTTCTTTAGCTAAACTAGATTCCAATCAATCTCCAGCGACGCCACCGGATTGTTTCACGGAGCCAACGTAACTTTCGACCCATTGGTCCTTGCCAAGTCAAGGGACCGCGTACACGGCTCGTCGCCGACTCAAGTTCGAGTTCTTGTGATATTCTATTATATTCCGCAATTGTGGCCTCGGGTGCGTCCTCGCGCTCCAGACGCGCCGCGAGCAGAATCCGGGTGTCGCGCGCCAACGCCTTTAACGCGGCGCGACCATAAAGACGCATGTTTTCCGGCGATCCAGCCAAGAAGAGCCTAGTGGCGTCGACTCGCGCGCGAAGGTCCGATAGATGCAGATCTTTTGCAGATCGTTGGAGACTAAGGCTATGAACCCGATACAGGCCTTGAACGCTGCCTCCGATATAACCTACCCGCCAGCGAGCGGCCAAACGAAGCCACAAATGGTAATCCTCCGCCCATGGAAGCAGCTCGCTGTATTCTCCACCCACGTCGGCCAGGGCCTGCTTTCGCATCATAACTTCGGGTTGAGCGATAACGTTGTGGGCCCGACGCAAAACTCGCTTTAACCATGCGCCTCCTGCCCACACATTCCAATATCGTGTTCTTGAGTCCAAGACCACAGGTGCGCCGCCGGTGAAGGCTTGAGCATATCCATACACAAAGCCAATGTCGGAATCCGACATGAGCAATTCTGCGGACCGGGCAAGTGAACCAGGTGTCAGGAGATCATCGGCATCTAGCTTGACAACGAAATCAGAAGTCGCCGAGCGAAGCGCTTCGTTGGCCGTGCGCAAGTGTCCGAGATTCCTCTCGTGTCGGACGAATCGAACCCGCGGATCGCGATCACAAATACGCTGTGCCAGGAGTTCACTACCATCGGTGGACGCATCGTCCACAATGGTGATGTCCACATCAACATCGCGCTGTTTCAGGGCCGATTCAACGCAAGCCTCGAGGTAGGAGGCATAATTGTAGCACGGAATTACCACTGAAACTCGGGGACGAAGAGACAAGGGAGCCACACGCAAACGGAGCATTTTCAGCGGACTCATCGAGTTGAGGATTCATGTGTCTCGGTTGGCCTATTCCGTATCCGACCGAGGAGAAGACGCGCTAACCGATTCCCTTCGTCCAGCACTGAAGGAAAAAGAAGGCGGGCAGCAACTAACCAGCCGAGACTTATAGCCAAGCCCGTCGCCAATAGCGTCATGATGTTCCCATATCTGCCGGCCACCACGTATGCCGCGGTACTCACGGCGCCGGTTGCTACTGAAAGAAGAACCGCCCGTCCAAATTGGGCAGCAAGCCTCCCCCAAGACATCCGAAGCTGCCACCCTATGAGCGGCCAGCGGACGATAGTCGCAAACAATGCGACGACCACGAATCCCATTGCAACGGCGCCAAGCCCCCTTGGCGCCATCAAGAAGGTCGTCGCCACAGTAAGAACGTCAATGGCTACAGCATAAACGAACCATATTCCCGGGCGCCCCAAACCGTACAGCAATCCATGGTCCAAGGACGCACCTGTCGTAAGAATCCCCGCGACAGCGAGCGCTTGCGCCGGCACAATGCTTTCTGCCCATTGGCCACCAAAAATCATCGGTATGATTATCGGGGCGCACACAGCAATAAACACCATCACTGGGGTCAATATCGCATAGGCAACTGACTGCGCCCTTTCATACGCCGAAAACAGCCTCTTATGATCCTTGCGGACTTGAGCGAACACAACGGTGGACACAGGAACGATAGCAGTTGCTGTCAGTTCCTGGGCTACCTGGATAAGTCGTTGCGCAACGCTAAGGTAGCCAAGTCCATTCAGGCCAAGCGCTGATGCGACAATTGCATTCTCTGCCCAAACTCTGCAAAGAGCGACCAGTTCAACCGCGACGACGTTCGACCCAAAGAGAGCCATGCGGCGGAATTCCGCGATACAGAACGCTCCCGAAGGCAACCATTTTGCCGATATCCAGACCATAAGAGTAGTAAGCAATTGCGTTACTACCGTCTGCAATATTAGAGACCAGACTCCAAAACCGTTCAAAGCAAGAACAATAGCCACAACTTGCCCGACTGTTCCGGCGATCATCGCTTGGCGGGCAATCAAGTCGAACCGTAAACCGCGACGTAGAATGGCGGCAGGAATAGAACCTAAGGCGACGAACACCACCGCAGGTGCGAGCGCCCACATGATTGGTACCACGCCATCTATGTCGAGAAAAATCTGTAGAGGGTATCCTGAGAATCCAAGAACAACAGCAAGCAAGATTCCCGCGGAAAGAGAATACCAGAATGCGGTGCTGTAATCCTCAGGTCCTGGTTCATCCGCCTGAATCAAATATGCAGAGAAGCCTAAGTCTGCGAGCAAGTACAAGAAGGGGATGATCGACATTGCTATCGCGACCAGACCGAAGTCGGATGGCGTGAGCAGCCTCGTCAAGATGACGACCGTAACCAGGCCCCCGATCCTGCTAAACCACTTCTGGGTAGTCATCCAAAGCACACCTCCAGCGGCCCTGCCAGAGAAGCTCGGCTGCACTGTTGGCGTCACCACGACTTAGCATCCTCTCAAGCGGCGCGATGCAGTTCGGAGCCAAGGTAGCTTGATTGAAGTGTGATACTTAGCGATCTCGGCGTTCAATTTCAGGATGTTGACTAACCCACGCCCCCTCGACACAGTTGGAATTGATACGACTTCCCTATAGATCAAAGCCAGATATTCAGCGGCAGCGCTGAGACTGTATTCTCGCCGAACCAGATCTCGACCGAAACAACCCAATTCCTGCAAGCGCATCGGTGACGCGGTTATCAGGGTTCGCAATTGTGCGGCACACTGCTCGACGGACTGATCACCGTCGCCGATTCCGTACCACCCCTGAGACCGGAATAACTGAGATGAACTTTCATCCGCGATACGCCAGAACCCCTTTTCTCCCTGAACAAGCAGCGGTTTCCCCACCGCCATCGCTCTCAGAGCCGAGCTCCCCATACCAACGACTACATCTGCCGACGAGTAATATGGCAACGGATCGTGCCGGCTCCCCAACATATGTACCACCTTTTGGTTCGCAAATCGATTGACCGCGTCGGATGCCTGTTGAATCTGATCGCGAACCGGACCATCTCCAACTATAGCAAGTCGAACCGGGTAGTCGTGCGACAAGTCTCCGACCGCTTGAATCAGGGTTAGTAGGCCATCGAGTTTGAGCGAAGCAGCTAACCGCCCGACAACTACAATTAAGAGGTCGCCTTCTTCTGCAAGACACTCTGACCGGATCATTGCAACCGTCGAACCGGGAACGGCATGCGGACGAAACATGTCGGTATCGACGGGAGGCTCCAGCAAAAAGGCCTTTCTACCGAGACTTTTAGCAGCTTCCCACATTTCTCGTGTTCCGAAAATTGTAGGCAAGTCCTGGGGCAAAAAAT
>CAZOOO010000005.1:0-4798 GCA_964581435.1 uncultured Hyphomicrobiales bacterium | reverse complement strand
GCTTCCCACATTTCTCGTGTTCCGAAAATTGTAGGCAAGTCCTGGGGCAAAAAATAAGGGTAGTCCATCGAGAGTATCGTAGAGAGCACGGGTATCCCTCGAGTCCACGCGACGCCCATGGCCGCGTCCACGGTAGGAGCCCACTCGTAGGCATGCACAAGGTCGACACCACGCCGCACGACCAACCGGGATACCTCACGAATCCGCGAGAGCGACGGTGCATGCTCTCTCAGCACACTGGTGTGTAATTCCAGTCCGGTACGTCTGGCCCGGTCGGCCAATTCTCCGTCAGGCGCATATAGAATCACGTCGAAACCGGGAGTTCGGCCCACTGCGCACGCCAACTCCAGCGCATTGATTTGACTTCCACCGATTTCGAAGTTGTGTGGAGTCACCAGCACTCGCATATGAGACTTCGGCCGCGGCACTGATCTTGACCTCGCTATCCACTTGATTTCACAGGGCGCCGACTGCGTCCATGACGGCTCATCCAGAATCCGGACCGATGGTCATGGTTTGACCATCGTGCCATCATCCCATTTGTTGTTTGAGAAGATGTTGCCGATACCAGACGCCTTGAACGACGTAACCGCACCCCAGACACCGCACTTACGATTTGCACCTCGTTGAAAGATGTTGTTCTTGACGACGATGCCGGTCGGGTCTTTCCCGTAAGGCTTAGAGGGGTTATGGCCCGCGTGGAGACAAAAGCCACCGGGGCCGGCAACGAACAGATTGCCGTCATATGTAATATTCCGCAAAGGCTCAAAATCACCAAAAGAAGCGCCCGGTCCGGTGCAACCGCCACCGTTCGAATTATCTTGCGGTTCGCAGGCGATGGTATTGTGTCTCACGACAACGTTTGATCCACCATTACTGACATAGCCATTAACATGCCAGTTGGATCCAGGAGAGAGATACTGCCCATGCAGCCAGGAATCTTCAATGAGGCAATTCGAGCCGCAAAGCACAGAGACACGCGAGCCGTAAACGTTCACGCGTCTAAGAGTGATGTTATTGTAGCCGATGGCCGGCGCCGAGGACTGACCTCCATCGATCTCGCTATCAACGATCGTAACGTCAACGCCCTGCCGGTCGGAATCGATATTTCCTACGAGCTTCGAACGAGTAAGAGTGATGTCGTTCGCGGCGATCACAAGCCTCCCTAGAATAACTTTCGAATCGATTGTAGTCCCGGCCTTGGCAATCGTCATTGGACCGTCGTACGGCGTTAATATTGTACCGGACGGTACACCTGTATTCGTGGCGTCAGGAAAGCGTTCCGTTCCAGAGGCGGAGTAGCTGGTGTTGCTTTGCGCGTTGGCCGGCGTCGGTTTCAAGGTGGCCAATTGCGAGACGGCTATAATTGTGAGTAGAAAAGGACCGACAATCAAAGGGGGCACTCGAGAAAGTCGTAGCATTTGAACACCTATTTGACTCGCTCAAAAGCTCGCAGCAATAGCTCGCCTAATGCCGGCATGTTATCCAGATGAGCGCCAGAATCTGAGTTTTCTTTTGACGGCAGACGCATAAGGCATCCATGCATAGGCGCCATTGTACTTGAGATAGAACTCCAAGCGGCTATCGAACGGATCGGCCTTTACTCGTCCCCTGACGAAGTCGTCCCCCAACGTATCGGTGACATGCGGCACGGTGCTGAAAACGCGATCGTAACCAGCCGCCCTACACAATTCTACGACCAATGAGCTATGGTCACCGTAGGGAAATGCCAGCAATCTGATTTCCCGAACAGTCAGCTGTTCAAGCGTAGCGCGAGAATTTATGATCTCCTCGCGCGCCTTCCCAACGTCGATCTTCGACAGGCGAGGATGCGTACATGTATGTGATCCGAGCGATACGAGGGGGGACGATAGCGTTGCAACCAGTTCAGGCGGCATAACGATCTCTTCTGAATCGGGACTTCCATCCTCCATTGTCCAGCCAGGTCGCTTTCCCAGCACTCCAGCAGGAACAAAAATTGTGGAGTGAAAGCCGCGAGCTGCAAGTTCCGGCAATGCATTTTCGGCAACGCTTAAATACGCGTCATCGAACGTAATCGCGACGCTCGGCCTATCATCCGGCAAGGCACCGCAATGAAACGCGGGAACTACGTAAGCCTTACTTTGGATCCCGTCCATTTGACGAGCAAAGTGAGCCCGGAGATGGTCAGGCACTCCGTGATAATAAAGAATGACAAGTTGCTGATGGTATGGTTTGTTCAATACTGTCCGTAGTGAACGGACGAGCGTCTGTTTGGCAAAATAGCACAGACTAATCGCAACTTTCATGCTGCGTTTGATCTTTTTCCGGTTAGCTATCGACATAGCTGAAGGCCACTGCACCTGTTGGATGATTGGACAAGATCTGAGAATAACTGATGGATTCTTTCGGGCGGTCGCTTTGTAGAATACTACGTCGGACGCGATAGAGAGCCCGGCTGAAACAGTCGGGAGTTCACATTGATCGAGATCGTTCGCCCGTCCCCAGCTTAATCTTTATCAACATTATTATACGAATTTTTGATACCGTATTTAAGCTACTTTAGTTATTTATATTAAATTTAATTTCTTGTATATAGTAGGATTTCCTCGTACGGGAATGACGGGGTCGTTCTGGGTGACATCACGGTAAAGATTTAATGTTCGTCCGGCAAAGTGATTGAACTGATCATCTTGTTTGTTTCGATGAACCGCAATTGAGATGGTTAATTGAGAACGACAGGTGCAAGTGATGAGAAGCCGACGATGACGGGTGAGAGCCGCGCATTTGGTGCTCGGCCAGCATCTCGCTCACCACACAGTCACATGAAACCTACGCCGAGATCAGATCGGTCTGCTGTCAGACGCACTAATCTTGCGGCGGCTGTCTTAGCCTTGTCGGGCGTTATTCTACCCTCGGAGATTCAAATCTCCATTGCTGACGGAGCGAGATTCACACCGGGCCGAGCTGCCGCTGTCATCCTCTTCATTCCCGCGCTGATCACCTTATTCCAGAACGGCCGTCGCCTGATTTACTGTGACGTTCTCGCGTTCGCTACCGGGATCTGGATGGTCGTGGCCGCTTTCTGTGCTGTGGGAACCAAGGCCTTACCCACGTCGGGCGGTGAAGCTCTTGACTTTCTCGGTGGGTATCTGATCGCAAGGGCCTTCTTCTTTGGTCGACCGGCGTTGGACACGTTCATTCGTGTTCTGAAAACTGTAACAATCATCGCAATCATTTTCGGAATAGCTGACAGCCTATCGGGACGCCTCATCGTGCATGACACGATAGGGACGCTGGTGAACGCATCCGAGTGGCCGCACGCAGGCATGCGACACGGCACCGTGAGAGCTGCCTCGACGTTCGACCACGAAATATTATTTGGCGTGTTCTGTGCGCTTTCATCATCAGTGTTCCTTTATTGGGAACAGAGCGCGTTGAAGCGTGCTTTGATTGTCGGCGCCTGCTTCGTCGGCTGCCTATTGTCTCTCTCGTCGGCAGCCGTCATGGCCTTCCTCATCGTTTGCACGGCTTACACATACGACCACCTGATGAGGCGCTTTAGCTGGCGATGGAATGTGCTTTGGATTCTGTGCGGACTATTCGTATCGGCATTTGTCATGGTGGCCCAAAACCCGCTGGGATGGCTGATCTCCCATCTAACCTTTGATCCGCAAACCGGATACTTCCGGATGATGATCTGGGATACGGGATTCAGCTATATCGCCCAAGCTCCGCTCTTCGGTTACGGCTATGAATTGTTTTACAACGATTTTCTAGACGGCACCGTGGATTCTATTTGGCTCTTACAGATGCTGCGGTTCGGTATTCCGATGTTCGTTCTGTTCTTTATGACAAACTTGGCCGCGGTGTTTCCAAATCGACGGGAAATAGAAATCGGACGCCATGATCAATATCTGGATAATATGCGTCGGGCGTTCACACTGCTGCTGCTGGTTTTCATGTTCGCGGGACTTACCGTCCATTTCTGGAATTACATGTGGATGTTCTGGGGTTTATGTCTAGGCGTGCGAGCTTCATTGCGGGAATTGTCGACGGGATATCTGTTTCGAACCAATGCTCAGAGGTCAGCGGCCTCGATGTAGAAGATTCGCGCAGACCTCCGATATTTTTAATAGGCAAGTTTGGCAATGATCCAACAAATCAGTACTGAGGTTAACCGTCGATTTCGTCAAATTCATCGTCTGTGGGCTGAACACGGTCGTCAAGGAGTTCAGGATCGGATCCTTCGGGCCATCGCTAGGCGATTGGCGTCAACAACAGCCCCCTTGGATGTTCGCATATCCGACGTCCTTGCCGCTGATACAAGGATTCCGCGATCCTGGTCACCGCTTCCTTTCGACGGCAGAGAGCCCATGGTGATAAACTGGGTAATGTCCCCGCCTTCGAGAGGATCGGGTGGGCACACAACAATGTTCCGCCTTATCGAACATATTGAGCGATCCGGACATGTTTGTCGCATCTATCTCGATGATATTTATGGCGGTGATGCAGCATATTATGGTGCGCGCGTCAGAGAGATATTTCCACGTTTCGTTGGCGAGATAGGCGACGTCACAGCGGGAATGGTCGATGCGCACGCTGTTGTCGCGACTGCGTGGTCGACAGCCTATCCTGTCTACAATGATCCTTGTCGCGGAAAACGATTTTACCTTGTACAGGATTTTGAGCCATGGTTTCATGCTTTAGGCGGGCGCAGCGCTCTAGCAGAGCAAACCTACCGGATGGGTTTTCATGCGATCACTGCGGGTCGGTTTCTTGCCGCTAAGCTGAGTAGCGAATATGGCATGGCAGCAGA
>CAZOOO010000004.1:0-39255 GCA_964581435.1 uncultured Hyphomicrobiales bacterium | reverse complement strand
TGGGTCTCGCCGTCGCCAACTCGCTGGCCGGCGTCGAGGGTGGCGCGCGCCAGGTGGAGTCCACCATCAACGGCATCGGAGAGCGGGCGGGCAACGCCGCGCTGGAGGAAGTCGTGATGGCGATCAAGACCCGCGCCGACGTCATGCCGTACTGGTGCAACGTCGAGAGCACGATGTTGACCCGCGCTTCCAAGATGGTGTCGGCGGCCACCTCCTTTCCGGTGCAGTACAACAAGGCGATCGTCGGCCGCAACGCGTTCGCGCACGAGAGCGGCATTCATCAGGACGGCATGTTGAAGAATGCGCAGACCTACGAGATCATGACGCCGGAGAGCGTCGGCGTGAAGCAGACCTCGCTGGTGATGGGCAAGCATTCCGGCCGCCATGCTTTCCAGCACAAGCTGGAGGAAGTGGGCTACAAGCTGGCCGAGAACCAGTTGCAGGATGCGTTCGTGCGCTTCAAGGCGCTGGCCGATCGCAAGAAGGACATCTACGACGAGGACATCATCGCGCTGGTGGACGAGGAAATGGCCGCGTCGCACGACCGCATCAAGCTGTCGTCGCTGACGGTGATCGCAGGAACGCATGGTCCGCAGCGCGCGACCATGAAGCTCACGGTCAATGGCCAGACCCGGATCGAGGAAGCCGAGGGCAACGGTCCGGTGGACGCGGTGTTCAACTGCATCAAAAGACTGGTGCCGCACGAGGCCAAGCTCGAGCTTTACCAGGTTCATGCGGTGACCCATGGCACCGATGCGCAGGCGGAGGTGTCCGTGCGTCTCAGCCAGGACGGCCGCGCGATGACATCGAAGGCCGCCGATCCTGATACGTTGGTGGCATCCGCCAAGGCTTATCTCGGCGCGCTTAACAAGATCGTGATGAAACATCAGCGCGACTTGCCTGCCGCCGCCGCGAGCTGAACTCCTCATTGCTTATGCAGATCCGACGGCGCCGAGAGGCGCCGTTGGTGTTTGCGGCTGCGATGTGTTGACGTGCCGAACGCGACATATGATCGCGACGCATCGTGAGATAACGAAAAGCAGCCGCACCAGTTTGAAGATACGACATTACATCTTCGTGAGAGAGAGGACTCTTGCGAAGATGTAATTTGCCTGGCGCGCTGCGCGTCTCCATCTTGACTGGGACCTTGCAAAGGAGAGTTCCAATGAAGAAGGCTATTCTCGCCGGTGTCGCGGCGCTGGCTATCGCCGGTTCGACGACAGTATACGCTCGCCAGCATCACCCGTGGTCCCCTCAACGCGTAGAGCTTAGTCCGCAGGATCGGACGGCTATCGCCGATGCGCGGATCGCGGCGGTTCATGCCGGTCTTGCGCTGACGCCGGATCAGGAGAAGCTGTGGCCTCCGGTGGAACAGGCCATCCGCGATTTCGCCAAGCTTCGGATCGACCGCGCCAATGCCCGGATGCAGGCCAAGAAGGAGAAGAAGGAAAGCAAGAAGGATGATGCACAAAAGCAGCAGGCGGCCGTTGATCAGGTGGCTCGCCTTCGCGAGCAAGCCGATCGCATGGCCGAGACAGCTGCGGCTTTGAAGAAAATCGCTGATGCTGCCGACCCGCTCTACAAGACCCTTGACGATGGCCAGAAGCGCCGCCTGATGGTCCTCACCCGCATGAATCACGGTTTCGGAATGGGGGGCTGGCGTCATCATCAGCGCTTTGACCGGGGCGGTGATCGGTTTGATCACAGCAAGGACAGCGACGACGATTCCGGTCGTCTCTGATCAGCCGGCATAAGGTAGCCATGAAGAAGCCGCCGGAAATCGGCGGCTTCTTGTTTTCTCGAAGAGGCAGAAGAAAGCGCGGCTGCCTTGCTGGACATCGCGGGTCCACTTTGCTAAACGACCCGCTCCCGCGAGGGAATCTGGACAGTTCCGGGCGATTAGCTCAGTTGGTAGAGCAGCTGACTCTTAATCAGCGGGTCGTAGGTTCGAGCCCTACATCGCCCACCAACGATTTCAAGATGTTAGCCAAGTCAAGACACGAACGGACTGGGACGGTTTGTCGTCAGTTTGTAGACTTTGTGCTCCTTCCGTACACGGCATCAAGCTTTTTGATCGCTGCTTCCGCCAGTTCAAGCCGCCCGCCAAGGTAGTGCTTGTCCAAGATTTCCTGCACCGTCTTGAGGCCGTGGCCGGTGATCGAGGCAATCTCCGGCACTGTACATCCAGCCAATGCTAATCGCGTAACGGCGGTGCCCCGGAGGTCGTGGAAGTGCAAATCCTCTACCCCGGCTTTCTTATATGCCTTTTCCCATGAAGTTCGGAACCCGTCACCAGTCCACGGCTGCCCCTTGCTGTTCGTCAAGATTGTGACGGCTTTTGGCTCCTTCGCTCTTTTTCGTTCTGCCAGCATCGCGTCCAGCATATCCTTAATAGGTCCACCAACCGGGACGGGCACGCGCGCCTTTCCTTTGGATTGCTTGAGCCGAATCGCCCTGCCGTCATAAGCGGTCCATGTCAGGCGCAGCAGATCGCCTTGACGCTGCCCGATCCATAGCGCCAGCATGAGGGCACGTTGCAGCGGCATAGAGGCGACTTCCAAAAACGAACGAAGATCGCCCGCCCCCCAAATTTTATCGGCCCGGTCTGCATCGTAAAGCCGTTTGCCGCCCGTGCATGGGTTGACGGTGGTATGACCTCTGTCAATGGCGAAGGTCATTAGTCGGGACAACGTAGTCCAAGAATAGTCCGCCTTCCGCGGCGTCGCTATGAATTTGTCGCGCCATTTGCGGAAGTCGCCGCGAACCCGCCGGTCCTCAATTACGCGCAGCGGCATTGTCCCGAACTCTTTGCGGATCAATTCCAAGTATGACCGCAAAGCACGCTGGTGGCTTGCTGAAACCTTCTTAAACTCTCCCGAGACCAGGTATTCATCGATAACGTCACCTAAGGAACCGATCGGGTGTTCGCGTCGTGTGGCTACGATCTTGTTGTAGGCCGCCAAGAATCCTGGCGTTCCTGGCTCTGCATCGATGCGCGGTCCGCCCTTCCAAGCATAGTAGTAGACCTTTGTCTTGCCATCAGAGAGACGCTTGAAGGTGGTATGTATCCCCTTAACGCGCATCAGCATTCCGCTCAGCCTTCCATGCCTCGTATGGATCGGCCTGTACTGAGGGGCTATTCGACCGGAAGCGGTCAAGAGCGTCGTCGATCGCCAACCTGTCCCACTTTGTAGTGCCGGGGATAGGTCTGGGGACAATTCCCTTGCGAACCCATTCATCGAACGCGCGAACGGTCTCGCATCCGCAATAAGAAGCGGCTTCTTCGCGAGACAGACAGCGTGGAGTGATCGCCATCCCCTTACCCTTCCGATCCGGGGCGGCTGTCCATAAGCCATTCGATTACATCTGCCGCCTCATCGGCTACGGACAGATCGTCATGCTTCATCGCCGCTAGGTCGCGCAGGCGCTGAACAATGGCGGTGACACCGTGAATCTTGCATCTCGGGTCTTCTCCGAAGGCTTCAAGGCAGGTGCAATCTTTCATCCTTCACCCCCGGTTACTTCGGTCAGGGCTGCGCGGGAGGCGAGAATCTCGTTGACGCGAGTTGCGGTTCTCACCAATTCCGCCGTCAATTCGTCGTCCTTGTCCCATGCGCCCTGGTCGAGCATCTGACGTAGCTCGTAAACAGCGTCGGGATTGGCGAGCGTCTCAGGGCCGATGCTCTCAGCCTCAAAGCCTTCAAGGGTGTAGGAGCAGCCGTAGCTGGTTAGGGAAAATCGCAGAAGGCGATGGCACATCTCGCAGGATTGCGGCGTGTCGCTCTCGCCGGAATACCAATCACCGCCGTCAATGCCTTCGTTGATTTCTTCCTCGACCTCGGACCGATTGTACCATTCTGAAGGCGGCGGCAACGGCCCCATGCGATCCATTTCGAACCAGCGAGCCAAGCGGGCACATGGCCAGCAATAGGAGTAGGTTGCATCACTACAGAGCCAATGCTGGCACGGCGGATCGCTCTCCAGTGGCCGCAGCTTATCCGCCACTTCGCACAGCATCCTGATCGGGCGCTCCTCCGTCATCTTCACTCCCCACCCCCATTGCTGCTGGCGGCGTTGAGCATGGCAATCCATGCGTCGCAGATGTCTTGCTTGCATGTTGTCCCCACGCCGTCGTCTATTTGCGACGGGTGATCTGGAATGTGCGTAGCCTGACCGTTGCGGCACCAATCGATCTCGTGGTGTCCGGCCCATATCATCGCCTCAGTTGGCTCCCTAGGCACCACAACGTAATCCCCACTCGCTGGGGAGAGGTCGAGTTGGCGGACCTCTTGTGCGGCCCACCCCATGGCGTCGATAACGCCAGTCTCGTAGACATCAGCAACGGTCATATCTTCCTTCCACTGGTCGCTAGGCTTGAAGCGGTCAGGCTGCGCGTATGACTCGATGATCGCCACACACCGTTCCTTCATCTCCGCCACCGCACTCGCTGGGACCAGTGCGCCGGATGCGATGGCGGCTTCGATGCAGGCTTTGGCGGTGCTGCGGCAGTGCGCCCGGTATGAGCCTTCAGTATCCTCGAAAGGATACTTTCGGTCATCTCCTTCCGACCAGTGAGCGTCAATCGCCCTAGCCCCGGCCTCGATCGCGTCGGTCATGGGGCGGCCTCCGATTTAATCTGCGATTCAACCGTTTCTTTCCACGATCCCGCTTCGTCATTCACCCATACGATTTCTCTGGCGAGCGCCCAGTCTCCGCAATCGTCGCCGTATCCTGATCGGCTCATCCCCCTCACTCCCCTTGCTTGATGACAGCGCGAGCGGCGCGAGTGTGCATAGGCTTCGGGTGTATTCGAGTGATCGTTGCCCGCGCTCGAAATTTCTTTCGCCGCATCCTTGGCCGCGTTCCAAAACTCTTCCTGTAAAAACCTCTCGGAGACGCGGCCTTTTAGGACCATGTATGTGTGCTTGTAGATCGCTTGATGGATGGACTCGGTGTCCAACGCCTCGCGCATCCTCGACGAAGGCGGGGGCGCGGGCTTGTTTAGCGCGTCTGTAAGTTGTTCACGAAACAGGAAAGCCCAATCTCCGAGCGGTCCAGACGGTAACTTGCCCATTGCGACAAGGCCGTCTCGGATATGCTCAATCCACCAACGCTGAAAAGTGACCTGACCAGCCTCCTGATCGCTCTGCAGCTGGGCGAGGGCGGCGCGAGCTTCATCGCACAGAATGGTTGCGGTCTTACGGTGCTGTTCTGGTAACAGGCCAAACTCAATGGCGTTCGCCCAACCATCAGCCGACCTTCGCAGCGCCTCTCTCAGCTTATCGCTCATGAGCGTGGATCCTTAAGAGCTTTCACAAGCTTTCGAACGTAGTTCCAACTAACTTTTTGATGCGGGAACTTGTCCTGGCATGACCGCCATATGACCTCAGCGTCACTGGTTTCTTTGAAGCATTCGGCAACCCACTGTTTGATTTTCATGACCGCTTGCCCTCCTGCGCTTCCGGCTTTGCGAGGATGGTGCGGGCCATGGCGATTAGCTTGCGCCCGGCTTTTCATGGCGTTGGCAGGGGATGTGGCGTGAGATTTCGCGCTGCAGGAGAATAACCGAATGACTGATCTGCGGCCACGAACCAAATCCCGCAATCCGCACCCGTTCGACGGCATGGCGCAGCATGTCGAATGTGGCGACGGCGCCGTGATAAACATCATTGATCCGCGATCGTTTGAGAACGGTGGTCCGGAATGGATTATGAGATACGGAAACCCGGAATCGATCCGGCACGGAGTAGTGATGTTGTTGATGAGTTACGACTACCTGCTCAGCAGCGAGATCACGACGACGGAGGCGATCCGCCGCTTGCGTCTGATGCGTCAGGCTCGCCGGGAATGTCTGACGTGAGCAAACACAAACCAGCCTCTATCCGTCGCCGCCGTCGTGTCGCAGCAAAACGCAGAGCGTATAGGGCGAGGAAGCGGGATAGGATGAAGGGGAAGTCTGAATGTCGGGCGTGAACGGATTTTGCAGTTTGCCGCCACCCGATCGCGATTATGAGCGTGGCGGCTTGGTCAAATGGCCTTGGTTTTCAGCGCGCCGTCGCGGCCACTTGCTCGATCTGCGCGTCAAGGAGCTTGAAGCAAGGTTGGCCCATGTCGAGCGGTATAGTAAGAAGTAGTTCAGTGCATCCGGAACACAAGCCAAACTTACCACCGCAAGAATTGAAGGATACGAAGGGTGCAGGATTCAGATTGGTTCGTCGTTCTAACGGTGCCGCAACAGGCGTTGCAGGTGGTCTATCGACTGCAAGAAATGGAGTTAGAGTTGTTCGTTCCGGTGATCCGGAAGCGCACCAAAACCGGCCGCACCAGCAGGAATGGTCATAAAGTCACCCGCATCGTGGCTCGACCAATGTTTCCAGGATATGGTTTCGTCCGACGCCGAGGAATATCTGACGTCAACCAGTTGATTGACGTTCGGGGCGTCAGGGATGTGATGCGCATACAGGGTAGTCCGGTTTTTCTACCGGATGCTGCGGTCATGGCTATTTTCAGGAAGCAGATCGAGCAGCAACATGAATGGATCGCGCAGACTTCGCGACCACGCCGCCCGGCCACGTTCAAGCGTGGTGACCGTGTGCGTGTCGGCGACGATGGTGGAGCGTATGCGGGCCTTGTGGCCACGGTAGACAAGATCGACGGTAAGGGCAGAATTGAAGTGTTGTTCGGGATGATCCGGCACACGCTGCCGGCGGAGATGGTGATTGCCGCATGACGCGGTTGCGTGATCTGTGCAAATCACTTAGGTCTAGATCTGTTCGGTCTGCGCAAGATCGTAGACTGAGAGCGATGGGCACGGACGGGTTCAAGGCCGCCAGTAACAGTCATCCCATTGCCGCCGGGGAATAGTCCGGACAGACACAGCCACTGTGTTGGGCTTTAGCGTTTCCGAAATCAGCCCGAATAGCTCAACAGGCAGAGCGGCTGCTTTGGGATGCGGATAAAAAATCTTCGGTCCTGCACGGCACCCTTAAGCTGCTTCTACCAAGCTCTCGACCTTGTCCAGGTCGTCGGCAATGTTCAGCCGAGCGATGCGCAGGTCATAGTCATTCTGAAGATTGAGCCACATCTGGGCCGAGGTCTTAAACGCCTTACCAAGGCGCAAGGCTGTATCGGCCGTGATGCTGGTCTGTTCGCTGGCGATGCGCTCGATCCGTGTGCGGGGGATGCCGCAGGCCTTGGCCAGCTTGCCGGCGGTCAAGTTGAGCGGGACAAGATATTCCTCTCGGAGAACCTCTCCGGGGTGCATCGGGGATAGTGTTTTAGCCATCATCCTGGCTCCTTACCTACGCTAATGGTAGTCAACAAATTCGACCTGTTCAGCTCCCTGAACGGTCCACACAAAGCAAATCCGGTATTGGTCGTTGACTCTGATTGAGTGCTGACCAGCGCGATCTTGGGTCAGCGCTTCCAGCCGGTTGTTTGGCGGTGACTTCAGGTCATTCAGCGACGTGGCGGCGTGAAGCATCACGAGCTTGCGGCGGGCAACCGTCAGGACCTGAGCGGGGAAACCCTTGAGTGCCTTGCCATTGAAGGCCGCTTCGGTCCGGCTGTCCTTGAAGCTCTTGATCATGACAGATGATGTATCATTACATGATACACAAGTCTAATAAAAATGTATCACGCGGTGATACAAAAAGGATGGTCATGGGTTGCGGCTGTAAAGAGCGCGGCGCGGCCATTGCGCGCGGGGTGCGGTCGGTCGCAAGGGGTGACTTGAGCCAAGCCAGCGCCGAATTGAAGTTCATGGCCAAGTCCGCGGCCAGGGACGCGGCTACCGCGTTTCAGCAAAAGACCGCCCATCTTAAATCGAGGTTGATGCGAAGATGACCGGATTATCGATCCAAGTAGACGCATCATCACTGGCGAGGGTCAGCAACCTGCTTCACGCGGCCGGCAAGAACGCTCCGCTTGCCTTGATCCGGGCAGTCAACCACACCGGAGATAAAGCTCGAACCCAGATGCGGCGGGTTTTGGTGGCGCAAACCGGCTTGACGACGAAGACCATCCGCAAAGCCGTGAAATCGAAGCGCGCCTTTAATGGTGGCGCATACGAGATCAAAGCGCGAGGCGGCGACGTTCGCCTCAAATACTTCAAGGCGCGAGAGACCAGCAAGGGCGTTAGCGCAGCGCCATGGGGCAAGCGGCAGATCTATCCGCACACCTTCATCAAGGGCGGCAAATTTCCAAAGCGTGTCGCGCTCAACATGGGCGGCCACGTCTTCGAGCGCGCCGGCAAAGGCAGATATCCCTTGCAGGGTGTGAAGTCGGGTCTGTTCATTCCCACCGAGATGATCTCCGGCCAGTCCGAGGACGCGTTCTACTCCACGGTCGATCGCGAACTGCCCGCGCGCGTGGCGCACGAACTGTACCGCATCATGGGCGCATAGCGAGGATCGGGAGCGGCGGCCGACAGTGATGCGCCGCACCACAGGTCATCATGCGTCGCACAATAGGGACCGTGTTTTTTGTGCGATGCGGCGCGGCGGTGATCTGGTCCGGCATTTCGCTAGTTCTGGACATTTTTTCTGAGGTTTGCAGTGGGGGTTTCCAAGCGCGCATTTGCGGCAATGGTAGGGGTGTCCGATACGGCGGTCCGAAAAGCCGTGAAGGCTGGCAGGATAGAGGTTCTGCCAGATGGCACGATCGATCCGGATGCCGGTAAACTTCAATGGTCGAGAACGACGGATCCTGCGCGAACCAAGGTGCGAATCTCAGTTCGCACCAAATTGCCCGGTTCGCCGCCGAGCGTTGTTACCGAAGATGATGCGCGAGCAGCTGTATCCTTGGTTAGGCGCATTCTAAAAGAAGAGGGCGCTGATAGCAGTGGAATGATTAGCTTCGAGATGGCGCGAACTGCTGAGACCATCCTCAAGAGCCACGAGCGCGAATTGAAGATGGCGCAACGTCGCAAGGAGCTTGTGCCGCTTGCCGCGGTAAGGAGCCACGTCGAGAAGGCATTCATCGGCCTGCGCCAAGCCATCCAACGATTGCCGAGTCGCCATGTAGCCTCGATAGCAGCTGAGATCGGTTGCGACCCCTCATTGCTGGACGCGGCACTCTCGAAGGCGATCACGGCGGAGTTAAATGTCCTCTCAAGCCCGGTGGTCAGAGCCTGAAGTCGGGTACGACGGATGTGCGTTCATTGAAGGCGCCCTTCGGAACTCGTTGCGCCCTGACCCTGTTCTCACAGTTTCCGAATGGGCGGACAGGTTCAGGGTTCTCTCAACGAAACTGGCAGCTGAGGCCGGCCGCTATCGCACGGACCGCGCGCCATATCTTCGAGGCGTTATGGATGCGCTATCCCCGATGCACCCTGCTCGGCGCGTGGTGTTCATGAAGGGTGCGCAGGTCGGGGCGACGGAAAGCGGAAGTAATTGGCTTGGTTACATCATTCATTGGTCACCGGCGCCGGTGATGGCGGTATGGCCTACCGTGGACATGGCCAAGAAGGCATCACAGCAGCGCGTTGCCCCTTTGATTGAGGACAGTCCGGAGCTGGCAAGGCTCGTGGCTCCTGCCAAACAAAAGGACTCTGGCAACACCGTTCTGGCTAAGAGCTTTCCCGGTGGGATTCTGATCATGACCGGCGCTAACAGTGCGGTCGGTCTGCGGTCAATGCCGGCGAGGTATGCCTTCCTCGATGAAGTTGATGCCTATCCTGGTGACGTTGATGGGGAGGGCGACCCGGTCGGACTGGTAAAGCGACGCACAAATACTTTCGGCCGGTCAGCCAAGATGTTTCTGGTTTCCACGCCGACAATCCATGGGGCGTCTCGGATCGAACGCGAGTACGAGATGAGCGACCAGCGCCGATACAACGTGCCTTGTCCTCATTGCGGCTGCGCTCAGTGGTTGAAGTTTGAGCGATTGCGTTGGGAGCGCGGCGCACCCGAGACCTCGGTTTATGTCTGCGAGCATTGCGAAGAATCAATCGAGGAGCGGCACAAGGCCACCATGCTCCCGGGCGGTTTCTGGGAAGCCACGGCCGTCGCTCAAGACCCGGATTGCATCGGCTTACTCTTGGATATCAAAACAGGACCAAACACGCGTCATCGCGCTTATCCGGATACGGATGCGCGGCACGAGGCGTCGCTCGATTATCTCGAATTTCAGGCCATCCGGCGGCTGGCCTATGACGCGGCGCCGATGTCCGTTCTGTTCCGCAAGATTGCGAGGATCAGGAAGGCCGAATGTCACCGGCAGGTGATGGACGACAGCAGCGTTAAGATCGCGGCTCGCATTCTGACGCTGACCTGCGAAGTCAGCGACGATCAGGTCCACGTCTTTAACGCTCCCGACCATCAGCCGACCGGGATCGATGCGTTGCCTGAACCGTTGAGGTCTGTGGCTGCGGCGCTTCCGGAAGGGTCGAGCGGCGCGGATGTCGTTGCTGCGATCATCGCTGCGATGTCTGGTCTGACGGTGCCTGCGCTTGATGGCATCGATATCACGTCGAGTTCCGACAACGACCCCGACAACGACGTGCTCTCAACGGTAGAATCCCAGACTTTCGGTACCGGGCTGGACTTTAGCAACCCACAAAACAGCCAATATGTAGGACAGGTCATATGACGATAGCGGTGAAAGACGCCAACGGCGAGAATCAGACCGTTAAGACGATCGACGATCTCGTTACCGTTGCCGCATCAGCAGCCAAGCAGGACACCGGCAACGGCACGCTGGCGTCGATCCTTGCCAAGCTGTCGGCCGATCCCGCGACCAGCGCCGGTCAGGCCGCGATCATCGCCGCGATCGAGGAAATCCCCGGCGGCGGCGGAGGTGGCGGGGGTGACGCCAGCGAGGAGACGCTCGCCGCATTGCAGGGCGCGGTCGGCGCGAAAACAGACGCCAAATCGACCGCGACCGATACGACATCGGTATCCGCCATCTCGATCTGGAAGCAGATCAGCGCCAGCGTGCAGGCTATAGCTTCATCCATCGCGGGAACGCTCACGGTTGGTTTGCCGACCGGTGCTGCCACGAGCGCCAACCAGGCATCGCAGATCACGCAGGAAACCGCGATCAACACGGTTCTCGGGACCAAGACGGACAACAAGTCCACCGCGACCGACACGACAAGCATTTCCGCGATGTCTGTCTGGAAACAGATCAGCGCGAGCATTCAGGCGCTTGCCGGCGCGGTGTCATCCAACAAGGTCGCCACCAGGGCGGCTTCCGGCGATTTCGCGGACGGCGCGATCGCGACGCTTGGCGCGCGGACCGATGCGAAGTCAACGGCGACCGATGGCACTTCGGTTTCCGCCATGCAGGTTCTGAAGCAGATTTCAGCGTCGGCGCAGGGCGCGACCCCTGCCGGCACCAACCACATGGGCAAGGTGCAGGTCGGCGACGGCACCAACAATGCCGCGGTCCGCGCGGGTTCGTCGGCCGCGGTCGCCGCCGATCCGGCGCTGGTTGTCGCCTTGCGTCCCGACAGCATCAAGGATGCCTATGCGGAATACGAAACAGTCGCGGCTGGGCAAACCGATCAGGTGCTCGGAGCGACTGGTGCTCAGGGAGACTATCTCGCTGGCGTTCTGATCGTCCCCGGCACGGCTGGCTGCGGCGCTGTCAGCATTAAGGATGGCTCGGGGTCTTCCATTTCTATCTTCGCAGGCGGCGGCACCACTGCGCTCCCGACGCTGGCCCCGATCTTCGTGCCGCTCGGCATCTATTCGACCGGGGGAGCCTGGAAGATCACGACGGGAGCCAACGTAACGGCGATCGGCATCGGGGACTTCACCTGATGCACAAGGTGGTCAAGAAGCTCTGGCTGCCGTCCTCGCCGGCTCTTTTTGTCGGCGCCGCCGGCGGAGGCGGTGGAGGTGGCGGCGGCGTCATCTTCACGCCCTCTGCCGGTGCGCCGGACACCATTGACAACAACTTCAATCATTCGCTTCGAATGGTGTGCAATCTGGCAGGTGCCAGTCTGGGCCAGATCAGGGTTAAGTTCAGTTCAAGTAACGGGCCGCTGGACATCAATGCTCTGGCTCTTGGAAAGCGCACCGGATCAGACAGCGCGACCACTGCAACGCCTCTCCCATTCCTGTTTACCGGCAGCTCGACAATCTCTGTAGGTGCGACGACAGTCGTCACCACCGACTGGTTGGATCATTCAGGCTCGTTCAGCTTGGCGGGTGGCGACCGGGTTGTCATCGTTGCTGACCTCGGGGCTGGCGGGAAGATGTATTTCCGCGCTGGCTGCACCAACGTAGACACTTATTACAAGGCGGGAGCCGCCACCGCGGGCGATGCCAATCCAGCCGGCATGAGCCTTTCTGCCGGGAACGGTTTCCTTGTCGCGGAGATCGAGACGCAATGAGAACCTTTCGAGTTAGCGACAAGGTGTTGGTGCTCGGCGCGGCATTGTCCTCATCGGCAGGCTCGGGCTTTACTCACATGAAGAGGGCCTGACATGCTGTGCCGCTCACCGTTCATAGGTCGCGGAGCGATCTATTCGGGATCAGCTCCAACCGTAACCGCCAACCCGGATGCGACAGGCACTCCGAAGGTGGGCGTGCAGCTTACGGGAACGGATGGCTCGGCCTCTGGCGATCCGACGCCCACTGTTTCGTCGCGCAAATGGCAGCATAGCACGACAGGTTCCGGCGCTGCGGATGGAGATATTTCCGGTGCGACCAGCGCCAATTACACTCCATCCGAGACGTATGAGGGCAAGTATGCCCGGCGCGTCACGGTGTGGAGCAACACCAACGGCACCGCCACGGGCTATTCCGGCTGGATCGGCCCGATCGCGGCCGAGGACGAAGGGTTCGTGCCGAGTTACGAGGCGTTTGCGGCGCTGTCATCCAATCCGGCGCGCGCTTCTTATATGACTGAGGTTGCGAACTGGTATGCGGCTAACACCGGCTGTCGCACGGGGACGACGAACGACAGCAGCACGAGCCACGGCGCCACGACGTACACGGGCAAGCGATTCACGGCTGACACGGTCTATCCGGCTAACGGCACGGTGTATCAGGACTGCATTTTCGTCGGGAAGATCGACGGCGACGGCAAGAGCTTCACGGTGGACCACTGCACGTTCGAGGGCTCCGGCGCGATCGACTACCGGATTCTCGGCAACGGAACGTTCAAGTACGTCAAAGGTGGCGGCTCCTATGACTGTATCAAAACGCAAGGCAACAACGGCCTGATCGAATGGTGTGATATCCGCAATCCCTATACTTCTGGCGTTGATCCTCACAACGACGGTATCCAGGCGTCGGGCGGCCAGTCAGGGTGGATTGTCCGGCACAATCACATCAGGTGGGCCGACACGTCTGAAGTGTTCTTCCACACCGTTTCCGGCTGGGGCTCGCCGTCGAACGTCAGCATCTATCGCAACTGGCTCAATGGATCAGATCTCCCGATCCGTGTCGAGAACGTCACCGGGTCCAACAATTATGTCTACGAAAATGTCGTGCAGCCGGGCGGATGGGGCTGGCGTGATTACACGGGCTCGACCGTGAACAGTTACGGCAACCTCAACTGGACCACCGGCGCAACGCTGACATAGCGCTCAGCAACAACCGACTACATCACCGGCAACCCAATATGATGGTTTGGCGGTGTCCTCATTCCCCGCGCGGCGATCTCGTCGCCTTAAGGCGGCACCCGGGCAAAACGCAAGGAATAGCCATGATGATCTACGTCAAACCCGCCCCCGGCGGGCGCGTCCGCATGCCGGAGCGCGGTTCGCGGCTCATGTCGAACGAGGGCGCATGGGTTCCGCGCAACGATTATTACGAGCGCCTTTTGATCAGCGGCGACATTGCGGTCTGCGACGTGCCGGCGACGCGCGCGGCGGTCAAAAAGAAATCTCAGGCGAGGCAAGACCATCATCAGGCGGCGCAGGCCGCCGCAACACCTGCGGCCGGGCCTATCCGTTCCGCAAAGGAGAACTGATCCATGACCGTTCAGTTTAACTCGATTCCGGCGAACCTGCGTGTCCCGCTGTTCTATGCCGAGATCAATGCAGGCCAGTCGCCGTATTCCGGCCCCAGCCGTCTTTTGCTGATCGGACAGAAACTCGCCGCCGGCACGGCCTCCTCGAACACGCCGATCCGGCTCGACGGCAACGAGGAAGGCTTGATGGGCGCTGGTTCCATGCTCGCCGAAATGGCGATCTGGGCGCGGCAGAACCATCCTTTCGGGGAAATCTGGATGCTACCCGTCGACGATCCGGCCGGGGTCAATCAAACCTTCACGGTGACCGTTGCCGCCGGTATCGCTGGAAAGACCGGCAGCGCGGTTCTGTATATCGCCGGCGAGCGTATCGAGGTCGCGGTTGCGCCGACTGACGATGAGGATGACGTTGCCGCCAATCTCGTTGCCGCGATCGGCGAGGGCTACGTCAAGTTCGGCCGCCCGCTCTCGTTCCCTGTCACGGCCGCAGCAGCGGACAACGTCGTTACGCTGACTGCGCGGCATAAGGGAACGCTCGGCGCCAAGATCTCGATCGAGAAGAACCTGGTCGGCGACGAAGGCCAGCTGCAACAGTATCTGACGATCGCGGCCGGAACTGCCGGTACCGGCGTGCCTGCGCTCGGCACCGCACTCGCCGCGCTCGGCGACCAGGAATACGACTGGATCGCCGCACCGTATGCGGACACGACCTCGCACGACGCGATCAAGGATTTCCTCGGCTCCACGTCCGGCCGATGGTCGCCGATGCAGCAGCTCTACGGCCACTACGTCACCACGCTATTCGATACGATGTCGAACCTGGCCGCGGCCGGCGCGTCGCGCAACGATCCGAACGTCTCGATCATGGGCGTCGCCAACTCGCCCTCGCCACCCTGGCGCTGGGCGGCTGCCGTCGGCGCCCGGATTGCGATGGACAAGAACATCGGCGGGGAGGTCGACCAGGCGTACCGGATCAGCCTTCCACTTCAGACGCTCGACCTGGTTGGTATCAAGCCGCCGAAGTCACGGTCGGACTGGTTCTCGATCGTCCAGCGCAACCAGCTTTATCAGGACGGCATTGCCGGATTTCGCGTCCTGGTCGACGGGACGGTTCTGCTCGATCGCGTCGTGACGACTTACCAGACCAACAGCTATGGTCAGCCCGATATCACCTGGCTGGACGTCGAGACCCGGGCGCAGATGGTCTATTTCGTGCGCTACAATCGCCAGCGCATCACGCAGGTCTTCGGCCGCAAGGCGCTTGCCGACGACAACCCCACCAACAATCCCGCGATCGTGACGCCGAAGATCATCAAGGCCGAGTGCGTCCACATTTATAAAGAGCTGGAAGCCGGCGGGCTGGTCGAAAACTCGGCCGCTTTCGCGCAGGCGCTTGTGGTTGAGCGATCCGCTGATCCGAACCGGGTCAACGCTTACCTGCCGGTCGATACAGTCAACCAGTTCCGCGTTTTTGCGGCAAATGCGACCACGTTCCTGCAATTTCCGGCCTAAGCCGCCATTCCGTCGCTTTCGGACCTGCTGCAACGCGCGCGGCAAGGGTTCCGAACCTATCTGCCGGGATCGGATGCATGGCTGTGGCCGAACAATATCTACGCGTCGGCCAAGGTCATCGCCGGGATGGCGTTCGAGGTGTTCGGGTTCGCGTCCTACATTTCGAAGATGATCTTCGTTTCGACGGCGCCGGACATCGAGACGTTGCGGCTGCATGGATCTGAATACGGCCTGCCGCAGCTTCCCGCCGCGCCAGCTTCGGGCAACATCACGCTCACCTCTGACGGGGCGATCACTGTGGCCGACAGTGCGGCATTCCAGCGCGGTGATGGATTGACCTATCTGGTGACTTCCGGCGGCTCCCTCGTCGGCGCCGGAACGCTACAGCTTCCCGTCACCGCCGTCGCGGATGGCGCGGCCGGCAACGCCGAAGAAGGAGCGCCGCTCGCGATCATTTCCGGCGTCACCGGACCGGGCAACGTCACCGCCGCGGTCGGATCCGGCGACATCGTCGAGGGGACCGATGTCGAGAGTATCGAGAGCTATCGGGCGCGCCTGTTGTTTCGGAAGCGTAACCCACCCCATGGTGGGTCGGCCGCTGACTATGTGATCTGGGCCCGGCAGGTCTCCGGCGTTTCGCGCGTCTTCGTCGAAAGGCTCTGGAACGGCAGCGGCACGGTCCGCGTATTCGTCTTCATGGACGGGCTATTCGCTGACGGCATTCCATCGCCGACGGCCGTGCAGCGGGCGCAGCAGTATATCGAGACCGTGATGCCGGCCGGCGCGATCCTGACCGTGGCGGCACCGGCGGCGCATCCGATCAACATCACGATCGACAACCTGGTGCCCGATACGCCGGCGACGCGTGAAGCGATCCTGGACGAACTCCGTGAGGCATTCCTTCGCCTGGGGCGAGTTGCCGGTAGTGACGCCGTGCATGGTGGCATGCCATTCCTGGCCTCGCCGGCTCAATTCTCGCTCGCCTGGATCTATCAGGCGATCGCCAACGCGACCGGCGTCACCAGCTTCGATCTTGTCTCGCCCACTGGCGATACGACGCTGGCGATCGGCGGCGGGCGGCAAGATGCGCAAAGCAGTTCAGGTCTCCATGTAGAGAAGCCAGGCCAGCGCCAGCAGCAGGGATAAGACGGCCACCGGCAAGCCCGCACGACTGAACTCGCCGAAGCCGATCTGCACCCCGTAGGCCTTGCCTTGCTCGGCGATGATGATCCCGGCGAGACTGCCGAAGATCACCAGGTTCGATGAGAACCCCGTGCCAAGCGCGATCGCCGCGCCGAGCACCTTGGGGCAGGCCGCGCCGTCGAGGAAAGGCGCGACCAGCATCACCGCCGGGTTGTTGCCGACGATGTTGCTCAGGATCGACATCACGGCCAACATGGCGACCGGATCGTGGAGGTCGAGCTCGCCCCCCCGGAGCTTCCCCAACAATTGCTGGGGCAGGCCGGTGGTCGCGAGCGCGGCGTTGACGACGAAAAGTCCCATCAGCAGCAGCAGTAGGTTGCCGTCCACGCGGGCGAGCATGTCCTTGGACGAGATGCTGCGGTTGATCAGCAGCACCGCCGCCCCGGCGAGCGCCACCAGCATATGCGGCCAGTCGCTGAAGATGAAGGCCGCGACCAGCGCGAGGGAGACGATGGTCGCCTTCAGCGTCTCCATCCGGTCGAAGGGGATCGGGGCCTGAGCGGGGCCCGCCGCCGCCCGGCCGGCAAGCGTCCACTTGCCGCGGTAGAGCAGCACGATGACCAGCCAGACGATCGGCAGGCCGAGCAGCGCCGGCAGGGCCGCGACCCGCATGAAGCCGGTGAAGGAGAGATGCAGCGCCTCGGCCGCGATCATGTTCTGGGGACTGCCGATGAGGGTGGCCGCCGAGCCGACATTGGCCGCAAAGCAGAAGGCAAGCAGGAAGGGCACCGGGTTGAGCCCGCGCGCCATCGTGATCGAGACGAGGACCGGAGTCATCGCCACCACCACCACATCATTGGTCAGTATCGCGGAGAGCCCGCCCGCGACGCCGATCAGAACGGCGAGCAACGCTGGCGGCGAGACCTTCAGACCGCCAATCCAAAGTGCCGCCTTGTCGTAGAACCCCGCCACCACGAAGGCGGACGAAACCACCATCAGGCCGAAAAGCAGGCCGACGGTGCGGTAGTCGATGGCGGCCCATGCCGCCTGCGGGGTGATCTTGCCGAGCGCGACCAGCGCCATAGCGCCGATCACCGCCGCCCCCGTCCGGTCGACCTTGAACCCCGGCAGATGGCCGAAGCCCATGGCCACATAGACCAACAGGAAGATAAGGAAAATGACGTCCATCAGGAGGATTTGGACTTGGACTTGCCTTTGCCCTTGTCGTTCTCCTTGCCGTCCCCCTTGTCCTTGTCGTTACGGCCCTTGTCGTTCTGGACTTTGGCGGCCTTTTCCGGATTCGCCGGATCGACCGCCGTGGCATGGTATTCGGCGCGGATCTTGGCGAGGTCCACGGTCGGCGCCGGCAGCTTCATGTGGAAATCCTCAAGCGTGGCGGCAATGATCTGCGAGGCGGCAAGATTGCGGAACCACTTGTTGTTCGAGGGGATGACGTACCAGGGCGCGTGCTCGGTCGAGCAGTTCTCGAGCATCGCCTCGTAGGCCCGGGTATAGTCGTCCCAGAGCGCCCGCTCGGAATAGTCGCTGTTGCTGATCTTCCACTGGCGCATCGGGTCATCGAGCCGCTCGCCGAACCGCTTGAGCTGTTCCTCGGGGGTGATGAGCAGGAAGAACTTGACGATCGTTGTCCCGTTCTCGTGCAGCAATCGCTCGAATTCGTTGATCCGGTCGTAGCGGGTGGACCAGACCGATTTGGGCACGAGCTTGTGGACGCGCACCACCAGCACGTCCTCGTAATGCGAGCGGTTGAAGACCGCGATCCGGCCGAGGCCCGGGGCATGCGGATGCACCCGCCACAGGAAATCGTGGTCATGCTCTTCGGGGGTGGGCTGTTTGAAGCCGGTGACGTCCACCCCTTGCGGGTTCATCGCGTGCAGGACATGCCAGCAGACTCCGTCCTTGCCGGCGGCGTCGATTCCCTGGAGCACGACCAGCAGTGAATGGCGCTTCTCGCCGTAGAGCAGGCGCTGTTGCTTGGTGATGCGGGCGAGGTGCTTTGCCATATCCTCGGCCGCTTCCTTCTCGTTCTCGTGCTTGCCGTGCCAGGCGGGGTCGAAATCCTTGAGCCGGACTTTCGAGCCGGGCTTCACGATCAGCTTCTTGCGGTAATCCACTTTCGGTTCCTCTCGTCCCGTCGTTGGGGATACCCGGCCGCGAAGGCGCGGCCGGGTTGTGGCGCCGGGTCAAGCCGTCGCGGAGGCGGCGGCGGGATGGTCCGCCCGGGATGGCGGGCCGAAGCGGTAATACGCGAGCTTCACCAGATCGGTGAGGATGGTCCAGACGATCACATAGGCCCAGACCAGGCCGATCAGCTCCCAGGGCAGCGCGGTGACCAGCACGCCATAGGCGCACATCAGCACCGCGATGATCTGCGTCGCCACCACCGCGCCGAATAGCGGCCAGGACGGGTAGGGGGGACATATTAGCGCGTTACGGGTGCGGACCACGAACAGCAGCATGTGGCCGCCCGCGGCGAGTTGCAGGAACAGCATGGTCTGGAGATGGCGGACGTCGATCGGAATCCGGGACTGGAGCGCCGCATCGCGCATCCATTCCATGCCGGCCAGCACCATGCCGAAGCTCTGGGCCGTCGCCATGATCCCCATCAGGATCGAGAAGACCAGGATGTGATGCATGTCCCATCGCACCGGCTTGGGACTGGTCCGCACCCGGTCATAGGCGATGGTCATGATCGGGATGTCGTCGAGCAGCGCGAGAACCACGATCATGATCGCGGTCAGCGGCTGGATGTTGAAGATCACGCTGGTCAGCACCACCACGAGCATGATCGCGATAGTCATAGCGATACGGTAATAGACGTAGGAATTGATCCGCGCGAAGATCTGCCGGCTTTCGTTGATCGCGCTGACGATGGTCGAGAGGCCAGGCGCGGTCAGGATCACCGCCGCGGCGGAGCGGGCCGCATCCGTCGCCCCCGAGACCGCGATTCCGCAATCGGCCTGCTTGAGCGCCGGGCTGTCGTTCACCCCGTCGCCGGTCATGGCGACGATATGGCCACCCTGCTGGAGTGCCTTGACGATCTCGTATTTATGCTCGGGGAAGACCCGGCCGAAGCCGTCGGCCCGCTCCACCGCCTCGATCGAGGCGACGGGGATATGTGAGGGGTCCGTGCCCTTGGGGAAGACGTCGCTTGCCACCAGCAGGTGCGGACCCATGCCGAGCTGGGTGGCGATCTCCGCGCCGATGGCCACGTCGTCGCCGGTGACCATCTTGACCTGAAGGCCCAGCGCCTTGGTCCTTTCGATGGTCATCTTGGCGTCGGGCCGCGGCGGGTCGAGCATCGGCAGGATGCCGAGCAGCTTCCAGGTCGCGCCGCCGTCCTCGGAGCTCGCCACGCCGAGCGCCCGGTAGCCATGGGCGGCGAGATCGTGGACCTTGCCGTCATAGGCATTCTCGGTGGTCGGATCGAGCTTGCACAACGCCGTTACCGCCTGAGGCGCGCCCTTGGCATATTGCCAGGGCCTGCCGAAACTGTCGGTCACGGTAGCGATGGTGCGCTTGTTGACCGGGTCGAAGGGGACAAACTTGATCTGCTTGTAGTGATCGAGGTTGCCCGGGTCCTTCACGCCCTTGAGCACCGCCTGGTCGATCGCGTCCTGGCTGCTCGTCTGGGTGGCGAGCGCGGCGGCGAAGATCACGTCGTCGGGCTTGGTGTCGTTGAAGGTGATGGGCGTGTCGAGGGTCAGCCGGTTCTGGGTCAGCGTGCCGGTCTTGTCCGAGCAGAGTACGTCCACGCCCGCCAGTTCGTCGATGGCGGAGAGACGACTGACAATCGCCTTCTGCTTGGAGAGCGCCAGCGCTCCGAGGGCGAGCGTGACCGACATCACCGCAGGCAGCGCCACCGGCACCGAGGCGACCAGCAGGACCAGCACGAACTGGAGGATCGAGCCGGCGGCTCCCCAGGTCAAGTGGTCGGGAACGATCATCTCGTGATAGACGCGGAAGCCCACCAGGATCACGGCGAGGATCGCAGCCAGAATGATAAGGAAGTCGCCGATCTGCAGAACGGCCTTCTGCGAATGCGATTTCACGCCCGCCGAGGCCACCAGCTTGGCGGTGCGCCCGAAGAAGGTGTTGTTGCCGGTCGCCGTGACGACGCCCTTCATGTCGCCCCGCTTGGCGATCGAGCCGGAATAGCCGCTGTCGCCGACCTTCTTCGTGACCGGAAGAGACTCGCCGGTCAGCGCCGCCTGGTCGACCGACAGATAGTCGCCCTCGACCAACAGCACGTCCGCGGGCAGGATCTCGCCGGCGGCGATGTCCACCATGTCGCCGGGCACGACCGAGGCCGCGTCGATCCCGCTCCACTTGCCGTCGCGCAGAACCCGCGCCTTGAGCGCGAGGTCCTTCTTCAGCGCGGCGAGCGCGCTCGCGGCCTTGGCGTCCTGCCAGAAGCCCACGGCCGCGTTGTAGAGCAACAGCCCCGCGACCACGAAGAAGTCGGCCCAGTCGGCGCGCAGCAGCGAGATCAGCGCCGCCGCCTCGATCATCCAGGGGATCGGCCCCCAGAAATAGCCGAACAGCTTATGCCAGAGCGATTCTTCCTTGGCCTCGATGGCGTTCGGTCCGTATTTCTTCAGACGCTCCTGCGCATCGGCGGTGGTCAGGCCCTTGGCCGAAGTCCCAAGCTCCGACAGCCTCGCCGCAATGGCCGCCGGGCCGAGGGGGCCGGGCTTGCCCTTGCCGCCGCCTGCGCTGGCGGCAGCGGCCGCCGGAGCGGGTGGCGACGTGACGATCGGCGATCCGTCTGTCGTCATGGGGCCTTGCCTTTATTTCTATTCGCAAAAAGGAGAATGAATAAGCTTCACGCATTATGCGCCACAAGGGGAGGCTGTAAAGCGATGCTCGCTGTTAGCCGTCAGGACATGTGAGCCTCAACTCGCCGGCGCCCTAGTCGCAATGGCCATCAGCCGGTCCGTCGCCTCCACCGCGTCTTGCTCAAATTGGGATATCGGTGCTTTCAGCGCCGCCAGCTTCTCGAGATCGAATTGCGAGAAGCTCATCGCGCGATAGTCGCGGATGAAGAACAGCTTGCGGTCCAGATCGGCGAGGCTGTCTTCGCCCCGAAGCCCATCCAGCACGATCCGGATTTTGTCCTCTGATGAAAAGTGCCGCCGCGTCGCACGGCGGATATCTTTGACTACGTGTTCGGCGGAGCGTTTGCCGCCAGTCGACTTCGTGCTCATGTTCGTTCCTTCGTCTGCGACGAGAACCGAACACTCCTTAGATCACACCATCAATTCTGTGCCATAGGCGCTGATCCCGGACAGTCCGCAACGTGGCGTCGCCGCGGGTCTTGTCATGCCGACGGCAAATGCGGAGGCGATGCCGCTGCATCTGGCGGCAATCAGCCGCAAGGTTGCAGCCGGCGCACATGCCGTTCTTGTCCTCGACGGCGCCGGCTATCACGGCGCCGGCACCCTCCGAACTCCGGACAACGTCACTCTGTTGCAGCTGCCGCCCTATGCGCCCGAGCTCAATCCGATTGAAAACGTCTGGGAGTACCTGCGCGCCAACAAGCTCGCCATCACCGTCTTCGACGACGACGACGACGTTATCGTCGCCACAACCTGCGAAGCCTGGAACTTCTTCGCAAACAATCCAGATCCCATCGCCTCAATCACAAGCCGCACTTGGGCAACAGTCAATCCTTAGGGCCGTTGGTGTGAGACCCTTGAGGGTCTTGAGCCTGCGAGCGAAGTTGCAGGCTGCGACGAAGTCGGCGAGGTGTTGCCTGAACTGATCGTGGCTCTCGTAGTAGAAGCGTTTGACGGTGGCGTCCTTGATTGGTGCAGTTCATTCTCTCGACCTGTCCGTTTCCGAGTGCCTTATAGTGTTACTGCCGGTACCTGCATTGATCTGACCCCTGCGCCGATTCACAGCGAGACGCGAGCTGCGCTTAAGGCCGGCTTGAAATTGAAACTATTGCAGGCAAGCAATTTGTAACGCTGCGGGCGATCCGCAAGATGCGAGAGCGTTGCAAACTGGAAGCACCAACCTATGGGAAACTGCCGCCGCGTGAGGGGATATCACTTCCGCCAACCGTATCTGCAAAGGACGTGGCGGCTGCAGAAATTCGGAGGCGCATTGATGAAGTCAAAAAGGAAGAGCGCGAACGAAAACGCCGAGAGGGCTACCGAGTGTTGCGCCGTGACTGACAACCAGAAGCACGCCGTCCCGCTAAAGGACCGTCTGGCGCTTTCTCCGGAGGAGGCAAGCGCACTTTCCGGCATCGGGCTTACGTCGATCCGCGCCGCAGCGAAAGGGCGCTGGCGTGCGCCCATGCTTCAAGCCAATGACGCGCGTGGGCATATTACTCTTTGCTTCTTCGCGAAGCTGCTTGACTTCCGCCGCTGTTACCTTCTCGCCGTTGGCCGCGCGTTGCTCGACTTGTTCGCAGACTTCGGGTGGAGTGGATGGTGCGGCTGATAGCAAGACTCGCTCGGCCTTCAGGCGATCACTGCTGAAAAGGAACCCGCCGGTGCTGTTATATAGGGCGCCGGCGGTGTTTAGTACTTGACAGTGGTTTTGCTTCTATGTAGTATTGTTAATATAGGTTGTGGCTGTTGAGCGCTCGTTAGTTATTCACATCAAATCTGCACCTAATGGATGTTCGCGCCCGAACGTAATACGTAGCGACGACTATCCTTTTGCGGTGGTCGTGCATTCATAGGATATATCTCGGCAAAGTTTGCGATGTCCGAGTTGGATACCTGTATTGGTTCGGTTAGGATGAGCCATTCTACGACTTCTGAACATGGCGGAGTTGTTAGCGATCCTGGGTATCTGTAATAGGTTTTTATTGGCGGTAAGAGAGAGTTTGGGTTGATGTCTGGATTGGCTTTAACCGGAGGTCCCTCCGTTTTGGGCATAGTTTTGATGATCTGAGAAAAGGTTGAGTTGTTGTTGCCCGGGATAATTAGGACACCAACTACTGCGAGCGCGCCAGCTAATCCTTCATGAACGAAATGAGCTTCCATCGCAAAGTGATTCCCGGCGATGGTGTGTTCGCTAGGTCGGTGGAAATGGAGCTGTTTCAATCTGTATTGGGCCGCACCCAGCAGTAAGCTGCTGCCCTCCACAAAGTTGATCTGAATGGTGTGGCCGTTGTTGGCGATGGTGTCCGCTTTAGTTCTCCAGTTTAGCGTGAGCGCCGGTAGCTCTGACTTGATCGGATTGACGATGTCGATGGGCGACTGTTGTATGCCTGCTGAACAAGCTTTGTTAGCTGCATCCAGATCGCCCCATTTTTCTGGACCGCCGCTCCCTTTGTAATTTGGATTTGCCCTCTCCGCCGCGAACACCGGCTTGCAGATTGGGCAGAGGGCAAGGCCGGTAAGAATTTTCAATGCGTGGCGACGGTCCATCGTTTTCTCCTAAAAACTTCAGCGAAGTTAGAAGGTGCGATGGGCTATTTCAAGTTATGAACCCATGTGCTGCGAGCAATGGGCCAATCGAGAAATGCAGATCATATCTATTTAAGATAAGCACTTAACAGAAGCATTAGAGCATCGTTCAATCAGTTTCCGTTCACCGTGTACGGAAACTCCATCTTCATCAGACTGCCCATCAACAATTTGCATCCATGCCGTTTCGTGGATGGCGCGCTGCTGTCGCGTCAAATGTGTGCCAAAAAGTTGGTGCGCTCCGTCATCTTGCGTTCAGCGCGCGCTCGGCAAGATCGAGCCCTATTCGAAATGGAAAGGAGGAAGACATGAAGCTCTTTGCATCAATCCTTCTTGCCGCAGGTATCGTCGCCATGGCGTCCGCGGCACAGGCGCTGCCAGTTGCGCCAGCGCCGATGGTTCCAGGCGCTATCGCCCATGTGGGCTGGGCCTGCGGCCCAGGATGACATCGCACCCCATGGGGCAATTGCGTCCCGAACCGGCGGTTCTATCGACCGTGGGGTTATTGGGGTCCGCCCCGCTTCTATGCGCCGCGACCTTATCGGCGGCGGTGGCACCGATATCGTCATCGGCGGCGCTGGTGAGCTAATGGAGCCCGGCCAAAAGCCGGGCTTTTTTTGGTTCGGGAATGCACGTCCCGAGCACATCCCTCACGCCGCCCTCAATCTCTTCCAGTCAATCTTTTCCGGGCCCCACCGCCTCACCGCGCCTTATGAGACCAGCATGGTCGTGAATTGGAATGCGAGTGACTTCGTCGGCGTCGTAGTGTGTCATATTAAGCTGTCTCATAACTTCCCGAAATCACGATGAAGTTGCCGCTCTCGTCATCCGGATAAGTTCCAGACGAGTGGCGAATTTGCATCGTGCTACTCCCGGCCGCGAGATAGCCGGTTACTCCGTCACCAGCATGATCGATCTCGATGCCGCCCCAGGAATACGCGCGCAACGATGTCGCTGCGTAGGGCATCGAAACCGTAAGAGCGCCAGAACCGCTGCCTGATGAAACCGTGACCTCTAACGTGAAATGCACGGTCGCGTCGTCGACAAAGAACCGACCCGCTGCTGTTGCCGTTGGCGTCGTACCTCCAGTCGAGGACACGCCTAAACCGGAGATAGTTTTCCATTCGGAATGAACTTTCTTGATCTGGTGGTTCACGCAATTGATGAACCGATTAGAAAGACTACTGGCGCTGTCGCTTATGCTCCCGCCAGCCTGAACAGCGAAGCGCAGATCATGGAATGTGTTGCGTTAAGTCGTCGTGTCACACGCTATGTTGTTGAACGTGCCGCCAGAAACGAGATTGCTGTTAGCGATGCCCCACATCTGAAACTTATCTTGCGATTTGATTCCGGTAAATGTGCAGTAGCATTGCAGAGCAATGCACGTCGAATGTCGTGTTTGCCTCGAAATCAGCACCTGCAACGCTGGTCCAGTGCGCGTTTGTGCCGATCGTCAACCCGATGCTGGTGCAGCTTTCTGCGGTCCCGCCTAGCAGGCGCGTACTTGAGCACGGTCGAGAACAATACCGTTCGGCACGTACTCTCCGATAAACGCCAGGGCGGGGACCGCAGATCGCAGCGCATCGAAACATACTCACAATTGATTTTGGACGCGGTGGCAGTGAAGCCGGATATCACGCTCGCCGAGTTGCGAGACCTGTTGAAGCGTCGTGGAATATCGGCTGGCATCGCTTCGCTCTGGCGTTTCTTCCAGCGCAGAAAGATCACACTTAAAAAAAGACAGCGCACGCCGCCGAGCAACGGCGCGGCGATATAAATGCCGCGCGTGAGGATTGGTTCGAAGGGCAAATCGATCTCGACCCTGAGCGCCTCGTCTTCATCGACGAAACCAGCGCCAACACCAAAATGGCGCGGCTTTACGGGCGCTCGCCACGCGGCGAGCGATGCCGTGCTGCCGTCCCACACGGACATTGGAAAACGACAACATTCACCGCTGGATTGCGCTCCGACGGTCTGGTCGCTCCGCTTGTTCTGGACGGCCCCATGGATGGCGACGCTTTCCTGGCCTATGTCGAACAATTACTCGCCCCATCGCTGCGGCCGGGCGACACCGTCATCATGGACAACTTGCCAGCTCACAAGGTCAATGGCGTTCGAGAGGCCATTCAGGCGGCCGGAGCAAGCCTGCTCTATCTCCCGCCCTACAGTCCGGACTTTAACCCGATCGAGATGGCCTTCTCTAAATTGAAGGCGCTGTTGCGCGCCGCAAACAAATACGCCTCCGCTTGTTCACGCGACGGTTCGTCTGCCAGGTACCTCATTGTCGGCGGCGGACTTTCGCAGAACGGTTCGGGGACGATGTTCTCCCGACCCGGTCGCGCCGGACGGCGCGGCTGGAACGCATCGTCCACCATCTGGGGCTGGCACTCGGCGGCAGGCCGGCGTCGCGCTTCGGACCTACAATGGCAGGAAGTTCCGCATGCTCAACATAATCGACGAGTTCACCCGGGAATGTCTGGCGATTCGGATTGATCGCAAGCTCAACTCGACCGACGTCATCGACGCCCTGTCGGATCTATTCATCCTGCGCGGCGTGCCCGGCCATGTTCGTTCTGACAACGGTCCGGAGTTCATCGCCAAGGCCGTGCGGGAGTGGATCGCGGCTGTCGGCGCAAAGATCGCGTTCATCGAGCCGGGCAGCCCTTGGGAGAACGGTTACTGCGAAAGCTTCAACTCGAAGCTTCGCGACGAACTCCTCAACAGCGAGATCTTCTACAGCCTCGCCGAGGCCAAGGTCATCATCGAGGCATGGCGGCGCTACTACAACACCGAGCGGCCTCACTCATCGCTCGGATACAAACCACCGGCGCCAGAGGCCATCGCCTGGCCTTCAAAGCCAGCCGGGTCGCTTCCGCCAGCAGCGCAAGCAATGGCCGAAAAGCCCGTCATGCATTAAGACTGATACCGGACCACCTCATAGGGGCAGGCCATCTTTGCGGACGTGAGTTAGCTTTGTTATAGCTAGGTGTGCTCCATCACTGGCAGGATAGGCAGCGCATGTTACCGTCGTTCTTCCGCTTTTCGACCTCGGCACTTCCAGAGCGTGAGCGGCTGGCAATGTTTCGCGAGGCGTTCGGTCGCAATTTGGCAAATATGGACATCCTTCCGTTGGAGGATGAGACGTGTTGGGCGGAAATCGAGCTTCGCGCGCTTCCATCGGCCTGCATCATGTGGGGAACAAACTCGGCGCATCGTTTCGAGATGCTGCACGATCGGTCTCGCGGTTCGGACAATTTGGCCCTCCTGTGGGTTTCCTCACCAGACGGACGCCCGCCGAAGAAGCTGACGCAGGTCGGCAAAGAGGTAACGCTCGACAGCGGAATGGCCGTGCTGACCACCTGCGAAAGCCCGCTCTCGGCGGTGTGTACCTCTATGCCTCGTCACACCACCATCAAGCTCGACCGATCTCGATTGCAGCCGCTTCTTGCCAATATGGACGACGCTTTGATGCGTCCGATCCGTCAAGAGTCTAAAGCGTTGCGGCTGTTGAAAAGCTATGTAGGCAGTTTTCGCGAAGAGCAACCGACTGGTGCGGAGCTCGAACATGCGGTCGTGACTCACATTTGTGATCTTATCGCGCTCGCTATTGGTACGGATCGCGATGCCACAGAACTAGCGCGCGGTCGCGGTCTCAGCGCAGCCCGCCTCGATGCCGCGAAACGACTAATACTGAAAAACCTCAGCGATCAGCATTTTTCGGTGGTCGATGTCGCATTCGCGCAAGGCGTGACGCCCCGCTACGTCCAGATGCTGTTCGAGGGAGCAGGTACGACATTCTCCTCTTACCTGCTCGAACGACGGCTTGCTTCGGTATACCGCCGATTGAGCGATTCGTCGCAAGCGGATTGTCAGATCGGCGTTATCGCGCTCGATGCAGGTTTCGGCGACCTGTCATATTTCAACCGTGCTTTTCGCCGGGCTTACGGCGAGACGCCGTCGGATGTGCGCTCCCGGGTTCTGCGGGGCGGCCCACAGGGACGCTCACGACCGGATCGGTAAGCATCAGCACCTGGCGTGCCGAATCAACGGCGTCGAACTTCGTTTCAAGACTATTGGTCGCTTCGTTCCTGCCCAAGCATGGGGCGTGCTTTGCTGTATGTTCTTACGCCGAACCGTGATGTCAGCTTCGATAGGTAGAGACACCGATTCAGTTTTTCGCGGAGGTGCGCCCCGATGATGGTCGAGTTCCGGTTTCACACGCTGCGCTGCATCCAAACGGGCGAATCGGGAGCGGGCGAGCCCTATTTGTGGGCGGCAGTCGTCAGACTCGATTCAACACTGCTGGAGCAGACCGACGACGGCCGGTTTCTGACCGGCGAGCCTCAATTTATGTTCAATAAGGATAGCCATTGTCGCGGCGCTGTTTGAAGAGAACATGGTGCCGGCGAAGGCGATGCGGCGCTCTGTCAGTGGTGGACAAACGGACAGCAGAGTGGCTGGCAGCGGCTCGGTGGAGAGTTGACCTCCGGTCCTGCGGCGGCCTCACGAAAAGTGAACAGGCTCGACGTGTTCGCGCGCGGCACCGACAACGCGATCTACCATCTCGTGTGGAGCGGTACCTCATGGAGCCGGTGGGAAACGCTGGGCGGCCGTGCGGCCTCGTCGCCGGCAGCCGTCTCATGGGGACCGAACAGGCTCGACCTGTTTGTCAGAGGTAGCGACAACACGCTGCGGCAGAGGTGGTGGGATGGGAAGTGGCATCCCTGACCGAAAAGGTGCCGCCCGTTGGGTAGCGGAGCAGGGGGTTAGCAGCTTCGACGCGCCCGAGCTTCGTTGGTAAGCTCGTCTGCATGATCACAGCCTTCATTACTGCGCGAAGCGACGCAATTGAAGAGCCATCAGACCGCCTGCCGTCATCACGCGTTCCTTGGTGGAGTTCACCAAAGCCGCAATTGTCAGCGCAACTCTGCGCCCCGTCGACTAAGGGCACCTAAGATTGGATGAACCTTGCGATGGTCGGCGTTAAAGTAAGTCACGCCGTTAGGGGGGAAGATGAATATGTCCCTACGACTATCTGCTTCGATTTTCTCGTTCGTTCTTTTAGCGTCCAGCACCGGTTCCCATGCTCAGCCAGTACCCTGCCAGATGTTCGCGGCGGGAGTTAAGTGTGAAATGGTCCTCAAGAAGAAGCTTGGCGTGACTCGTGAGTGCGTTAACGCGTCCGTTTCGGAGGATTTCCTGACCGCTGATGATTACCTGTTCAATAAGGAGGTCTATCGCCGTACCGCCCAGGAAGCTTGTGAAAGGGCAGCTTACTTCAATACGGCAGGTCACGATGGAGGCGCTGTTACGGTCACCGCCGCTGGTATGTGTCAGTTCAACGACGCGATGGGCAATCCTGAACCGACCCCCGTGTACGAAAAAGCGGTCCTGGACCGGATTTGCACCATGAACGTGCGCGGTCCGTACAGTGACCTGTTGGAGAGTTTTAAGTACGGCTATACGGCGCCGATCAACAAGAAGACCGGTAAGCCCGACTATCGCGCGCCATGGAAAAAGAACTCCGAACTCTATTCGAACAAAATCGCCGAACTAGAGAGTGTCGTTCCCGAATACGGTGCCGAGTTTCACTCCGGTAAACAGCTGGAGATGTTCAGGGTATTGAATCGCTGGACGAACAAAGGGAAACTTCTTTCCGACTTCAGAATACGCGACATGCCTCGCGTCGAGATGAATACGATCCCTGATCATGCAAACCAGGCAACGGTTCATCACATCATTCCAAAAAAAGATAGCTTTGGTTGCCTATGTGGTGCGAACTCGATCGACAACGCGGTTCTGATTCCCAAAAGCACGAACAATGCCATAGGCAACAATGCATCAAACCCAACCGTGCAACGGATAATTCAAACTTGGCGTGTTCCCGATTAAATCGCTCAAGCGTTTTTCGAGACAACGTATCGTTCGAAAGCGGTTCATCTATGCCCATGCTGGCCATGACCGCTTTGGAGATTGTGACTTCGAGCTCTGAGGCTGGCACGCGGGTGACCGAGCCAACCGGCTCATCCGTTTGACCTCGGATGCAGGGCGCAGAGACATAATAGCGATGCCGAACGCGGTCTGAGAGTTCGAATTTCTGCCTTTCCTGTCCTTTGCCGCGGGTCTGACCGCGGCCGAAGTAACGAAGCTTAATGCTACCCGTTCGAATCTCTTCTTGAAGCCGCACTTGGGCAACAGTCAATCCTTAGGGCCGTTGGTATTAGTCGAATTGCATCGTTGCAGAGAGTGCCTTTGCAGCGGTTTTGGCCAATCGGATGCCCAGGCGAAGGCCAACGTGCCGGAGCGTAGGGTTGGTCGGTCAGGAAGGTCTGGACGCAGGTTATCCGGCCCGTCCGGGTCAGCAGACTTCAAGTCGTTTGTTGCCACGGAAGAAAACAGGACGCGCTATCGCGCGCAAAGGCGCAATGATGCCTCGTGCTGGCTGAGAAAGACGCTTCCGTTCAGGTGACTGAGAAAGTCGGTTGTCTTGAGCCGATCCATGACCGGGCCTTTGACCTCAGATAGGTGGAATCCGATCCCGGCGTCTATCAGCCGACGGTTGATTTCTTCCAGGCTCTCGAGCGCCGACGCGTCGATGGCGTTGACTGCGGAACACATCAGAACGACGTGTTTGAGTTCGGGGCGCTCGGCCACCAGCTCGGAGATGCGGTCCTCGAGGTAGCGCGAATTGGCAAAGTAGAGGCTCTCGTCGATGCGGATCGAAAGCACGTCGGGGCTGGTCAGCACTGAGTGCCTTTCGATGTTGCGGTAGTGCTCGGTGTCCGGCACCTGTCCGATCACGGCGATGTGTGGCTTGCTGGTACGGTAGAGATGCAGCAGCAGCGATAGCAGCACACCAGCCACGATACCCAGTTCCACGCCCCAAGCCAGCGTGACAATTATAGTGGCGCCCATGGCCGCGAAGTCGGACTTCGAATAGTCAAAGACGCGTCGAATCGCGCCGAGATCGACCAGCGAGAGCACTGCCACGATGATGGTCGCGGCAAGCGTTGCCTGCGGTAGGCTGGCGAGCAGCGGGGTGAGGAACAGCGCTGCCAGCGCAATGCCGATCGCGGTGAAAACGCCGGCGGCGGGCGTTTGCGCGCCCGCGTCGAAGTTCACCACAGATCGGGCGAAGCCGCCGGTGACAGGATAACCCGAGGAGAGCCCAGCCGCGATATTGGCGGCGCCGAGGCCGATCAGCTCCTGATTGGGCTCGATGCGCTGCCGGCGTTTGGCGCCGAGCGTCTGCGCTACCGATATGGACTCCACGAAGCCGACAATCGAGATCAGGAAGGCGGGCAAGGCGAGCGTCGCCAGAAGATCGAGCGAGAGCGCGGGAACGCCGAAGGCAGGCAGCCCTTGTGGGATCGCGCCGACCAGCGCAACCCCACGGGCGCCGAGGTCGAATATCCCGGCCGTGGCGATGGTCGCGGCGACGGCGACGATGGGGGCGGCCTTTGCGATCATGTCGGAGGGCGCTGCCGGTAGCCGTGCGGCAACCAGCAAATGCTTGAGGCGCTTGCGCGTCAGGAGCAGGAAGGCGAGCACCCCGACGCCGATGGCGAGCGTGACGATGTTTATATTGCCGAACTCGCGCACCAGCGAGACGAGGATCTGCGGCAGAGTATCGCCATGGCCGGGCACGCCGAGGATGTGGCGGAGCTGCCCTGCGGCGATCAGGATGCCCGAGGCGGTAATGAAGCCGGAGATGACCGGGTGAGAGAGGAAATTCGCCAGAAAGCCGAGCCGGAAAATGCCCAACGCCAGGAGCATCACGCCTGAAAGCAGCGCGAGCGCGACGGCTGCAACCAGATAGCCGGTCGTTCCTTCGGCCGCGATCTGGCCGACGGCGGAGGCTGTCATCAGCGAGACGACGGCGACCGGCCCGACCGAAAGCGTGCGGCTGGTGCCGAACATGGCATAGGCGACGAGCGGCAGGATCGAGGCGTAGAGCCCGACCTCCGGCGGCAGTCCGGCGAGCATGGCATAGGCCAGCGATTGCGGGATCAGCATGATGGTGACGATCACCGCCGCGAGCAGATCGCCAACCAGGAAATGCCGGTCATAGGCTCGGACCCACTCCAGAACAGGGAAGTATCGGGACACGCGCGGCATGGGACTCTCGGTGCTCGAAGTGATATGTGGCATCCCGCTCGGCGGGTCGCTGGAGAAATCCTGGCGGGCTCAGCAGTCGAGGCTGGCATAGAGCTTTTTCGACCGCGGCCCGGACCGGCAATATACGAGAATCGGTCCATCGGTCTCATTTACCGCCTCGAGTAAAGCGTCGATCTGACTTTCGGCAGGCGCACTCGTCATGGGGATATCGATAGCGGAGATCCCGTATTTCTTCGCGTCGGCGATCTTGGCGAAGGTGGGCTGGTCGGCGTTCTCGCGATCGGATCGGTTGCCGACGATCAGCTGATAGCCTTCGGCCGCCACCGCCGCGATCTGCTCGGGGCGAAGCTGGCCTGCGGTCGAGAAACAGTCGTCGATTTGCTTGATGTCCATGATTCTGTCCCTTGCGAATCGCCAGAGCGTTATGACGTGGCCTTGCGTGTTTCGAGAGGACGCGTCGCCAGTTGACGCGCGAACCGCGTGATCGCGATGCCCGCGATCATGGCCGCGACGAAGATCACGGCATCGACCTGCATCAGCCCGAGGGCCGGGATGGAGCCGCCGGGGCAAAAGCCGGCGATGCCCCAACCGATACCGAACACCGCCGAGCCGGCGACCAGCGGCATGTCGATGTCCTTGCGCGTCGGCAGATGGAACTGACGGTCGAAGAGTGGTTGCGGGCGTTTGAGGACAAAGCGGTAGCCGATGGCTGTCACGAGCAAAGCACCGCCCATGACGAAGGCGAGCGACGGATCCCAGGTGCCGGCCACGTCGAAGAAATTGAGGACCTTGGCCGGATTGATCATGCCCGACAGGGCGATGCCGGCGCCGAAGACCAGACCCGCCAACAGAGCTAGGAGAAGGGCGGGCATCACAGGCCTCCGAAGACATGGCGGATGACGAAGACGGTGGCGGTGGTCGCGATCATGAAGGCGAACGTGGCGGCCAGCGAGCGGGTCGAGAATCGGGCGAGGCCGCAAACGCCGTGGCCGGATGTGCAGCCCGAGCCGAGGTTGACGCCTATGCCGACGATCAGGCCGCCGGCGATCAGCCATGGCAACGGCGTGCTGCTCTGGAAGGGAACCTCAATCCCCAGCAAGCTGACGAGGATGATCGGCGCCGCGATCGCGCCGGCAAGAAAGGCCGCGCGCCAGCCGCGATCGGCTGATGATGGCAGCACCGCACCCGCGAGAATGCCGGAGAGGCCCGCTACGCGGCCTTGGAAAGCCATCAGCATGACGGCGGAAACGCCGATCAGCGCACCACCCAACAGCGAAAGCCAGGGCGTGAACTCGGTCATCGCTTGGTCCTTTTCGATGTGTCAAGGTTGAAAAGAAGATAGGCGGGGCAGAAGCGGACGACGCCGGTCACGGTCAGAACCAGGCCGACAAGCAGGGCTCCCCATGTCCAGGCGGGGTTCGTAAACATCGTCCATCCGGTGATGAAAGGCGCTGCAATCAGCAACAGGCCGAGGATCACACGGATGATGCGATCGGGCGTTCCCACATTGAAGGTCATGTTCCGTCTCCTTGAGATTTGTCCTGCGTCGCGCAGAACAGGGCGTGCATCGTGCGCATGAAGGTCTCGACGCGCGGATCGCCGAGCCGGTAGAAGACCTGTTTCCCCTCTTTCCGGCCCACGATCAGGCCGGCATCGCGCAATTCGGCGATCTGCTGCGAAAGGCCCGGCTGGCGGATACCCAAAGCATCCTCCAGCTCGCGGACCGAACGCTCGCCCTCGACGAGGGCGCAGGCGACAAGCAGACGGTCGGGATTGGACAGCTTCTTCAGGAAGCCGGAGGCCTCGTCCACCTTTGCCTTGAGCGCCTTCGTGTCGGCAGAGAGCATCAACGTGTCCATCAGTCGTCCCATGCCGCACCTTCGAGGAGATCGAGCGGGATCTTGAGGTAGCTACGTCCGTTCGCCTCTGGCGCCGGCATACGCCCGGCATTCGTGTTGACCTGCAAGGCGTGCAGGATCAGCTTGGGCATGGCGAGCGTCTTGTCGCGCGCCTCGCGGGCCGCTACGAACTCGGCCTCGGTCTTGTGAACCGCCATATGCGTGTTCTTCGCTTTCTGCTCGGCGACGGTGGATTCCCACATCGGCTCGCGCCCGCCCGGCTGATAGTCGTGGCCTGTGAAGACACGCGTCTTATCGGGCAGCGCAAGGATGTCCCTGATCGACTTCCATAGCACCTTGGCGCTGCCGCCCGGGAAGTCGGCGCGCGCGGTTCCCGAGTCGGGCATGAACAGCGTGTCGTGGACAAACGCCGCGTCGCCGATCACATAAGTGATCGAGGCGAGTGTATGGCCTGGCGAGAACATCACCTTCGCGTCGATATTGCCAACCTTGAAGGTCTCGCCATCGGCGAAAAGCTTGTCCCACTGCGATCCATCGGCCGGAAAATCGGGCCAGTTGTAATAGCCTTTCCAGAGCTGCTGAACCTCCGTCACCTTCTCGCCGATCGCGGTCGGCGCACCTGTCTTCTCCTTGAGATAGGCGGCGGCGGAGAAATGGTCTGCATGGGGATGAGTGTCGAGGATCCATTCGACCTCGTAGCCTTTGTCGGCGATAAACTTGAGGATGTTGTCAGCGTGGATCGTAGCGGTCTGGCCGGACTTCTCGTCATAGTCGAGCACCGGATCGACAATGGCACATTTCCTCGTCTCCGGATCGGCGACGACGTACTGGATCGACCATGTACGCTTGTCGAAGAAGCCGGCCACTTCGGGCTGTTGGAGCATTGCGGTATCCTCTGATCGTTTCGGATGGGCCAGCCATCGGCGTAATGACTAGATATATTCGATTGCGATATTTTGCAATCATTTTTTCAAATTTATGTCGGGCGCGGTGAGCGTGCGACTCCCTCGCCTTGCGCGCCTGGACGTGAGATGTCTCGCAACACCGCATGGCGAGTGGCGGCGGCAAACCACCTCGAACTTGTCCGCAATGAGCAGCGGGATATTGGTGCCGCGCCGGTAAAATCGAAGGATCGCTACGTCCTGCTCGAATGGCCGAGGCTTGACCTCGCCGCGAAGCTGGTGATCGAGCACCGCGGTGAATGGGACGGCAGCCAGTATTACATGCTGCCGCCCGCGGCTGAGGCCTTGCAGCACGATCATCTGCTCGCTGCCGTCATCCTCTACCGTGCGCTTCTCGACGACATGCTCGCCCGAGCCCGGTCGAAGGCGTATTCGCACGCGGCCAGGTATCTGAAGAAGCTCGACGCGCTAGTGGAGTGGATTTGACATTCGCTACCCAGTTTGCATCGAACGCGAGAAGCGAATGTCAAATCCAAAACTCCACTAGAAACTCATATTTGCTAGTGGTCCTTTGATGATAGTGGGAAAGCAGGATCTCGGGGGCTTCGGCGCTCATGCCGCTTCTCCCGCATTCGTTGAGAGAAGGTGCGTGTATGCCTTCACCGATGTCGTCTCGACCGTCGCCCTCGGCAAACATGGGTAGATGGACAGGTCAAGTCTCGGTGGCCGGCGCCCCACCCGGCACAGAACCAGATGCTTGACGGCGTCGAAGCCGATCGCTCCGAGTTGCAGGGCCGGATTCACCGCCGCATGCAGATCGGCGATGTCGAAACTTTCCAGGAGCCGCAGCACCTGCACATACCCGCGCCGAGCGCGGGGAAACTGCTTTCAAAGCCGCCACGTTCTGCGCTTGGCGTTTGTAACCCTCAAAATGGCGCAACGCTTCCATGCGCAATGTTTCTTGGCAAAAGCGCTAAACCAAGGTTGAATGTACACTTTCATGATCATGGAGCCTGTGATGTTACTGTACCCATGGCCCTTGTACGCGGATGCGGTTGTTTTGAGCGAGGCGCTCGACATCGTAATGCGCTACCTGATGCTTACGGGGCGAGCGATTCGGCGTGTGGAGATGCGCCATGTCGCGGCTCAAGCTATGCTCGCCGCTTGGCGCTCGGGGGTTAAGCACAAGATACAATTGGCCGATTGCGGCATTGCGGCAGTGGATAAAAGCTCCTCAGGAGAGGAGACGCTGCCGTCTTATTCTCGCGTTGGTTGATTCAGCCTTCGCGGCTTCACAAGGAGGTGAGCCAAACGGGTTGGAAATATCCGTCAGGTCACCCCGAGCCCTGATCGTAAGCCGCTGAGGTCGCATCCGCTAATTGTCTGCCACGCCGCGTGCGGTATCGGCCTGACCTTCTGCGTCTCCCAGAGCGGGATGAGGAAAAAAAGTGTGTAGCGGTTTTCCGCCCCCATCCCGAAACTATCGTGATCTGATTACTGTCGGGCGATCAAGCAGTTTCGCCTGGCGGCGGCAGGCTGATGACTTTTACGATAGGTCGCTCCTTGTTCAAGCCACAGGGTATTCCGGTCCGCCTTTCCGGGACCCCTAATATCTGACCGAGATCACGGATCCCGGGACACAACACGAGTGCTGACGCCAATCATGATGGTAAGCAGGGCCAGGGTACCAGCCATGTGCGTAGAAGGGTACGGTCAATGGTGTCGCGCCGCTTATACCGGCCACTGGTCCGATCGGAATTGCTGCACGTGACGGTTTCCAATAATGGTGACGATCCGCTGCTTGAACAGTGGCCGCCGAAATGATCACAGTAGCGGTCGCGAGCAAGAGAGTTCGCAGTTTCGTCATCAATCGACCCTCAAATCTGAATCCATTTGTCTTGTTTCTGCATAACATAAAGGAGCGGGAAAAGCCTTAACGGTCTTCCGAAGCGCCCGTTTTCCTCCGGCTGGCCGAAGGATAGGACGGGACGGCTATCAAAGGACTTCCGTGCGCCGCTCGCGGACGATGAAGCCGAACGAATGAAGACCAATCCACTTGGCGAAGGATGCCGGAAGGGTTCCGGATTCATCTGTGTGAGCTACATAAAAAGCCCACCGGTGAAGGGGGACACCGGCGGGCCAGGGAGCGGATTGGCGATAGAGGCAATCAACCCGTCCGCTACTTAAAATTCTTGAAGGGTAGCACGTTGCTATTTCAATTTCTGTCCGGCGACCTGAGTGCAGGTTACGGCCCACAAGAAAAGGCGCCACGAGGACCGTTCCGGTTTTGAAACCGTTTTGATCTCAGACGCATGGAGCACCGCCACCTTTGTCGGCCACGCGAAAGTTCATGGAGCACCGGACGCGGCAGAACCGGACTTCGCCTCCGCTCATACGTCGCTCGCACTCGCTACGAACGATGCTCGCTCAGCCGGGACGTATCACTTCGTCGTTATAGTAGTCGTCGAGTTCTGCACGGCGCGCCGTCCAATCGTAGAGCTCGGAACCATGCTTGGGAGCTCCTTTCAGCCGATTCCCGTTAATGTCGCTGCGATAGCCGTCGAGCTCGGAGTCGTATCTGAGCAGCTTCCAAGGCACCGGATAATAGTCGTCGCCGATACCAAGAAATCCGCCGACGCTCAGCACTGCGTAGGCGGGTTCCCCGCTGGACTTGTCGATCATGACGCGTTTGATCGAACCAATCTTCTTGTCTTCGGCGCCATAGACAGCCTTCCCGGATTCCTTATCGCTGGCGATCAGATTTTCAGTGTTTCTCTCTATAGCCATCAGCTTCTCCTTCGCTAGTGTGGTGGTTCAGAAGCTCGCTTCATTGCCCATTGAGTCCGTCAAGCGAACTTCTGAACCTGAACCACACTGGAATCATAAAGTTGCTAGTGGAGTGGATTTGACATTCGCTACCCAGTTTGCATCGAACGCGAGAAGCGAATGTCAAATCCAAAACTCCACTAGAAACCCATATTTGCCAGTGTCCCTTTGATTCCGAAGCTCGCATCAAAGGTTGCGGCAAGGGCATGCGAACTTCGAAATCGGGACACCAAGTAGGAGATAAAAGCGATAGCCGCACCGAATGTTCCACGGCAGCGTCTGAAACCCAGCCAAGCTGCGACGACGTTCTCCTTGGCAAGACATCGCCGCACTATCTTGAGTAGGGGTGCGCAAGCGGCAAGAAGGTGACCTTTGCGGCAATACTGGTTTCGGCAGGGTTCCCTTTGCACAAGGATGCGTGTAAAGATATATCAGGAATGCATCAATTGAGGGGGCGTCCAAGTTTCAAATCTGCTAAAACGATACGCAAGAACCTTTCTCGCGGCTGCATGGTATCTGCGCGGAATGCATGAAATCGAGCGGAAGCGAGACGGGCGCGATATCCAATATGCTGGCCGTTAGCGTGGGATCCAACAAGACTTCGGCGGAGTTGGATCACGGCCTGACTCATGAAAGGAAAGGCATGGCGATGGAAAGTATGAGTAAAGGTAGAATCGTTATTTTAGTAGCCCTGACAGGCATACTGATAGCTACCGGCGTGTGGATGATCGCGATCTTGAATCAGACTTCCGGCGTCGAGATCGGAAAACATGGCTGGATCGCACTCGGTCTTGGCACGTTCTTTTCGCTCGTTATCGGATGCGGATTGATGTTCCTGATGTTCGTTAGTAGCCGCAGCGGGCACGATGAAGCAGCGGATCCGTTCCGGAAAAGACCGCCTTCGAATTGAACGAGGCGCAAGCAAGGACAAGCTGAGGAAGGGTTCGCGTCTCCGGGGGACCCTGAGTAACGCTGTCTGGTTTCGTTGAACTCAGTGATCGACCGATAGCCTGCGGGAACGGAATTTTTCGGCTGCGGATATCCGCGTCCGCAGCTCGACGTGGGATCAAGCGCTCGCCTCGTCTTTGAAATCAAGGCCGATGTCGAGAATGCCGACGCTGTGCGTGAGCCACCCGATCGAGATGAGATCGACGCCGGTTGAGGCGATCGCCGGCGCGGTCGCCGGCGTGATGCGGCCGGAGGCTTCGGTCACCGCCCGGCCTCCGACCATCGCGACGGCTTCGCGGAGCGTGTCGGGGCTCATGTTATCGAGAAGCACCGCATCGACACCTTGATCGAGGGCTTCGCGCAGTTGATCGAGCGTGTCCACCTCCAGCTCGATCTTGACGAGATGGCCGACGTTGTTCTTCGCGCGCTTCAGCGCTTCGGTGACGCCGCCGGCGATGGCGATGTGATTGTCCTTGATGAGAACGGCGTCGTCGAGTCCGAACCGGTGGTTGCCGCCCCCGCCGACACGAACCGCGTATTTTTCGATCGCGCGCAGGCCGGGCGTCGTCTTGC
>CAZOOO010000003.1:0-40525 GCA_964581435.1 uncultured Hyphomicrobiales bacterium | reverse complement strand
TGAGCTGCTGCTGATTACTGGAGTAATGGCGAGCTCGCCATTAGTCCAACCAGGATGCGATATAGTCTGCGTGCCGTACCGTCGGCACGATGCCGAGCGAGGCGCAACAAAACGCCGCGTTGATCTCAGCGATCAGTTCCTCGAAGGCGTATTTCTTTGAACCATGAACACCCGACAGATCGCGGTTGAGCCGCGAGCGATGGCCACTCGCGTGACCAAGTTCGTGTAATGCGGTCCGGTGCCAGTTGATCGGCTCAAAGTAGGCTGCCGGCGGCGGCACCTGCACATAATCTTCGGCGGGACTATAGAACGCACGATTGCCGCCGATACGGAAGTCGATGCCGGACGCGTTGATCAGCGCTTCCACGCGCGGCTCGATCATGCCGGGTAACGGCGGCGGAGCGGCCATCGCAATATCGTCGGGAAGGCCATCGCATTGATCGGTGTTGAAGACAGTGAAGCGCTTCAGGAACGGGATGGCCTGAGCATCCTCGCCGGTCTCGGCTGCGCGCTTCTTCTCATCATCGGGAATGAAGCGATCGGCATAGACGACGGTCGTGCCACGCTCGCCCTTGCGGACGTGCCCGCCTAGTGCCAAGGCCTGACGGAAGGTGAGCCAACTTTGACCGGTGAAGCCGTGGTCGATCACGGCACCCCACAGGATCAGGATATTGACGCCGGTGTATTGCCGTGACGTCGAAGCATTCTTCGGCATCGCCAGCGGCGCTTTCGCGGCCGCCGTGCCCCAGGGCTGAACCCAGGGCACGCGGCCCGCCTCCAACTCGGCGATGATCCTGGTGGTGATTCCATCATAAAGGCTCGCGCGGCTTCCGCCGGCGGGCGCGCGTTCGGTGTGTCGTGACATCGCGGATCTCCGCGACGGGCGCTGGAAGTCTCTCCTCCAGCCCTCAACCCGTCACGGCCAACCCGGACCGCACTCTCACTTTGGATGCCGCCACAGCACGCGCATCGGAGATCAGGCCTCTCGGCGGGCAACAGCGCGGGGGCGGCATGTAAGAGAGAGGCCCGAAGCGCGAAGACCCGGCGGCGCGCGGGCTTCGGCGCAGCCGCCTCCCTCACGGAAATCCCGTAGCTGCTCCGGCTGTCGGCAAGCCCTCGATTGTCCGCCTGGTTCCGACTGCATGGCTCGATCTTGGTCGCGGCGTGATTATGTGACAAAAATCAATTTGCTAGCGGATCATGGAAACGACAGTTTCATTGATCGCTTGGTACGATGCGATTGACATAGCCCGGCCCGAACCATTTTAAGGACAGAATGAGCAAGTTTCCCGCCTCGGTTTTGACGACTGTGAACGCGCCGTACAGCAAAAAGCTGGACGCGCAGGCGCTTGCCCATTGTCTGACTTATCCTGCGGCAGCCAAGGCCGCGTCCGGGCAGATGTCGGCGTTTTTCGGTGAGGTCGCACCGGACCTACAGAAGGCGTTCGCCAGCGCATTCGGCATCAGCAATGCGGACCTCGTGACTGCCGCCAAGACGTTCGCCGCATATTCAGGCGAGTCTTATCCGCTCGCGGCGTGAACGCGGGCGGACCAGATTGGGCGCGTCTGTTTCGAAAGTTCGTCAGCTACTCAGCTTTTCAAGGTGATCGGCAAGAACTTTCAGCGACGCCATCGCAGTGTTGAAATCCGGTCTTTCGCCATAGACCATGTCGCGCTGAAATTCGGCATAGCCGTCAACAAACACTTTATCTTTCGGTATCCCTTCGATGGCGCGAAGCGTCTCGCCGAGAGGATCTTTTTGCCAGGCCGGGAATCTGTCACCGCGCGTCTGCGCATCGGCCTTCATGACCTCATGCGCCAGTGCAGCGGTTTCGGCGGCATCGTACTGGTCGCGCGTCATGTGGAGATCGTAGATGTGGCGTACCAATGTGGGATCGCGTTGCTCGCGTAGGCCTGCGAGTTCCGATCCTGCGCGCCATGTCAAAGCAACAAGCTTTTCTGCGGCCGTCTCGATAAGCGACGAACAGGCAATCTTCGGGATTTCTGCATCTCGACGATGGGCTTCCGCAACGAACGAGATCACGGATTTATTGACGGGTTGGCGGCGCAAGGGCCAGACCGACGTCTCGATCTGAACGTCGGGGCGCAATCCCTTGGCATCCGTGGTCGGTTTGTAGGGCAGCATGTATTTTGTGTAGTGGCCCTCATACATCGTTACGCGATGGTCTTTATTATCTGGATCGAATTCAAAGCCGGCCTTAAGTAGAGCGTCGGTGATATCGGTTCGGAGCTTGCGCAAAGCCCCGCGTGTAGGCTTTTTCTCCGATACGATCTTGAGATCGACATCTTCCGACATCCGTTTGGTGAGTTTGTAGGCGCGACTCAAGGCCGTGCCGCCCCCGAATACCAGACGAAACTCGCCCGGATCGACGGCGGTGATGGCGGCAAGCGCTTTGACAACATGCCAGTCTTTCTCGACCAAGCCGGGGCTTGGGAGCCCGAAGAACTCCTGGACCTCAAGCAGTTCTGCGGCTGTCGGCCTAACGCTCAAGGACCAACTCCGAATTTCCATAACGGAGTTGGCGTGAAAAGCGCCCCTTCACCCGCACGACGGGATTCACCGGGATCTGCGTCGAGCGACCTTCGTTATAGGCGCGCTCGGCCCTGGTCGGCTCCCATGCGACGCCGAGCTTGTCGAGGGCTTGGCGGGCGACTCCAGAAAATCCTTCGTGGCTACTGAGCATCGGCCTGCCGCTCAAGCGCGACCGCGTTGCGCGACCATAGACACCATAACCGAGCCGCACCAACCGGCCGTCTTTGACAAGCGATCGGAGGGCGCGCAGCACCTGATCCTCACCGCCGAGCCGTTTGAACTCGCGCGTCAGGAACACGTCATCACCCTGCTTGCGGGCGATCTGCCGCTCTATTTTTTCCCGCATTGTCAGCTTCCGGGGCATGATGGCATTCCCTGCAAAAACCCGACATTCTATATAGGATAAAACCCGACACATCTCAATAATTTTACTAGTAAAATCAATATATTGTTACGGATCAATAGGTTATAGGTCTATGCCTGCCACCGGGGGCGGATCGCGTCGCCAATCTATGACCGCAATTCTCGTAAGCTCGATGAACGGGAAGCGGACTACGAGGCGTAACCCCTTTTGAGCAACATGCCGGCGGCGCGATCGAACTCCGATGGGGACGGGATCGCGAAGTCAAGCGCGTCCGCATATCGGGTAATGATGTTAAATACTGTTGCCACGGCCGCTGCATCCTTCAAAGCAGTGGGCGTCGCTCCCAAACGAATGGTGTCTCGTGCGTGTTGCGGAGACAATTCCATAGGCCGCAGCGTCATGATTTCGAGGAAAGCAAGTATTCCCTTGAGTGCATCTGATATGGGTGCCGATCGGAAGTCGGCGAGCGCCGCATCAATCAGGCTTCGTTCCATCGTCTTGGCGGCGACCGCACTGTGAGCACCTACACAAAAAGCGCAAGAATTCCATTTCGCGACCATGGCCGCCATCAATTCGCGCTCTGCGACGCTCCATGGGCTTGGGCCGCGCATGGCCGCTTGCGTCCACGCGCCCAATGGAGCGCTGAAAAAGCTCTTGTGATAGAAGGCGACGCGCGCAGCATCCGGCAGCCGCATTCCGGCAACCGTTGAAATGAACTTGATGAGCAGGCGATTCTTCAAGCTATCGCCCTGATCGATCTCATGCAGACGCATCGTCGCACTCCTTCAGAACGTCGATAGCCCGTTGCCAGCGCAACAATCCGGCTCCCATTGCCGCGCAGGCGATGATCTCAAAGGCAGCTTTCTCGGTCCCTGCCGCCGCAACGACACCGGCGACCTGAGCATCCGTTGTTCGATACGCCGCTTCTCCGATCTGACGTGCGAGATCATCATAAGGCGGGTCAATCGGTGGTCCTCCTGCCGCTCTTGCCGCAACACCGCGACGAAGGTCCGTGTCAGTTTCTCCGGAACCTTCGAGAACCTTCCGTTTCAACGCATCTGCTAAAGATGAGTGATCGAACTGGCCGGACATCATTCACCCTCCCACATCATGAGTCGGACTTGCCAAAGCAAAGGTCGATCCGTCTGACTATAACCTCGACCACGATCCGAAGTTCATATCGCACCACGACGCGACACCGATCCGCCAAACCCGAGCCCGTGCTGATATCGTGCGCGCCAAGCGACGGAGACCGTTGCTACCGCAGCCAGCAATTAGCGACGGCATGGATCAAAGCGATGGCCTCGGTAGCACCATTGGCCTCGCCCTTCTCGAAGTCTCCAATCTGCCCCATCTGATTTGTCACATGCGCAAAACAGAGGACAGGCTTCTTCCGAGCTTCGGCGAAAGCATAGAGCGCGGCGGCCTCCATCTCGACCGCGAGAATACCCTCCGCACGCGCGGCGTCGATCGCTTCCGGCGTTTCCCGATAGGGAGCATCGGTCGTCCAGGATGCACCACGTTCGACTGGCGTGTGCGACTGCGCGAGCGCAGGTGCCACGGCCGCGACCAGTGCCGGATCGGCTTCGGCATAGTCCCTGTCGGCGGGCAGATAGTGGTAGCTCGTTCCCTCATCGCGCAGCGCACGCTCGATCAGGATGAAATAAGGCGGCTCCCGCAGTCGCTTGATCTGCCCGGACGACGTGACGCTGAGAAGCAGTCGGCAGCCCGACACGAACATCTGCTCGGCGAGAAGAACCGCGTAGGACGCGCCGACGGCACAGCCGACGATTCCGTAGTCGCGGCCGTCGTGCGTGAAGCGAACCATGTCGCTGTGATAGCAGGCCCAGCCCTCGACTTCCTGGGCGCGTCCAGTCGCGCGAAGATGGCGGACGATGTCTCCGTCCGGATCGAGGATGCAGACATCGGGGATCGGGGTATCGGGCAGCTTCCGCTGGCGGCGGGCTTCACGAAGCAGGTTTTCGGGGCTGAATACCGACGCTGACCTGTGATGTTTCGCACGCAGAATAGGTGGCGTCGCCGACGGCCTGTCGATCATCACGCCTCCGACCGACGCTGAAAGACGCCGAATTGAAAAGGCTGCACCGAGCCCCATGGTGTGCGGTGAAGATGACGCTCGGCGTTCAACAGCGTGAACTCTCGCCCCAGAGTCTCGGCCAAGCTCGCGGCATCGTACCGCTTCACCGGCAAACCGCTGCACTGCTCAGGCCCGTCCAGGGCGAATGTCGCGATGATGGCGCGTCCTCCCGGAACAAGTCCCTGCCTCAGGCGTGCAAGATAGGCGGAGCGGTCGTTCTCAGTCACCATGAAATGAAAGGTCGCTCTATCGTGCCACACGTCATAGACGTCCGTAGGCATCAATGTGGTGATGTCGGCGGCAATCCAATTGACGGATGCGGCTTGCGGACCGAGGCGTGCTTGCGCCCTGGCGAGCGCTTCAGAAGACACGTCGAGCACGGAAACCTTGCGGAAGTTCTGCTCCACAAGGTGGTCGACAAGATGGGAGTCGCCGCCGCCAATGTCGATGATGGAGGAGTTTGGTGAGGCCGCCGCGGCGGCGACCAGCGTGAGCGAGGGTTGCGGCGAACCTTGATGCCAACTCACCTCATGCTCGGATTTCGTTTGGTAGACTCGCTGCCAGTGATCTTGGCGGCCCTTGATGTTCATGTGATGTTACGCTCATCCAGAGTCGGGTGCAGATCTCGGCGGCGAGCCGCAAACCAAATTGACGGCGACTCATTCAATGATATCGTTGAATGATTGAGCGAATGGAAGGCGATGTCAACTCTTGGACCCAAGCAGACAGTATTTGCGAGTCTCGCCGAGATTGCGCAGGCACTCGGTCATCCGCACCGCTTAGAGTTGCTGGAGCATCTCGCTCAGGGCGAACGCAGTGTCGAGGAATTGGCAGCGCTCGCCGGCCTGACCTTTGCGAACGCATCGCGTCATCTGCAAATCCTTCGCCGCGCCGCGCTGGTCGCAACGCGTCGCGAGGGCAAGCGCGTGCTGTATTCTCTTTCGGGGGAGAGCGATGTTATCGCGCTATTGAATGCGCTCGGGCGTGTTGGCGAACGTAATGCCGCCGAGATCGAGCGCGTAATGGCGGCCTATTTTCGGGCGCGCGATGGTATGGAGCCTGTCACGCGCAAAGGGTTGACGAAACGTCTTCGGGACGGACTCGTGATCGTGCTCGATGTGCGGCCGGAAACGGAGTTTGCGCTAGGCCATCTACCATCCGCGTTGAACATTCCGTGGCCTGATCTCAAGAAGCGATTGGCCGAGTTGCCAAAGGGACGCGAGATCGTCGCCTACTGCCGAGGGCCATACTGCGTCCTATCATTTGAGGCAGTGGCTCTGTTAAGGGCGCGCGGCTACACCGTTCATCGGCTCGAAGACGGTTTTCCCGAATGGAGAGCGGCGGGCCTGCCCGTGGAAGGCGGAATAAGCGCCTGAGACCCCTGTTGTGGAATCTGCTTCGTCTGCGCGCGCGTTCGGAGCAGTTCGCAAAAACGCTTCGGCTTTCGATTTGGTCCGGCATTGCCCGCAACGAGGCCATCGACAGCGTGTCCGCTTATCCGATTTTTACTCTCCTTTACGCAGGACTTGGCGACCGCATCGAAAGACCTTTTCGTCGGCATCCTTAGCGACGTAAGAGTCAATCACACCTCAACGCCATCCCCACAGTCGATCTCGAAACGGCCGTGGCGGAGAGCATCGAAGCACCTGTATGACCATGGCTGACATTCATGACAACAGGCGGCGGCTTGTCGAGTTCAAGGACGGTTGCCGCTATGGCAGGTTTGGCAAGACCAAGGCGTATGAGTTGATCGCGCGGGAGCGGATCAGAGCCTACAAGATGGGCGGCAAGACGCTCATCGATCTCGACAGCATCGATGAATATCATGCCTCATTGCCGAGGGTCGAATCCCGCGCAATGCTTTAGGCCGATTTGCGCAGCGTCGCGACAGCCCCCTCGCGCAGGCGATCAAGATGATCGGCCCAATGCTGCATCAAGCGCACGCGCTCCTGCCAATAGGCCGCTCGATTGTAGATTGCGCGAATCTTGTTTGCGTCATTTTTGGCAAGCTGACGTCGCACAACCTCGTCGCGCCGCCGCCGCTTTTTCTCATCCGTTTCATGGGCGAGCTGGGCTTCGACGACATCGCCCTCGAACTCGCCTTCTTCGTTGAGCAACGTCGAAGCGGTGGAGCGGAAGCCGTGTGCGCAGTGATCGCCACCGGGTCCGGTATCGTAGCCCATGATCCGTAGCGCCTTGTTGATGGTGTTGTCGGACATCGGCACGTCGTCATTGTAGGAGAACAGGTAGCGGCCCCGGCCAGTCAGGGGTTTCAGCTTGGCAAGGACCGCGAGCGCCTGGCGGGAGAGCGGCACTTCATGATGGTCGCGCATCTTCATCTTCTCGGCGGGAATGACCCATACGCGATTTTCCTCGTCGAACTCGCTCCACTCAGCCAGCCGCAGTTCGCCGGGCCTTACCATGGTCAACGCGATCAGCTTGAGGGCATAGCGCACTAGACCGCCGTTCTTGGCGTCATAGACTTCGATCCGGCGCATGAGGTCGCCGACGTCTTCGGGGTCGGTCAGCGCAGGGCGGGGATTGCTCTTGGGTGCCCTGGTCAGCGCGTAGGTCAAATCACGCGTCGGGTCGACGGTGCAATAGGAGGCGCCGATGCCAAACTGGAACACGCGGGAGGCGGTCGAACGCAGTCGAGCCACCGTATAGTAACGGCCGCGCGCCTCGACCCGCCGGAGCGCCGTCAGCAACTCGGGGGGATTGATCTCCGCCAGCGGCCGATCGCCGATCTCGCGACTGAGCTGAGCGAGATTCCAGCGTTCCCGCTTGATTGTCGCCTGGGCCTTGTCCTCCTTTTCGAGCTTCGTGGTCGCCCATTCCTCCCCGACGACGCGGAACGTGCGCCGAAGCTTTTCTTCTTCCAGGCGTTGAGCCTCGCGCACCACAGCCGGGTCCTGGCCCTGATCGAGCAGCTTGCCTGCGTCATGACGTTTCTCGCGCGCGGCCTTGAGCCCGACGCCGGGGAAGGTGCCGAAGGACAGGCATTTGCGCTTGCCGCCGAAGCGGTAGCGGTAGAGCCACAGCTTGGTGCCGTTGGTCCGCACAAGGACGCTGAGGCCCTGGCCGTCAGCGATCGTGTATTGCTTCTCCGCCGGCTTGGCGGTGCGGATTTTGGTGTCGCTCAGTTCGTCCATGGCCTGACCCTCGTGCCTCGGGGCGACCACCCAGTATACCCGGCCTCTCCAGTATACCCACAGTATACCCAAAAGCGCCGGATGCCCCCGGACGGTCGCGAACCGTACCGAGCGTCAATATACGCCGAAATACCTGATTTTACGAGGGTTCTTGCCGGTCGGCGGACGGATGCGGAGGAAAAAGGACGGGGCCGGAAAGGCCAATGGTGCCCAGGGGCGGGATCGAACCACCGACACTGCGATTTTCAGTCGCATGCTCTACCAACTGAGCTACCTGGGCGTCGTCCAGCGTCAGCCGGGCGCGCTGGTTTATAGTCAGGCCCAATGGCCCTGTCCACCCATCTGCCGGTGACCTGACGAGCCGCGAGCTTTCAGGTAGACCAAGCCGGATCGCCGAGCCGGCAGCAGCCCTATTCCGCATCCTCGCCATCGGACTCGCTGACGGGAATAGCGTAGGAGCCGGACAGCCAGCGGTTCAGATCCACGTCGCGGCAGCGTTCCGAACAAAACGGACGCGAAGCCTCGACCGCGGGCTTGCCGCAGATCGGGCACGGCTTCGCCGGCCGCGCGCGGGCTGGTTTTCTAACCGGCATCCAACCAGCCGGCGCGGATCGGAAATTCCTCACCGCCGAGCAGCGCAATCGACTCGCTGAGCGGCAGCCCGACCACGTTGGTATAGGATCCCACCAGCTTGACCACGAACGAACCGGCGATGCCCTGAATCGCGTAGCCGCCTGCCTTGCCCCGCCATTCGCCGGAACCGATGTAGGCTTGAATGTCTTCCTCGGTCAGTCGTTTGAAGCGTACACGCGTTTCGACCAGCCGCTGACGAAAATTTTCCTTCGGAGTCACGAGGCACACCGCGGTGTACACGCGATGATTGCGTCCCGAGAGCAGCCGCAGGCACTGCGAGGCCTCATCGACCAGATCGGCCTTGGGCAGGATGCGGCGGCCGACCGCGACGACCGTATCGGCAGCCAGAATGAACGAACCCCGAAGTTCGTCGTCGAGCTGCAACGCTCGCAAGGCGGCATCAGCCTTGGCGCGGGCGAGGCGATTGGCGCAGGCGCGCGGAAGCTCGCCCTTCGTTGGCATCTCATCGACGTCGACAGGCCGCAGCGCGTCAGGTTCGATGCCTGCCTGGTTGAGGAGGCTGAGCCGTCGCGGAGACCCGGAGGCGAGTACGAGTTTGGAGCGGCCTGACATGCGGTTCGTGTTTAGCGCGTTTTCCGCAAAAGTGGATACCGTTTTGCGATCAGAATACGCGCAAAATTATTCGAGAGCATTTCTTGCAGCTAACCGAGCCCACTCAGCCGGAAATGCTCTACGGCATGATCCCGAAAAGCGAAACCATTTTAGGACAAGATCATGCGCAGTTGAAGGAAAATAAGACGGATCTGGCTCAAAAGCTGCTGTCTCCCTGGAGCGTTTTCGAGCGAAGCGGATGACCGTCCGCATGAAGAAAACGCGTCAAATCAAAATCATAGAGTCTGCTTCTGATTCTATCAGAGGCATAATGCTCTAGCCACGATCTCTTGGCGGCTGACATCTGCTGCGGGCTTGCTAAACAGGTAGGATGGAGAGCCGAGCGATTCGTCGTTGTCACCAAATCGTCGTAGGCGCACTGCTGCTTGCCGCGCTCGCTGATATTCCCGATGGCGCGGCGGTTCTCGCGTCGCCGGCCGGCGCGATGGCGCAGGCCGCATCCCCGGCCGCCATTGCGGATTACCGCCGCAAGCTGAAGGCATATCAGGAGGCCCGCGCTGCTTTCGAGCAGGAGGCGAGCGCCTACTGGAACGCGATCGCCAAAAAGAGGCGGATTCGCAACGCCAAGCGGCGCGACCGCCAGCCTGTCTCGCTCGATGATTATGTGCTGGTCCGGCCTCCGCTCTATGACGGACCGCAACGCCCGGTCAATCCGGAGCCGGAAGAGGAACGCTCGCCGCGGCAACGCAAGTCCATTCCCGTCGTCGCCGATTTCCTGAGGGCGGCCGCGGAGCAGTTCCAGTTCGCGCCGCAGCGACCGAGAGCCGAAATCGATTTCAAGCGCGCCTATGCGAGGGCGGCGCGAGCCCGCGGCCTGACGAAAGAGCAGGCGGTCCGGGTCTATTCGTTCGAGACCGGCGGCAACGGCAATCACGACATGCAATCGGGTCTCAGCACGTCGCGGCCGGGATCCCGCGCGATCTCCACCGCGGTTGGCTATAACCAATTGCTCACCACCAACAGCGTCGAGCTTCTCGCCGAGCAGGGCGATGACATCCTGCGGGCGCTTGGCGAGAAAGCGGCGCGATTGTCAGGCCCGCAGCGTGCGGCGACCGAGCGCAAGATCGCGGCGGTCAAGCGGATGGTCGCCTATGCGCGCTCGGTGCCCGATACCTGGAGCGCGCATCAGAAGCTCGCCGACACGCCGAAAGGCTGGGCGATTCACGCGCTGGTGCTGGATATCGATGTCGGTCCGCTGTTGCAGACCCACAAGCTCCTGACCTCGGTCATCTTCGCACGCAACAACGGCTATAGCCGTCCGCTGACCGCTGCCGAACTGGAGATGATGAATCTCACCGGGGACGGCACCGGCCTCGACATGGTGACGATGTCGCCTTTGATGCGCGAACGGGTGCCGACGGCGAATTTCTTCCAGCGCCGTGGCTATGAACGCAATCCGGTGGCGATCCGTCACGACACGGTGGCGAAGCTGCTCGCGGTTACCGACGCCCGGATGGACGGCAACAGCGCGAAGCCGGGTGCGCGGGAACTGGCGGCGGTGTTCTGATAGGCCGGAAGCGTTTCCGGGCGAAGCATATCCGCGGGCTTGACCCGATGATGAATACCGGTTCGCCTGACGGCAATGCGTCAGATCAGAATGGACCCGAATTTCGACAGGAGGCCGCCGATGACCGAAGCCGTTATTGTCTCCACCGCCCGCACGCCGATCGGCAAGGCCTATCGGGGTGCCCTCAACGCCACTGAAGGGGCGACCCTGCTCGGCCATGCCATCGGAGAAGCCGTTGCCCGCGCCGAGGTTGATCCGAAGGAGATCGAGGACGTGGTGATGGGCGTCGCCATGCAGCAAGGCGCCACCGGCGGCAACATCGCCCGCAAGGCGCTGCTCCGTGCCGGGCTTCCCGTGACCGTGGCCGGCGCCACCATCGACCGCCAATGCGCTTCGGGCCTTCAGGCGATCGCGCTGGCCGCGCGCTCGGTTCTGTTCGACGGCGTCGGAATCGCGGTCGGCGGCGGCGGCGAATCGATCAGCCTGGTGCAGAACGAGCACGCCAACACCTTTCATGCGGAGGATCCGGCGCTTCTGGAGATCAAGCGCGAGGTCTACATGCCCATGATCGACACCGCGGAAGTGGTCGCGAAGCGCTACGGCATCTCGCGCCAGGCGCAGGACGAATATGCGCTCGAAAGCCAGCGCCGCACCGCCGCCGCGCAGCAGGGCGGCCGATTCGAGGATGAACTGGCGCCGATCTCCACAACGATGGCGATCGTCGACAAGCAGTCCGGGGCCGTCACGTTCAAGGACGTGACGCTGTCGCAGGACGAAGGTCCGCGCCCTGATACGACGGCAGAAGGTCTCGCCGGGCTCAAGCCGGTCCGCGGCGAGGGCTGCACCGTCACCGCCGGCAACGCCAGCCAGTTGTCGGACGGCGCCAGCGCGACCGTGATCATGAGCGACAAGGAGGCGTCGAGGCGCGGCCTGAAGCCGCTCGGCATCTTCCGCGGTTTCGTCGCCGCCGGCTGCGAGCCCGATGAAATGGGCGTCGGCCCGGTGTTCGCGGTGCCGCGCCTTTTGAAACGGCACGGCCTCACCGTGGATGACATCGATCTTTGGGAGTTGAACGAGGCGTTCGCGGTGCAGGTGATCTATTGCCGCGACAGACTGGGCATCGATCCGGAGAAACTCAACGTCGACGGCGGCGCGATCGCGGTCGGTCATCCCTACGGGATGTCGGGCGCGCGCCTTGCCGGCCACGCCCTGATCGAGGGGCGCCGGCGCAAGGCCAGGTACGCCGTAGTTACCATGTGCGTCGGCGGCGGCATGGGGGCGGCGGGCCTGTTCGAGGTGCTCCAGTAGGTTTCTCGGATGCGCTCCTGCGCATCCGAGGGCTCGCGAAGCGCGGAAACCGCTGGAGCATGTTTGCTTCTGATTCCGTCAGGAGCGGAAACGCTCTCCGGCAATTGGCTCCGTCGCTACTGTACCTCGATCTTGGTGATGGTCTTCCCGGTGCTGGTTTTGGGATTACCGCCGTCCTTGACGGAAAACTTCACCTTGTCGCCGGCGTGCACCGACTCCGACAGCTTGAGGTCGATCTTGAACTGCGTGGTCGTGCCCTCGGCGTCGGCCTTGTCCTTGTTGTCTTTGTCTTTGTCTTTGTCTTTGTCCTTGTCCTTGTTCTTGTCCTCTTGGTCTTTGTCCTTACCCTTGTCGTCCTGCTCCTCCCGGATCGCAATCGTGCCGTCGAGCCGGTTGACGACCGTCACCAGACCCTTCCGGGTCTCCGCCGATTGCGTTTGCTGGGCCGGAGGCGTTGCCTGAGCGGGGGCCGTTGCACCGACGATCGCGAGCAGGGAGCCGGCCAGAATTATCTTTGCCAGTATCATCTAGGGTCTTTCGGTTGCTGAACAGTCATGACAATCGAGTGCGATTCGCTCTCGGTGAGGTATTTTTGCCTCGCGGGACGGGTCGGATGAAGCCGCCCCAGGGCATCTTATCCTTATCGCCGGGTGAAGCGTGAATCAAAACGAAGGCACAAACTTGACCTTGAACGGGCAATCCGCTTGCCTTGCCTCCCTGCTGTCTGGCGTCGCCGCAGCGGCCCCGCAAGTTCGGGAAGCAAGTTCGGGAAGAATGTCATGGTCACCCACGTCCTCGCCATCGATCAGGGCACCACGTCGTCGCGCGCCATCGTGTTCCGCGCCGACACCTCCATCGCCGCGATCGAGCAGCAGGAATTTCCGCAGCACTTTCCGGCGTCGGGCTGGGTCGAACACGAGCCGGAAGACATCTGGACCTCGACGGTCGCGACCTGCCGGCAGGCGATGAAGAAGGCCGGCGTCACGGCGAAGGACATCGCCGCCATCGGCATCACCAACCAGCGCGAAACCACCGTGGTCTGGGACCGCGCCACCGGACAGGCGGTGCATCGCGCCATCGTCTGGCAGGACAGGCGCACGGCGGGAATCTGCGCGCGGCTGAAGGCCGAGGGCCATGAACCCGCGATATCCGAAAAGACCGGCCTGATCGTCGATCCCTATTTCTCCGGGACCAAGATCGCCTGGATTCTCGATCACGTGCCCGGCGCGCGTGCGCGCGCGATGCGCGGAGAATTGTTGTTCGGGACCGTGGATTGTTATCTGTTGTGGCGGCTGACCGGCGGTCAGGCGCATGCGACCGACGCCACCAATGCTTCGCGCACGCTGCTGTTCGACATTCATGCCGGGCAGTGGGACGACGAACTCCTGAACATCCTCCAGGTGCCGCGGTTGATGCTGCCGGAGGTGAAGGATTCGTCGGCGCATTTCGGCGACAGCGCCACTGAGCTGTTCGGCGCGCCGATCCCGATCCGGGGCATCGCCGGCGACCAGCAGGCCGCGGTGGTGGGGCAGGCGTGTTTCGCCCCCGGAATGATCAAGTCGACTTATGGCACCGGCTGCTTTGCGCTGCTCAACACCGGCGCGACGCCGGTCGCCTCGAACAACAGGCTGCTGACGACGATCGCCTATCAACTGAACGGCGAGCGCACTTACGCGCTGGAGGGCTCGATCTTCGTCGCGGGCTCCGCGGTGCAGTGGCTGCGGGACGGCCTTGGTATCATCAAGAATGCTTCAGAGACGGAGCCGCTGGCGGAGCAGTCCGATCCGGTCCAATCCGTGTATCTTGTGCCGGCTTTCGTCGGCATGGGAGCGCCGTACTGGAATCCGAATGTGCGCGGTGCGCTGTTCGGACTGACGCGCAACACCGGGCCGGCGGAACTCGCTCATGCGGCGCTGGAGAGCGTTTGCTACCAGACCTGCGATCTGTTGGCGGCGATGCGCGCCGACTGGCCGGACACCGATGCCGCGCGCACCATGCTGCGCGTCGACGGCGGCATGACGGCCTCCAACTGGACCATGCAGCGCCTCGCCGATCTGATCGACGCGCCGGTGGACCGGCCGGTCATTCAGGAAACCACGGCGCTGGGCGCGGCGTATCTCGCGGGTCTCTCCGCGGGCGTTTATCCGGAACCGTCGCGATTTGCCGACAACTGGCGGCGTGATCGCCGCTTCGAGCCGGCCATGAGCGCCGCGACGCGTGCGCGGAAGCTCAAGGGTTGGGCGGCAGCGGTGCGCGGCGTGCTGGCGAGCGACGAAGCGGAGGAAACTCCGTCGGCGTCCGCCGGGCCTGACGACATTCCTGACACCGGAGCGGATTTGGTTTAGCTATAGCGTTTTCGAGCGACATGGAACCCGCCGCGCCGCTACCCGGCCGCGCCGAGACACCAGGCCAGAATGCCTTTCTGGGCGTGCAGGCGGTTTTCGGCCTCGTCGAACACCACCGACTGCGGTCCGTCGATCACCTCGTCGGTGACCTCCTCGCCGCGGTGCGCCGGCAGGCAGTGCATGAACAGGGCCTCAGGCTTGGCAAGCCGCATCAGCTCCGCATTGACCTGATAGGGCCTGAGCAGATTGTGGCGGTGTTCGCCGTCCTTGTCGCCCATCGACACCCAGGTGTCGGTGACGATGCAGTCGGCGCCGCTCACCGCCGCCTCAGGATCGGTGCCGAGCCTGATCGATGCCCCGCTCGACCTGATCCAGTCCTTCAGCAGCTTGTTCGGCGCCAGCTCCCGTGGGGTCGCAATGTTGAGATTGAAGCTGAAGCGGTCCGCCGCATGCGCCCACGACGCCAGCACGTTGTTGTCGTCGCCGGTCCACGCCACGGTCCGCCCCGCGATCGGACCGCGATGCTCCTCGAAAGTCATCACGTCGGCCATCACCTGGCAGGGATGCGAGCGCCGCGTCAGCCCGTTGATGACGGGCACGGTGGCGTGAGCCGCAAGCTCGGTCAGCGCGTCGTGGCTGAGGATGCGGATCATGATGATATCGACGAAGCGTGACAGAACCTTCGCGGTATCCGCGATGGTCTCACCGCGCCCGAGTTGCATTTCCGCTCCGGTCAGCATGATCGCCTCGCCGCCAAGCTGGCGCATGCCGACGTCGAACGACACGCGGGTGCGTGTCGAGGGCTTGTCGAAGATCATCGCCAGCGTCTTGCCTTCGAGCGGCTTGTCGGCGATCAGGCCCTCCTTGCGCCGCTTCTTCATCGCGACGCTGGCGTCGAGGATCGCGCGCAACTCTCCGGTCGGCATGTCGAGCAGGTCGAGAAAATGCTTCGGCGCCTTGCTCATTGCGCGGCTTCCTTGTTTTCGCGCGCGCCGGAAAGCCTGGCGCAAGCCCGCTCCAGCCGCCGCACCGACTCGTCGATCTCCGCCTCGCCGACGATCAGCGGCGGCAGCATACGCACGACGTTGTCACCGGCACCGACGGTCAAAAGCTTTTCCTCACGCAGCGCGCCGACCAGATCGCCCGACGGGACCACGGCCTTGAGGCCGATCAGAAGCCCCTCGCCGCGCACCTCGCTCAGCACATCGGGGTATCGATCGACGACCGAGGCCAGCTTCTGTTTCAAGAGCAGCGACATCTTTCGCGTCCGCTCGAAGAAGCCAGGCTCAAGCATCACGTCGAGCACGGCATTGGCCGCCGCGACCGCCAGCGGATTGCCGCCGAAGGTCGAACCGTGTGAGCCGGGGGTCATGCCGGACGCGGCTTCCGCGGTCGCAAGACAGGCGCCGATCGGAAAACCGCCGCCGAGCGCTTTCGCCAAGGACATTACATCCGGCGCGACGCCGATGCGCTTGTAGGCGAAGAGATCGCCGGTGCGGCCCATGCCGGTCTGCACCTCGTCAAAAATCAGCAGCAGGCCGCGCTCGTCGCAAAGCTGGCGCAAGCCCCGGAAGAACGCATGGGGCGGCTCGCGCACGCCGCCTTCACCCTGCAACGGCTCGATCAGGATACCGGCGGTCTCAGGACCGATCGCCTTCTTCACGGCTTCCATATCGTCCAGCGGCACCTGATCGAAGCCGTCCGCCGGCGGCCCGTATCCTTCGAGATATTTTTTCGAGCCGGTAGCCGCCAGCATCGCCAGCGTGCGGCCATGGAAGGCGCCCTCGAAGGTGACGATCCGATAGCGTTCCGGATGGCCCCTGCCGGCATGATAACGGCGCACGACCTTGGTTGCGCATTCCACCGCCTCGGCGCCGGAATTAGCGAAGAAGACGAAATCGGCGAAGCTCTGCTCGCAGAGCCGCGCCGCCAGACGCTCGCCGTCCGGCGACTTGAAAAGGTTCGAGACGTGCCAGAGCTTCGCCGCCTGCGCCTGAAGGGCGGCGACGAGATGCGGGTGGCAATGGCCGAGCGCATTCACCGCAACACCGCTGGTGAAATCGAGATAGCGTCCGCCGTCGGAGCCGAGCAGCCAGACTCCCTCGCCGCTTTCGAATGAGAGATCGGCCCTTGCGAAAACGGGCAATAGATGAGACGCCGCGGCTGTGGTCATGACGGTTTGCCGGTTGATAATGGGAGCGGATCGGCCCGACTGCGCTGTCGGCGCGATCAATGAACTGTCAGCCCGAAAGATGAACTGTCAGCCCCGAAAACGAAATGTGCCGCCTTTCGAGGCGGCACGCGATGGTTATTCTAGGTGCGCGGCGATCGCTGTCAATATTCCACTTTCGCTTCGGTGATGCGGGAAAGTCGCAGAATGCGCCGATTTTCTCGTTTTCTTGCGGAACATGTGGACGCCGCAAGGCCCGACTCTTGCGCCCGAGTCACGGCATATTGTAGCGTTGGAGCTGTCGAATACGACATCTCGTGCGGCGTTTGATCCTCGATCGGTCCCTGTTCTCAGTGTAAGCGCCCGGGCGTTTTTCCGCCCGGCGAGGGTTAAGGGATTCTGTCGACACGAGTTTTTCAGGGGGCGCTTTAGATCCGCGGCCTTGCGGAGGCACGCATTATACATAGGGAATGATGTGCGATGACGGTGATAACCTGGACTGACGACCGCGTCGAACAACTGAAGAAGCTTTGGGAAGCGGGCCTCTCCGCAAGTCAGATCGCCGCCGAACTCGGCAACGTGACCCGTAACGCGGTGATCGGCAAGGTGCATCGGCTGGGCCTGTCCGGCCGCGCCAAGAGCCCTTCGACAACGTTGCCCCGGCCACGCAAGGCCCGCCCCGCCCAGCACATGATGCGGGTGTCCCGTCCTGTCTCCCGGGGCAATACCGCGCTCGCGCAAGCCTTCGAGATCGAGATCGAGCCAGACCCGATCGCCCACGACAATGTCGTGCCTATGAGCCAACGGCTATCGCTGCTCGAACTCAGCGAGGCCACCTGCCATTGGCCGGTCGGCGACCCCTCAAGTCCGGAATTCTTCTTCTGCGGCGGCAAGGCTCTCACCGGCCTGCCCTATTGCGCGCACCACTCGCGCATCGCCTATCAGCCTGCCGCCGACCGCCGCCGCCAGTCGACGAAGACGCGGTAGGCAACCTACATTACATCATCCGTGCGAACGCAGGCGATTTACTCGGTCGCGGTCGCGAACTGCTCATCCAGCGCGTAGCCTGCGCCACGCACCGTGCGGATCGGATCCGGCTCACCGTCAGGATTGAGCAGCTTGCGCAGTCGTCCGATGTGAACGTCGACGGTGCGCTCGTCGATATAGACGTCACGGCCCCAGACGCTGTCGAGCAATTGCTCGCGGCTGAATACCCGGCCGGGGTGCTCGAGAAAAAACTCCAACAGCCGATACTCGGTCGGACCAAGATCGATCGGACGGCCGGAACGCGCGACGCGGTGCCTGTCGCGGTCGAGTTCGATGTCGCCAAAGCTCAGGATCGACGCCAGCCGCGCCGGGCTCGCGCGCCGCAGCAGGCTTTTCACTCGCGCCAGGAGCTCCGGCACCGAGAACGGCTTGACCACGTAGTCGTCCGCGCCGGTCGCGAGCCCCCGCACCCGCTCGCTCTCCTCGCCGCGCGCAGTGAGCATGATGATCGGAAGCTGCCTGGTGTCGGACCGGGCCCGCAGCCGGCGGCACAGTTCGATGCCGGACAGGCCCGGCAGCATCCAGTCCAGCACGACAAGGTCGGGGATGCGCTCTTTCAGCCGCGTATCCGCCTCATCGCCTCGCACCACCGTTTCGACCTCGTAACCTTCCGCTTCAAGATTGTAACGCAGCAGCGTCGTCAGCGCTTCCTCGTCTTCAACTACCAGAATGCGTGCACCCATCGTGTCTCGCCTGATCCCGTTTCAGTTTCCCGGAGCCGCCGATGCGAAACCTGTCATGTCCCCCTTGGGACGCTTGTCGGGGATCTGCTGGCCTTCGATCATGTAGAACACCGTCTCCGCGATATTGGTGGCGTGGTCGCCGATCCGCTCGATATTCTTGGCGCAGAACATCAGGTGAATACAGAACCCGATGTTGCGCGGGTCTTCCATCATGTACGTCAGGAGTTCGCGGAACAGGGAGGTGCAGATCGCATCCACCTCCTCGTCCCCCTTCCAGACCGCCATTGCCGCAGGTAGATCGTGCGCCGCATAAGCGTCGAGCACCGACTTGACCTGTGACCGCACCAGATCGGTCATATGCTCAAGACCGCGGATCAGTTTCAGCGGACGGAAATCGCTGTCGATTGCGACCACACGCTTGCCCATGTTCTTGGCGAGATCGCCGATGCGCTCCAGATCGATCGCGACCCGCATGGCGCCGACGATCTCGCGCAGATCCACCGCCATCGGCTGCCGCCGCGCGATGGTGAGCACGGCGCGCTCCTCGATCATGCGCTGCAACTGGTCGATCTCGGAATCGGCGGCCACCACGCGATCACCCAAGGTGGCGTCGCGGCGGATCAGCGCGTCCAGGGATTCCACGATCTGCCGCTCAGCCAGTCCACCCATTTCGGAAACCAGCCGCGTCAGCTCCTGGAGGTCGTCGTCGAAAGCCTTTGCGGTGTGTTCAAACGCCATGTCAAATTTCTCCCCGCGCTCCGCGCGCGCAGCCTCAGCCGAAACGGCCGGTGATGTAATCCTGGGTGCGGCGATCCGACGGCGATGTGAAGAGCTTGTCAGTCGGGCCGAACTCGATCATCTCGCCGAGATACATGAACGAGGTGTAATCCGACACGCGCGCCGCCTGCTGCATGTTGTGGGTGACGATCGCGATGGTGTAATGCGTTTTGAGTTCGGCGATCAGCTCTTCAACCTTGGCCGTGGAGATCGGATCGAGCGCCGAGCACGGCTCATCGAACAGGATCACCTCCGGTCGCACCGCAATCGTCCGCGCGATGCACAGGCGCTGCTGCTGACCGCCGGAAAGGCTGAGACCGCTCGCATTGAGCTTGTCCTTGACCTCGTTCCACAACGCGCCGTCCCGCAGCGCCTTTTCCACCCGATTGTCCATTTCCGACTTCGGCAGCTTCTCGTACAAGCGAATGCCGAACGCGATGTTTTCATAGATCGTCATCGGGAACGGTGTCGGCTTCTGGAACACCATGCCGACCCGTGCCCGCAGAAGATTGAGATCGAGCCTGGGGTCCAGGATGTTGCTGTCGTCCAGCAACACCTGCCCTTCGACGCGCTGGCCGGGGTAGAGGTCGTACATGCGGTTGAAGATGCGAAGCAGGGTCGACTTTCCACAACCCGAGGGGCCGATGAAGGCCGTCACGCGGTTGGCGGCGATCGACAGGTTGATGTTCTTCAACGCGTGGTGCTGGCCGTAATAGAAATTGAGGTTACGGGCGGCGACCTTCGCCGGAACGTCCGGATCGATCGCCGGCGGTGGAACAGCCGGCCCCGGGGCGGCGACGGAAACGACGGTCATTTTGCGGTCCTCTCAGAGCCGATCAGCCTCGCGCCGATGTTCAGCGCCAGTACGGCCAGGGTGATCAGCAGCGCGGCGCTCCACGCCAGTTGCTTCCAGTAAACGTAAGGGCTCTGCACGAAGTTGTTGATGGTGACGGGAAGATTCGCGACCGGGTTGGTCAGGTCCAGGCTGAAGAACTGATTGCTCAGCGCGGTGAACAGCAGCGGCGCGGTCTCGCCGGCGACGCGCGCGGTGGCGAGCAGCACGCCGGTGATCAGGCCGGCCCGCGCGGCGCGATAGGCGATACGCCTGATGACGAGCGAGCGCGGCAGGCCGAGCGCCGAGGCCGCCTCGCGCAGCGAATTCGGCACCAGGTTCAGCATGTCCTCGGTGGTGCGCACCACGACCGGAATGACGATCACGGCGAGCGCAAGCGAGCCTGCGAGCGCCGAGAAGCCTCCCATCGGGACGACCACGGCGCCGTATACGAACAGGCCGATGATGATCGAAGGCGCACTGAGAAGGATGTCGTTGATGAAACGAATGACCGGCGAAAGGCGATCGTGCTTGCCGTATTCGGCAAGGTAGGTGCCGGCGAACATCCCGATCGGCGCACCCACCCCGACACCGATCACGGTCATGATGACGGAGCCGACGATGGCATTCAGCAGGCCGCCCTCGGATGCGCCTGGCGGCGGCGTGTTCTGGTTGAAAAGCTGCCAGCTCATGCCGGCGAGACCGTTATAGAACAGCGTGAACAGAATGAGCCCGAGCCAGGACACGCCGAACGCGGCGGCGAGAAAGCACAGCGCGCGGACGATAAGGTCCCGGCGGCGGCGGGACGCATAGATCGGGTTCATGGCTTGACCCGGACCGGCATCATCGCGCGACGAACGAATGCGTTAGAGTCTTTCACCGCTTCACGGAAGCGATGAAAGACGCCAGCTTTTTGATCTGACGCGTTTTCTTGACGCGAACCGGATTCCACTTCGCTCGAAAACGCTATAGTCGGGAGAACCCGGCTTCCGTTTTTCCGCATCATGCCTATTTCCCTGCCTTCTTCTCCAGCCGCAACAGCATCAGCCGTGCCGCGGCGAGCACAAAGAATGTCAGAACGAACAACAATAGGCCGAGCAGCATCAGGCTGGACTGATGCAGGCCGTCGCTCTCCGCGAACTCGCTGGCGATCGCCGCGGAAATCGTCGTGCCCGGCGCGAAGATCGACGGCGAGATGCGGAACGAGTTGCCGATGATGAAGGTCACCGCCATCGTCTCGCCGAGCGCGCGGCCGAGCGCCAGCATGGCGCCGCCGATCACGCCCACGCGCGTATAGGGCAGCACGACGTGGCGGACGACCTCCCAGGTGGTGCAGCCGACGCCATAGGCTGCCTCTTTCAGGACCGGCGGCACGGTCGCGAACACGTCACGCGAAATCGCGGTGATGAACGGCAGCACCATGATCGCGAGAATCAGCGAGGCATTGAACAGGCTCAAATACGATGGCGGGCCGCCGAAGATCGCGCCGAGGATCGGCACGCCGTCAAACAGACCGATGAAGAACGGCTGCACCGTGTCGGCGAGGATCGGGCCGAGGACGAAGAAGCCCCACATGCCGTAGATGATCGAGGGAATGCCGGCGAGCAATTCGATCGCCATGCCGATCGGGCCCCGCGCCCACAGCGGACACAGCTCGGTGAGGAAAACGGCGATGCCGATGCCGACCGGGATCGCGATGGTCATGGCGATGATCGAGGTCAGGATCGTGCCGTACAACGGGCTCAGCGCGCCCAGCACCGGCGGTTCCGCGGACGGCGCCCAGCGCTGCGTCGTCAGGAAGGCGCTTCCGAACTCCACGATCGCGGGCCACGATCCCACGATCAGCGAAACGATGATTCCGCCGAGCAGCACCAGAACGAGGATCGCGCTGATGCGCGTGATCCAGTAGAATGCTCTGTCCCCGAGCCTGAAGGCGTCCATCGCACGGGCGCGGTCATGAGAGGCCGCCTGGTCGATCGCGCTGCTATGAACGGCCATTTCCGCCACGCCCCACCCCTGTTTCTTGCAGACCATCATGCCGGATACGGAGAACAGCTTTTCGCAACCGTCCAAAGACAACGGAGAAGCGCGCTGGCGCTTCTCCTCGACACAAGATCAGCTTTTGATCTCGGAGGTCCAGGTTTTTTCGATCTGTTTCACGACAGATTCCGGCATCGGAATGTAGTCGAGTTCCTCAGCCATCACGCCGCCCTTCTCGAAGGCCCACTTGAAGAACTTGATCGCTTCGGCGGACGCCGCTTTATCGGAAGGCTCACTGTGCATCAGGATGAACGTCGCGGCGGCGATCGGCCATGAAGCCTCGCCCGGCTGATCGGTCAGAATCACGTAATAGCCCCGCGAGTGAGCCCAATCGGCGTTGGCTGCCGCGGCCTGAAAAGAGGACACGGTCGGCTGCACCGCCGCGCCGGCCTTGTTGATGAGCGCGGCGTAGGTCAGCTTGTTCTGCTTGGCATAGGCATATTCGACATAGCCGATCGAGTTCCTGGTCTGGACGACGTTGCCGGAAACCCCTTCATTGCCTTTGGCGCCGACACCGGCCGGCCACTCGACCGCGGTGCCCTCACCGACCCTGGACTTCCACTCCGCATTCACCTTGGACAGATAGTTGGTGAAATTGAACGAGGTGCCTGACCCGTCCGAACGATGCACCACCGCGATCGGAGCCGAAGGCAGCTTGACGCCCGGGTTGAGTTTCACGATCGCAGGATCGTCCCACTTCGTGACCTTGCCGAGGTAGATCTCGCCCAGCAGTTCACCCGAAAGAACCAGTTCGCCGGGCTTCACGCCCTCGATATTCACGACGGGCACGATCGCCCCCATCACCATCGGCCACTGCACGAGACCGTACTTCTCGAGCTTGTCGGCCTTCAGCGGCGCGTCGGTCGCGCCGAAGGTCACCGTCTTGGCGAGGATCTGCTTGATGCCGGCGCCCGATCCGATCGACTGGTAGTTGACTCCGTGACCGCTCTCTTTCTTGTAGGCATCAGCCCATTTCGAATAGACGGGGAACGGGAAGGTCGCTCCCGCGCCGGTGACATCTGCCGCCTTTGCCGGAACCTGAAAGGCGGCCGCCGAGGCTACAGCCAGGCCGGCGGCGACGATGGCCTTGAAGACATTCATGCGCGATCTCCCTTCGCATTAAGCAGAGCGCAGGACGCTCATGACCCCTTCTAGATACGGCCGATGCTGCTTTTACGAACGCTTGACGACAGTGGGATGACAGCACCAAGCCTCTGCAATCATTCAGCTTCGAGCTTCCGGCGCGTCCTGCGCCGGAGGGAGCCCTGCGGTAAAGCTCGCGCCATGGCCGGGCACGCTCTCGATCAGCAAGCGGCCGCGATGCCGGTTGAGGATATGTTTCACCAGCGACAGGCCGAGGCCCGTGCCGCCTTGAGCCCGGCTGTCGCCGACGTCGACCCGATAGAAGCGTTCGGTAAGACGCGGCAAATGCTCAGGTGCGATGCCGGGGCCGAAATCCCGCACCGCCACCCGGAATTCCGACGCACCCTCCGGCGAGACGTCGAGCATCGACGACACCACGACCCTGCCGCCGGACGTACCGTATTTCAGCGCGTTCTCGATCAGGTTCTCGAATAGCCTCAGCAGTTCCTCACGATCGCCGCGGATCATCACCGGGGTCTCCGGCAACGCGACCTCGATCTCGACCTGGCGCTCCGCAGCGATCGGCTCAAGTCCGTCGACGACCTGGCGTACGATCGGAACGAGATCGACGATCGTCTCCGGGCGCACATGAACCGACAGTTCGACCCGCGACAGTGACAGAAGATCGTCGATCAGCCGGGCCATGCGCGTCGCCTGCGCGTGCATGATGCCGAGAAAGCGTTCGCGCGCCCGAGCATCCTCGCGTGCGGGACCCTGCAGCGTGTCGATGAATCCCGACAGCGCCGCCAGCGGGGTACGCAACTCATGGCTCGCATTGGCGATGAAATCGGCGCGCATTTCCTCGACCCGGCGCAGCGGCGTCTGATCGTGAAACGTCAAAAGCATGCAATGGTCGATGCCGCCGAATGCAGTCGGCACCGGAATCGGCGTGATGATCAATTCCATCCACCGATCGACCGGAACATGATTGAGATAGGTCGTCCGCCGTGCCTCCCGCGTCGCGATCGCCTCACGCAGCGCCGTGACGATCTCAGGCGCTCGCAGCGCGAACTGCGCGAGTTCGTTCCGGCGCAGCGCCGGTACGAGCTGCGCCGCCGCGGCATTGAGATGGATGACGCGGCCGGCCCTATCAAGCAGCACGTTGGGATCCGGCATACCGGCGACGATGGCATGGGCCACCTCCGTCTCCACCGGATTGGTCCCGAGACCGGTTTCGCGCGACCAGTCCGGATCGTGAACCTGCCAGGGCACCAGCGTCGCACCGGTGATGCAGACAAAGGCGGCGATGGCGCCCGAAGGCTGCAAGCCGCAGAACACAACCAGCACGGTCAGCGCAAGTCCGGAAACGAGCAGGATCAGCGCGGAGCGGCGCAACCGGTCCGACCAGGATGCGGACCTCACAGCGACCCCCGGGGGGCGGGAGGCGTTTGCTTCCGCAGCCGCTTGAGTGCCGTCAGGCGCCGGAGTCGCCATGCTCCCCCAGACAGGGCAGTTTACTGTCGGGTCCGGCTTTCGATCCGGTCCGCGCGCTACCCACGCGTCTCATTCGCGCGTTGACAACGATTTCCCGAAGTGTCAGCAGGACAATGGAAATCGCGAAGGGCACGACGTAATAAAGCAGCCGGAATAACAACATCCCAGCCAGAAGATCCTTCTTCTCCATCTGCCACAGGCCGATCAGCATGGCGGCGTCGAACACGCCGAGCCCCCCCGGCGAATGACTCGCAAAACCAAGCAACGTCGCGGACACGAAAATCACGGCGACAACGACAAAGCCGACATTGGGCTGGTGAGGAAGCAGCACGTACATCGCGAGCGCGCAAAATCCCAGATCGACGATTCCGATGAGAATTTGCAGCAACGTCAGCCGGCCGCCCGGCAGAACCACGGTCCATGACCCCCTGCCGACACGACGCGGCCGGATCCCGACCCAGATCACGTATCCTATCAGCCCGAGAATGATCGCGATCGCGACCAGCCGATTGAACCATGGCGGAAGCTGATCGATGCTCGTCGCCGCCTCGGGGTGGTAGGCGATGCCAAGTCCGAGCACGGCGGCATTGCCGAGCCAGAAGGTGAGACCGGCCAGAAAGCAGACTTTCGCGACATCGACCGCATTCAGTCCCCAGGCGGAATAGATACGATAGCGCACCGCCCCGCCGGTAAACACGCTGGCGCCGACATTGTGGCCGATCGAATAGCTGGTAAATGCGGCGAACGCCGTGACGCGGTAGGGGATATGGGTGACCCCGATGGTCCGCACCGCAAACAGGTCGTAGAACGTCAGCGTGAAATAGCCGGCGGCAACGAACAGGCCCGCCAACGCGATCGAACGCGGCTCGATCCGCTTGATGGCCTCCATCACCTCCTCGACATCGATGTCCCGGAGAATATGGAAGAGCACGTAGAACGCGACCGCGATCACGGTGACGCTGATCACCACACCCAGCTTGTGCAGGATTCGTTTCCGGCGCAGAATCGAAATCGCTCTGCGTATTGATCCGAGCATCTAAAGCCTCGAAATGCGGTCCACGGCAAAATCGCCTTTCCGCATTTATTCTACGTGGGCAACGTAGTGTGTTTTTATTCCTAGCAGAATTGAGCCGGCGTCAACGGATCCCACTATTTCAACATATTAGAGCGTCTCGCCGGAATGTTCCGTCGATCCGCCGGACGCCGCCTGGCGCGAGACCACCCCATCGCGCAGCCATGATCCGACCGCGCAACCTACAAGATAGACCCCGAGCATCACCAGTCCAAGGTCAAGCCAATAACCGAACCGGCCGGGAACAACGTGCATGACCGCCGCCACAATCAACACCAAGACCATCACGGACAGCCACCGCGCAATTGATTTCGAGATTCCCCGTCCGCGATGCACCACCGCAATCCAACCCATGGCAAGGCCAAGCAACAGCGATACAACCAGCCAAACCCAGTGAAACCCTGCCAGATAAACCATATCCTTACTGCCTCACGATGAAGTCAATGCGTCGATTCTTCGCTTTGCCCTCGTCGGTGTCGTTGGTGGCGACCGGCTGAGCGCTGCCGTAGCCGATCGGCCGGAATCGACCGGCCGGCAATCCGGCTTTCACCAGCAAGTCCACGACCGCCTGCGCGCGTCGCTCGGACAGTGTCTGGTTGAATGAAGCGTCGCCGGCGCTGTCGGTGTGCCCCGCGATTTCGATCGTGGCCGTGGGGCAACGCATCGCTGTTTCCGTCAATTGATCCAGCAGGCCGATCGAATCGAGGTCCAAGGTCGCCTGGCCGGTTTCAAACTGGATGGTGCGCTTTTCCAGAAGATCGCCGAACAATTGCTGGCAAACCGTCGGATCGACCGGGGCCGGCGACGGCTTGACCGAAACTTCCGTTTTCGCCTCCCAGCCGCGCGGCAGATCCTTGGGCAAATCGGCGCGGATCTGTTTTCCGGCCAGGTCATACAGCGCGTCGCCGGAGAGTTCGACGTTCCGATCAGAGACGACGAGTCTGCCTGTCGACAGACGCGACAACGATCGCAGCCCCTTTTTGACGACGGCATCGAAGCCTGCCGGCGCGCCGAGACTTGCCTTGAGCTTATCAACGATCTTCTCGCCGAACTTGCGGCCGGCGGACGCGACGATCGCGGCATGAATCGCGTTGTCGGGCACATACCCGGTCAATGTCAGCGTCCCGGCGACCGGATCCTTGTTGGCCTCGAAGACATATGGCGGGGCGTGGATATCGTTGGCGACCGAGTATCCATCCGGCAAATTCTTCAGCGCCGCGGCAATTGCCTCGCGTCCGCCCAGTTCACGCGCCATGCCCGACAGATTCACCGTTAAATCCGAAATGGTTGCCTTGCCGGTCTTGAGCTTGCTCGTCTCACCGATCAGTAAGGTCGCCACGGCTTCAAACCGCGGCGGCGCCCCGCGCTTCAAATCCATGCGATCGGCGATGTCGATGCCGGCAAACCGCGCGCGTGCGGCCTCCAGCAGCTTGTTCCGGACCATAGGCAACGGCGCGCTTCCGCCGAGCGTCACCTTGCCGACCTCCCGTTCGATGGTCCAGACAAACGGTTTGGCTTCGGCGACGAGCGCCGTGCGATCATTGACACGTCGCACGCCCGGGACCGTCTCCACCGAGGCCACCGCGTTGCTGCGTTCCTGCTCCGAAAACGCCTCGGCGGAGAACGTGATGTCGCGTCCGGCGGCGCTGATCGCGGTCTTATCGAGAACGCTGCCCTTGAGTGCGACGGAGGCCTGGTCGCTCAGATCGGCTTCCAGCGGCCCCGTCGTCGTCCAAGCGGCCAGCCCCCAAAGAAAGATGAGCGGGATGATACCCGGCCACCATTTGCTGCTCCATCTGAAAAAACCGCGCATTCGATATCCTGTCGCGCAAAATCTACCGGCTCGCCGACGGACCGGATCATGCAATCCGTTCCAACATTTGATGCGCGCGCCGGGTAAGCCGGACGCGATTCGGTCGGCCGCGCGTGACGAAATGCAGAGAAAACAAACCCCTGCCGGGCTGTCAAACCGAAATGAAAGCGAAAGCCCCGGCGCCGAAGAACAAACCCGGATAACCGTTTCTTCAACCGTTTCCGGCTGGAGTCCCTTTTGACGCGTCTTCTTGACGCGAACCGGATTCCACTTCGCTCGAAAACGCTATAGGATCCGGCCAACAACAGGGACCAGCCGATCACGTCGAATGAAGCAGCTCCGCAACGCCGTCATCCGGACCGGACTGGAGGCCCTGTACTTCAGCGGCGCCCATCACCTGCTGCGGCCGATCTTCGCGGGAATCGGCACGATCTTCATGCTGCACCATGTGCGGCCGCGCCGAAACGGCCCGTTCCAGCCCAACCATCACCTGGAAGTGACTCCGGAGTTTCTGCGCATGGTCCTGGCCCATGTCCGATCGCGCGGAATCGACATCGTGACCACGAACGAGATGCATCGCCGGTTGACGCAGCGCGACTTCTCGCGACGTTTTGCGTGCTTCACCTTTGACGACGGCTATCGCGATAACCGCGACTTCGCGCTGCCTGCGATGCGCGAATATGACGCCCCGTTCACCGTCTATGTCGCAAACGATTTCGCAAACGGGACCGGCCGCCTCTGGTGGGTGGCGCTCGAACGGGTCATCGCCACCGCCGACCGGATCGACAGCACGATCGGCGACGACGACGTCCATCTCGATACCCGCACGGTTGAACAAAAGCGAGAAGCGTTCTCTCGCATTCACGATCTGTTGCGCGGGCTGCCCGACGACCGCGACATCGCGCGCGCCTTGGCTGAGTTATGCGCCCGTTATGGCGTCGATGAATCCGTCATCAGCCGGGAGTTGTGTCTATCCTGGGACGAATTGAAATCCTTCGCCGCCGATCCGCTGGTCACGATCGGCGCTCATACCGTCAGTCACTGCAACCTCGCAAAGCGAAGCGAGGAAGAGGCCCTTCAGGAAATCACCTCGAGCCGGACGCGGATCGAAGCTGCCGTGCAGCGCGCCGTCGTCCATCTCGCCTACCCCTACGGCGACCATGACGCCGCGGGAGCGCGCGAGTTCGCTGTTGCAAAGGCGGCCGGTTTCAACACCGCGGTCACGACACGACCGGGCATGATCTTTCCTGAAAACGCGAAGCATCCGAACGCGCTGCCGCGAGTTTCCCTCAACGGAAACTATCAGACTGCCCGCGTCCTTCCGGTCCTGACATCGGGCGCGGCCACCGCCCTGTGGAATGGATTCCGTCGCGTCGACGTCGACTGAGGCTTAAGGACGTTGCTCAAGCATGTTTATGGTATAGCGTCTTCGAGCGAAGCCCGTCCTCGGGCGTGCCCCGGAGGATGGATGACGTACTCGCGTGAATAAGACCTACTCGCGTGAATAAAATGTGTCGCAACAACGATCACGGGCATCGCTTCTGATTCAATCAGAAGCGATGAGGCGGCATCTGCTTCAATGCGAAATGAAGAGTTTCAGTTCGCCGCCGGAACGGCCTCCGGGACGGCTTGCGGACCGCTCCACGGCCGCGACGGCGAAGCAAGGCCGATCAGCCTGCCCTGAATGAAGTCGCAGCCCCAATCGCGCAGCATGACGGCCGATTGCTCGTCCTGGACCCACTCGGCGACCGTCCTGATATCGAGCCGCCGCGCGAGATCGATCAGCGTCTGCACGAACGCCCGGTCGTCGGAGGAACGCGCGAGGTTCTGGACGAACGCGCCGTCGATTTTGACGATGTCCACGCCGAGCTTGCGCAGGTTCCGGAACGAGGTGTATCCGGCGCCGAAATCGTCGATCGCAATGCGGCTGCCCAGGTTCTTCAACCGCGTGACGAATTGTTGGACGTCGTCGACATCCTGAATCGCCGCGGTTTCGGTGATTTCCACGATCAGGCGCTCGGCCACGCCGGGATGCGCACCCATCAATGCTTCGATCGCTGCCCACCAGTCGACGTCCATGGTGGTTTCCGGCGAGATATTGAGGCTGAGCCGGACGTGGGGAGCTTCCGCGAGTTCGGCGATCACAAGCTCGAGCACGCGATGATCGACCAGACGAATGAGGCCAAGCTTCTCCGCCACCGGCACGACATCAGGCGCGAGCAGGACCTGACCGTTCTGCTGCTGCATCCGGACCAGGCACTCATAAAACGCCGCTTCGCGCGTGCGCGCGTCGACCACCCGCTCGAAAGCCGTAAGGATGCGGCGCTCGTTCAGCGCGGTGACTATCTCATCGGTGACCCGGATGTTGATTCGACGCTGCGCGTCGCGCTCAACATCGGGTCGCCACACCGCGAGCGAACCGCTGCGGCGGCTTTTCGCAATCTCGAGGATTTCCTGGGCGCGATTGACCGCTTCATCGGCGGTACGCGCATAACGCGGGGCCAGAACGGCGCCGATCGAGGCGGTGACCGAAACGGGGCCGGATTTGGTTATCACGATCTCTTCGCGGATGCCCGCCAGAAGGCGTTCGGCCGCAACATTCAGGTCATCCAAGCCGCAGTTCTTCAGGATCACTCCGAACTTGTTGCCGGAGAAACGGCCAAGAACATCGCTGCCGCGCAATCGCGCCCGGATGCGCCGGGCGACATCGCCGATCACCTCGTCGGCGACATCGAAGCCGAACGCATTGTTGATGCGCGCGAGATGGTCGATCCCGATCATCATGAAGGCAACCGACGAGCGGTAGCGCGCGGCCTCCTCAATCGCTTCGGCAACGGCCGCGGTCAGATACGTGCGATTAAGCTCGCCGGTCAGGGCATCGTTCCGCGACAAACTGATAAGCCGCTCGTCGCGCGCCCGTCGCTCATTCTCGATCCGCACGATACCCTCGACGCGCACCGCTTTGCCGTCGGTGTCGGCGAACCAGCATCCGGACTCCTCGATCCACAGCATCGGCGCGGAGGCGGAGGCGCCGGCGCGAATTCCGTATTCGATGCGATAAGGCACTCCCTCCCCGCAGCGCCGCCGGGCGGTTGGCACGGCTGACAAAACATCGACGCGGATCGATCCCGACGGTTCGATCAGGCTTCCATACCCGGCTCCGCTAGCAAGCGAGGGAGGGTCGATACCCTGAAAGATCGACGCCGCCCCCTCGGTCCAGGTCATGACATCGCTCGGAATGTCCCAGGTAAACGCCGCCCGACCGAGCGCCGCGAGAATCGCCGACACCCGGGGCTCTTGAGCGGCCTGCGGCAAGCAAGCAGACGCGTTGGCCGCTTGTGACGCATCTGCGCCCGACGAGGGATTGACTGCCGGTGAAATGGCGGATGTCACGGTCGCCTCATTTTAGGACGCTGCCAAGTGATTCCCTTTTTAAAAGAATAGGGCGCTCCATCCCGTTCACGCTAGGTAAAGTTCGTGAACAATCCGAAAAACCGTCATTTCCAACCCAAACCAGGTTCCTTCCCCGAAACCAGGTTTCGGCACGGCATTTGCCGGGAGTGGTTGCGAGCGCGGGACACAATGTCCCGGAACAACACATTCTCAACGGACTGGATGAACGATGATGATCGCGGGAACGGGCCGGATATCTGGAATCGCCGCCAATGCCGCACGGGACCAGGGCGGCGCGACAGGATCGACAACATCCGGACGGCCCGTATCAGCCGTCGCGCCGGTGGAGCATCAGCCTGTTCCGCGTTCCGCAGCGCGCCACGATGCGTTCTTTATCGCGCAACTGATCGCCGTCGCGGAACACAGTCCACAAACGCGGATATTCCGCCGCGCTTCCCCACAGGCTGCGCAGGCGGCTTATCATGCAATGGGCGAACGGAATCAGGCGGGCGCGCAGCCCAGTCCGCGGCTGCTTCGCACCATCTGAGGCAATCGACACTTAGCCTAATTGCGCTGCTGGATGCCCGGACTGGGAACATCCGGATGCAGCTTGGCGTCGGCCGTTTCGGCAAGTCCAGTCCCGGCATGAACGATTACCGGCTCCGGGCCGACCGGTTCGGCGGCCGCCACTGAGGCGTCGGCGAGTTCCGGCGATGAAACCGATGCCGCCATGGCGGCGGGCGCCGGATCGAAGCGCGGTTCGCGCGGTTCGGCCGCTGCCGCCCCTTGCAACGGTGCGACGACCGCACGGGCCGGCCGCCGCGCGCGCAAGACGAAACCGGAGAGGAAATCGACCAGCGCCAGCAATGTCAGCATGAAGTAGGTCGACGAACCGAATTGCGGCAGCATCACGAACTCCGCCGCGGCTCCCCCGAACACCGCCAGCGACAGCAGATGGTCGGTGAGATATTTACCGCCGGGGCGAACGCCCTTGATAATCTCGAACAGCAACAGGACAATGCCGAGCGCGAGCAGCGTGTCGCCAAGCGTTACCAGCCAAGGCACGCCCGACATCAAGGTCACTGTGAAAACGGGCTCCGTCAAAAGGAGGCCCGGCATCAGGAAGACGACGATGTTGCAGATCGCCAGCGGGATCAGGAGCAGAGGGAAACCGATCACGGACATCGCCAAAGCCTCCTTCATTCACGCGGGAAGGTCGAACCGCGCGGCGAATTCCGCCGTCCCTGGCGCTCCCTTCGTTCCAGACCCGCGCCTGCTCCGGACCGCAAGCCTGCGCTCGCGAGTCGCGTTGCTCAGGAGTCGCGGCTCAGGAGTCGCTCTTGGCCTTCAAAACCTGGCGGCCCTTGTACATGCCCGTTTTCAGGTCGAGATGGTGAGGACGGCGCAGTTCGCCGGAGTCCTTGTCCTCGGCGTAGGTCGGCTTGCTGAGCGCATCCGCCGAGCGGCGCATGCCGCGCCGCGACGGCGATGTCTTTCTTCTTGGAACGGCCATGTCCGTGTCCTTGCAGGATGTTGTCGAGTTCCGTCTCGAAACGCCGATGGGCAGGCGCGGCGAGTCCCGAACGTGCGAGTTGAATGCCGGTAAGCCCGGCCTTATAGGCCACGATCGTCGCGCCAGCAACTGCGCAGTTCGGCTGACCGGGCCCGGACCATATAGGTTCCGGCCAGCCGGCGAACTCCCGGGCCTGGCTTCCGGGCGCTGCGCCGGACCGGATTGGGCAGAATCGCAGCCATGAGCGCCGCCTCCCGCGCCGTCAGGCTGGCAGCGGATCGCCCGAAGGCATAGCGCGAGCCGGCCTCGACGCCGAACTGGCCGCCGGGGCCCCATTCCGCGATATTCAGATAGATTTCGAGAATCCGCTGCTTGGACAGCACCGCATCGATCCACATCGCCAACGGAAATTCCAGCGCCTTGCGGACCATGCTGCGTCCCGGCCAGAGAAACAGATTTTTCGCCACCTGCTGCGTGATGGTGGAGCCGCCGCGCTTGAATTCGCCGTCCTCGGCATCGTCGAGCACTTCCCGCAGCGAATCCCAATCGATGCCCTGATGGCTACAGAATTTGGCGTCCTCCGACGCGACCACGGAACGCGGCAGCGACGGCGAAAGCGCGGCGAAATCGATCCACTGCCGCGACATCGGCGCGCCCGAAAGCGTGCGCCATATCATCAGCGTCGAGACCGGATGGCCGATCCGATACAGCGGCGTCAGCAGATAAGGCAGCAACAGCAGGCCGATGACGGAGAGCGCCATGACACGGATCGCCCACCGCATCAGGCCGCGAAGCCTTCGATCAATCGACGAACGGGTTCACCTCGTCGGCGACGCGGAGCATTCACGCAACCACCCTTGATGACACCGAAGCCGGCGGCAGGCATCGAAAACTCCTTCTGTCGGATCACGGCGGCCGGGCAGCAGATTGTCGGCCGGACGGAATTGACGAAGCCGGCACCATGAAGGATTGTCCCGCAAAAATCGACCTCGCCGGACTTTCGCAGTCCATCGTGCCGTTCTTCGTTTTCCGTTCTTGGAGCCACTTGATGACGTCAGGACTTTCATCCTCCGATTTCGCGAAGCGCCTTGACACCACGGCGGACGAGACCGAGGCCCTGTTGGCAAAATTGCTTTCCGACAGCCCCCTGCCCGACGAGATCGCGCGCCCGAAGCGGCTGATGGACGCCATGCGCTATTCCTCGCTCGGCGGCGGCAAGCGGCTGCGGCCGTTTCTCGTGGTCGAAAGTTCGGCTGTGTTCGGCGTGCCGCGCGAGGCGGCGCTGCTGGCCGGCGCGGCGCTCGAATGCATCCATTGTTATTCGCTGATTCACGACGACCTGCCGGCGATGGACAACAGCGACCTGCGCCGGGGGCGGCCGACCCTGCATAAGACCACCGACGACGCCACCGCCATCCTCGCCGGCGACGGTCTTTTGACACTCGCCTTCGACATCATCACCCGCGACGAGGTCCATCAGGATCCGGCCGTTCGCCTGTTGCTGACGCGGGCGCTGGCGCGCGCCGCCGGGATCGGCGGCATGGTCGGCGGGCAGTTGCTCGATCTCGCCGGCGAAGGCCGCTTCGGCGGCCGCGAGCCGGTCGACGTGGCGCGGCTCCAGCAGATGAAGACCGGCGCGCTGCTCCGCTTCGGTTGCGTCGCCGGCGCGCTGCTCGGCCGGGCCGCGCAAAAAGACTACCAGGCTCTCGACGCATACGGCCGCGCGCTGGGTGAGGCCTTCCAGATCGCCGACGATCTTCTCGACGTCGAGGGCGACGCGGCGGCGCTCGGCAAGCCGGCCGGCGCCGACGCGGCGCTCGGCAAGACCACCTTCGTCACCCAGCTCGGCATCGACGGCGCCAGGAAACGCGTCCGGGACCTTCTGACGAAGGCGGACGAGGCGCTGTCGGTGTTCGGCACGCGCGGCGACGTGCTGCGCGCCGCCGCGCACTTCGTCGCCGATCGCAAGAGTTGAGCCGGCTATTGCCCTTGCAGTCGGGGTCAAGCTCTGCCCGATGCACTCTCGAACGGAGAGCTCTCCGCTCGCCATGACCGAAGCGTTTCTCGACTCCCTGCTGGTTCTGACCGTGCTTGCCGCATCGGCCGCGCTGGCCCAGCGGCTGGTGACGGCGCCCGCCATCGTGTTTCTGATGGTCGGCATCGTTCTCGCCTTCGTGCCGGGCTTTCCGGCGATCGAAATGGCGCCGGAAAGCGTGCTGCTGATGGTGTTGCCGCCGCTGATCTATTCCGCTGGCGTCTCCATGAGCTGGCGCGAGTTCAAATCCAACCTGCGGCCGATCGCCCTGCTCGCCATCGGCTGCGTCATTTTCACAACCTGTACGGTCGCCGCCGTGACGCACTGGCTGCTCGGGCTGCCCTGGGGCGTCGGCTTCGTGCTCGGCGCCATCGTCTCGCCGCCCGACGTGGTGGCGCCGCTCGCCATCGCCAAGCGTCTGCATCTGCCGCACCGGATTCTCGTCATCCTCGAGGGCGAGGGCCTCGCCAACGACGCCACCGCGCTGATCCTCTATCGCTTCGCGGTGCTGGCGGTCTCGACCGGCACGTTTTCGCTGCCGGCCGCCGCCGGATCGTTCAGCCTGATCCTGCTCGGCGAGATCGTGTTCGGCGCCGCCGTCGGCTGGTTCAGCCTGCGGCTGCGCCAGTGGGCCCGCGATGCGCGGGTGGAAATCCTGCTGTCGCTGCTGACGCCCTATCTCGCCTATTGGGTGCCCGAACATCTCGGCGGCTCCGGCGTGATCGCCACCGTCGTCGCCGGACTTTACGTGAGTTGGAACGGGCCGCTGCTGATTCCGGCGGCGACGCGGCTTCAGGGCATCTTCTTCTGGGATCTCGTGATCTGGCTGATCGAGGGCGTGCTGTTCCTGCTGATGGGGTTCGAGGTCCGGGTGCTGATGGAGAAGGCCAAAGCGGTCCCGATCGGCGACGTCGCGGTGGCGATCGCGCTGACATCCGCTATCGTGATTGCCGCACGTTTCATCTGGATATTCCCCGGCACCTACCTGACCCGCGTCCTCAGCGCGCGGATCAGGCGGCGCGATCCGACGCCGTCATGGCGCTATGTCGTGGTGATCGGATTCACCGGCATTCGCGGCGTGGTGTCGCTCGCGGTGGCGCTGGCCCTGCCGCTGACGCTGCCGGACGGCGAGGCGTTTCCCTATCGCGACCTCATCCAGTTGACGAGTTTCGGCGTCATCTTCGTGACTCTGTTCGGCATCGGCCTGACGCTGCCGTTCGTCGTCGACCTGCTCGGCGTCTCAAGGCAGGGCCGCCGCGAGGCGTTGAACGAGCGCGAGGCCGAGATCGCGGCGCGGCGAACCATCATCGAGACCGCGCGCGGCGCGGTCACCGCCATCATCGCCGAGCGCAAGCTGCCCGAGGGCCTCGCCAGGTTTCTCGAGGCGCGGCACGAAACCCGGATGCGGGCGCTGCCCGATCCGCCGCGCGACGGCGACAAACATTCGCCGGCGACGAAGGGCACGGCCATGGTGCGTGAGATCATCGGCATCGAGCGCGCGCATCTGCACAGGCTGCTGCGCGAGGGCAAGATCACCGACGAAACCCGCCGCCGGATCGAGCGCGATCTCGATCTGGAGGAAGCGGTCGTCGACAACCGGGAAAAGCACACGCCGCTGTAAGAACGGAAGCGCCCAACGCCGCTTCGATCTCACTCCGCCGCGGTCGCCGCTTCGGCCCGCGCCCTAGCGCCGGAGCCATAACGCTGTTCGATGTAATCGATCACCAGCGCCTTGAAGTCCTGCGCGATCGCCGGTCCGCGCAGCGTCTTGAACTTCTTGCCGTCGACGAAGACCGGCGCGGCCGGCGCCTCACCCGTGCCGGGCAGCGAAATACCGATATCGGCGTGCTTGGATTCGCCGGGGCCGTTGACGATGCAGCCCATGACCGCGACGTTGAGCTGCTCGACGCCGGGATACTGCGCCTTCCAGTTCGGCATCTCGTCGCGGATGAAGTCCTGGATCGATCGCGCCAGTTCCTGGAACGTGGTCGAGGTGGTGCGCCCGCAGCCGGGACATGCCGCGACCAGCGGCACGAAGGTGCGGAAGCCCATGGTCTGCAGCAGTTCCTGCGCGACCTGAACCTCCAGCGTGCGGTCGCCGCCGGGCTCGGGCGTCAGCGAAATCCGGATGGTGTCGCCGATGCCCTGCTGGAGCAGGATGCCGAGCGCGGCGCTTGAGGCGACAATGCCCTTCGAGCCCATGCCGGCCTCGGTGAGGCCGAGATGGATCGCGTAGTCCGAACGCGACGCCAGCGTCTGGTAGACGGCGATCAGATCCTGCACCGCCGAGACCTTCGCCGACAGGACCATCCTGTTTTTCGGCAGGCCGATCTCCTCGGCGCGCCTGGCCGACAACAGCGCCGACTGCACCATCGCCTCGCGCGTCACCGCGCGGGCGTCGCGCGGCGCGGCCGAATTGGCGTTCTCTTCCATCAGGTGCGTCAGCAGTTCCTGATCGAGCGAACCCCAGTTGGCGCCGATCCGCACCGCCTTGCCGTACTTGATCGCCATTTCGACGATGTCGGTAAACTGCTTGTCGCGCTTGTCCTTGAAGCCGACATTGCCCGGATTGATCCGGTACTTGTCGAGCGCCTCGGCGCAGGCCGGATGATCGGCGAGCAGCTTGTGGCCGATGTAATGGAAATCGCCGATCAGCGGCGTAGCGATGCCGCGCTTGCGCAAGCCGTCGCGGATATGCGGCACGGCGGCGGCGGCCTCGTCGCGGTCCACCGTGATGCGGACCATTTCCGAGCCGGCGCGCGACAAGGCGGCGACCTGGGCGATCGTGCCCTCGACGTCGGCGGTGTCGGTGTTGGTCATCGACTGCACCACGATCGGCGCGCCGCCGCCGACGGCGACATGGCCGACCATCACCTGGGTGGTCTTGTGCCGCGGGCTCGGACCCGCGACATCGATCTCCAACGGACTTTCGAGCTTGTTCATGGGTCTCAAATATCAGGTTTTTATGGCATTCAGCAATGGATCAATGGCTTAATCTCATTCCGCTTCAGGCCGCGTTCCGGCAATGCGCGCAGGTGCCGGTGATTTCAACCACGGACAGCTTCGGCGTGAACCCCGTGGTGCGGACGGCATCGCTCAAACTTTGCGCCACACGGCTGGCGGGAATTTCGCCGACCGAGCCGCACTGCTCGCAAATCAGAAACGCCACCATCGCGCTCTCGTCATGATCGTGCCCGCAGGCCAGGAACGCATTGCGGCTTTCGATCCGGTGAACCAGGCCGTTTCCTATCAGAAAATCGAGCGCGCGATAGACCGTGATCGGCGCCGGCCGCGGCATCGATTTGGCCAGTTCCTCGATCACCTCATAGGCGCCGAGCGGCCGGTGGCTCGACAAGAGCGCCTGCAACACCTGACGGCGGATCGGCGTGAACTTCTGCGCGCGCTGGGCACAGACCTTCTCGGCATGGCTGATCGCCTCCGCGGCGCAGCGGTCGTGGTCGTGCCCCGGAACGGGGAATGTCGGTCTGGTCGCGGTCATGCGATTTATCATCTAACCCGTTTAGGCCGGTTCCGCTCCCCATTTCAGCATCACCCTGACAATTTCCCCCTCTTATTGCAATGCAGTATAAAGAGTCGAGCGCGCCCCCGCCATGAGGCCACGAACGGGAAGCGATGCGTGGAAAACACGCACGGCCAACGCAATGCCGTAGGAACCGGCGCCGAAACTTTGTAGCTTCGCCGCCATGACGACCCAGCGCGCCGTCCCCTCATCGCCGGACCCCGCTCTCGCGCGGATCACGCCGATGATGGAACAGTACCTTGAAATCAAGGCGGCCAATCACGGCCTGCTGCTGTTCTACCGGATGGGCGATTTCTACGAGCTGTTCTTCGAGGACGCCGAAATCGCCTCGCGCGCGCTCGGCATCACGCTCACCAAACGCGGCAGGCATCAGGGCGCGGACATTCCGATGTGCGGCGTTCCGGTCGAGCGCTCGGACGATTACCTGCACCGGCTGATCGCGCTCGGCCACCGTGTCGCGGTGTGCGAGCAGACCGAGGATCCGTCTGCTGCGCGCAAGCGCGGCAACAAGAGCGTGGTTCGACGCGATGTGATCCGGCTGGTCACGCCGGGAACGCTGACCGAAGACAGCCTGCTTGATTCCAAGGCCAACAACTACCTGCTGGCATTGGCGCGGGCGCGGGCGTCATCCGGCGGCGATCGCTTCGCGCTGGCCTGGATCGACATCTCCACCGCGGAATTCATCGTCACCGAGTGCGGCGGAGGCGAACTCGCGGCAACGCTCGCGCGCATCAAGCCCACCGAGGCGATCGTGTCCGACGCGCTCCATGGCGATCCGGACATGATCGCCATTCTGCGCGAATTGCCGTCGGTGACGCCGCTCACCCGCGACGTGTTCGACGGCGCCACCGCCGAACGGCGGCTGTGCGACTACTTCGCGGTCGCCACCATGGACGGCCTCAGCGCCATGTCGCGGCTGGAGGCGACCGCGGCCGCCGCCGCCGTCACCTACGTCGACCGCACCCAGATCGGCAAACGGCCGCCGCTGTCGCCGCCCTCGCGCGAGGCTTCCGGCAGCACCATGGCGATCGATCCCGCCACCCGCGCCAACCTCGAACTGACGCGCACGCTCGCCGGCGAACGGCGCGGCTCGCTGCTCGACGCCATTGATCGCACAACGACCGCGGCGGGATCGCGGCTGCTGGCGCAGCGGCTGGCGGCGCCGCTGACCGACAGCGCGGCGATTGCGCGGCGGCTCGACGCGGTCGCCGCATTCACATCCGACAACGCCGCGCGCGACGATATCCGCACCATCCTGCGGACTGCTCCCGACATGTCGCGGGCGCTGGCGCGGCTCTCGGTCGGACGCGGCGGTCCGCGCGACCTCGCGGGCCTGCGTGACGGCATCCTTGCCGCCGATCAGGCGCTGGCGCGGCTCGCGGCGCTGCCCGATCCGTCACAGGACATCGCCGCGGCGATGGCGGCGCTGCGGCGGCCGTCCCGCGATCTCGCGCGCGAACTCGGCGATGCGCTGGCCGAAAACCTGCCGCTGATCAAGCGCGACGGCAGCTTCGTCCGCGAAGGCTATCACACCGCGCTCGACGAGGCGCGAAAGCTGCGCGACGATTCGCGCCTCGTGGTCGCCGCGATGCAGGCCCGCTACGCCGAGGAGACCGGCGTCAAAACGCTCAAGATCCGCCATAACAACGTGCTCGGCTATTTCGTCGAGGTGACGGCGCAGCACGCCGATCGGCTGATGAGCGCTCCCCTGAATGCCACCTTCATCCATCGCCAGACACTGGCCGGTCAGGTGCGCTTCACCACGTCGGAACTCGGTGAAATAGAAGCCAGGATCGCCAATGCCGGCGAACGCGCGCTTGGTCTTGAGCTCGACATCTTCGACCGGCTTGCCGCGATGGCGATCCGGAACGGTGACGAAATACGCAACGCCGCGCACGCCTTCGCGCAACTGGACGTCGCGGCCTCGCTCGCAAAGCTCGCGATCGACGAGAACTATACCCGGCCGGACATTGACGCCTCGCTCAGCTTCGCGATCGAAGGCGGGCGGCATCCGGTGGTCGAGCAGGCGCTGAAGCGCACGGGCCAGCCGTTCATCGCCAACGCCTGCGATCTGTCGCCGCCACCTCCTCCGGTGGAAGGAAGCGAGGAGTCCGGACAGATCTGGCTGCTCACCGGCCCGAACATGGCGGGAAAGTCCACCTTCCTGCGCCAGAACGCGCTGATCGCGCTGATGGCGCAGATCGGCAGTTTCGTGCCGGCCAGCCGCGCGCGCATCGGCATGATCGACCGGCTTTTCTCGCGCGTCGGCGCCGCCGACGATCTTGCGCGCGGGCGCTCGACCTTCATGGTCGAGATGGTGGAAACCGCCGTCATCCTTAATCAGGCGTCGGAACGCGCGCTGGTGATTCTCGACGAGATCGGTCGCGGCACCGCGACCTTCGACGGCCTGTCGATCGCCTGGGCGGCGATCGAGCACC
>CAZOOO010000002.1:0-51519 GCA_964581435.1 uncultured Hyphomicrobiales bacterium | reverse complement strand
GCGGCGGCTCGGTCGGCCTGATGGGCGCCGTCGCGACCTCGACCCTCGATCACGGCGGCATCGTCACCGGCATCATTCCGGACTTCCTGACCGCGCGCGAGCACGCGCTGTCGCGGGTGCAGGAGATGATCGTCACCCACGACATGCACGAACGCAAGCGCCTGATGTTCGAGCGCTCGGACGCGTTCGTCGCCCTGCCGGGCGGGGTCGGAACGCTGGAGGAGCTGGTCGAGCAGCTCACCTGGCAGCAACTGGGGCGGCACAGCAAGCCGATCCTGCTGGCGAATGTCGACGGCTTCTGGGAGCCGCTGCTCGCGCTGCTCGCTCACATGAGGGCCACCGCCTTCATCCGGCCCACGCTCGCGGTGAATGTCCTGCAGGCTGACCGCGTGGAGGACATCCTGCCGAAGCTGCGCGCCGCCGCAAGCGACACGCTGGACTCAAAACATATGCCGGCTGACGTCGCCGACCGGCTGTAGCCGTAGCTGCTTCTCACGCCGGCGCGCCGGACTTCACCAGCTTGTAAAATATCGAATCCATCAGGGCCTGGAACGACGCATCGATGATGTTGGGCGATACGCCGATCGTGGTCCAGCGCTCGCCCTCCTCGTCCTCGCTCTCGAGCAGCACCCGCGTCACCGCGCCGGTGCCTCCGTTGAGGATACGCACGCGGTAGTCGATCAGCTTCAGCCCGTCGATGTATTTCTGGTACTTGCCGAGATCCTTGCGCAAGGCAAGATCGAGCGCGTTGACCGGACCGTTGCCTTCGGCGGCGGAAATCAGCGGCTGGCCATCGACCCTGACCTTCACCACCGCCATCGCGACGGTGACACGTCGGCCGTGGGAATTGTAGCGTTGCTCGACATTGACGTCATACTGCTCGACGTCGAAATACTCCGGCACGCGGCCGAGCGTGCGCCGCGCCAGCAGATCGAACGACGCGTTCGCGGATTCGTAGGCGTAACCCGCGGCCTCGCGTTCCTTCATCTCCTGAACCAGCCGCCCGAGCTTCGGATCGTTCCTGTCGAACGCGATGTTCGCGCGTTCAAGTTCGGCAAGCACATTTGAGCGGCCGGCCTGATCCGACACCAGCACCTTGCGGCGGTTGCCGACCGATTCCGGCGGAACATGCTCGTAGGTCGCGGGATCCTTGAGGATCGCGGACGCATGGATGCCGGTCTTGGTGACGAACGCGCTTTCGCCGACGTAAGGAGCGTGGCGATCCGGCGCGCGGTTGAGCATGTTGTCGAGCGTGCGCGACACTTGTGTCAGCGCGGCGAGCTTGTCGGCGGTCACGCCGATCTCGAAGGCGCCGGCGAATTCCTTCTTCAATTTCAGCGTGGGGATCAGCGAGCAGAGATTGGCGTTGCCGCAGCGTTCGCCGAGACCGTTCAGGGTCCCCTGGATTTGCCGAGCCCCTGCGCGCACCGCGGCAAGGGAATTGGCGACCGCCTGCTCGGTGTCGTTATGGGCGTGGATACCGAGACGATCGCCGGGGACGTGTTTCGCGACCTCGCGAACCGTCGCCTCGATCTCGTTCGGCATGGTGCCGCCGTTGGTGTCGCACAGCACCACCCAGCGTGCGCCGGACTCATGAGCCGCCTTTGCGCAGGCCAGCGCGAACGCGGGATCCTCCCGGTAGCCGTCGAAGAAATGCTCGCAATCCACCATGACCTCGCGGCCGACTGCCGTGGCCGCCTTCACGCTGTCGCGGATCGACGCAAGGTTTTCGTCGTTCGTGGTTTCGAGCGCGACCCTGACCTGATAGACGGACGATTTCGCGACAAAGCAGATCGCATCCGCCTCGGCCTCGATCAGCGCGGCCAGTCCGGGATCGTTGGAGGCCGATCGGCCGGGGCGGCGCGTCATGCCGAAGGCGGTGAAGCGCGCATGGCGAAACGCGGGCTTCCGCGAGAAAAACTCGGTATCGGCCGGATTGGCGCCGGGATAGCCGCCCTCGATATAGTCGATGCCGAGATCGTCCAGCATCTTTGCGATCGCCTGCTTGTCCTGCAACGTGAAGTCGACACCGTTGGTCTGCGCGCCGTCACGCAGCGTGGTGTCGAACAGATATAGGCGCTCGCGGCTCATGCAGCGCTGCCTGTGACCAGCGTCTTCTTCATCGTGGTATTGGCCAGCCACTCGTCGTCGATCGTCACCGAATTGCGTTGCATCGCGACGTAGCCGCGCCCGGCGAAAAATCGCTCCGCCGTATCGCTGGCTTCCACGGTCAGCGCTGCCGCGCCGCGCGCGCCGGCAAGCTTCTCAAGCGCATCGCACAACGCGGTCGCAACCCCATGCCTCACCGCGCCCGGATGCACATAGAGCATGTCGATGTGATCAGCGCCCCTGAGCGACGCAAAGCCGACCGGTGAGCTCCGAAGCGTCGCCACCAGCGTCAACTGTTTCGCAAGCCGCGCGCCGAATTTTCCCTCGTCGTCGGCGGCGCTCGCCCATGCGACCTGCTGCGCCTCGCTGTAGTCGTCGCCGGTCAGTTCCTCGATGCTGGCGACAAAGATCGCCGCCAGCACTGGAACATCGGCAGGCAGCATCGGCCGCAGCGCCGGTTTGGGAAGCGCCTGTCCCATCGCGTCAAAATACTCCGAACAGACGGGCGACCAGCACCACCGCCGCGACGATCACCGCCCACTTGATGAAAATGTAATAGCGCCAGTGCTTCGGAAAAGGCGTCTCCGGCTTGGTCATCGCGCGATCTCCCATGTCGTCACCGGCTTGCCGTCGGCGTCCTTGCCGTCCTTCAGCACGACGCCCATCGCGGCGAGTTCGTCACGGATGCGATCGGATTCCTTGAAGTCCTTTCGCGCACGAGCGGCGGTGCGGGCTTCAACAAGCTTATCGATGTCGGCATCGACGGAATCTCTGCTGCCTAGAACAAGCGTAACGGTAGAATCGTGGCCAATCTCGATCTTGACACCAGTGCTCTCAATCTCGGCCGTAATCGCCGAAATTATCTCAGGTGCGGCGGTATTCGCATAAGCGGCTCGCAGCGATTGAACTCTGTCCGCGTTGTCGAAAAGCAAGCGACCTGAGCCAGCTCCAATTCCTGACGTGCCGAATTGGAAAAGACCGGGCTTGTCTAGATTTCGAAATCCAAAGAACTCACAACATGCAGCGAATTCGAACTTTTCGCTGAAACTGCCGCGTTTGGCACGTTGATATAATTCACGCAATTTGGTGATAGCATTCGGCGTGTCGAGGTCCTCGGCTAAGGTCTCTACGATTCTTAAAGGCGAATAGTCGCTTGATAATTTATATTTATCCTTTCGAAAGTACGGAAAGACAACGTGAGCCCAATTCTCTAGTTCAAGACTAGCTTGCATAGCTCGCGTATCAGTCCAATCTAAAGGCTCACGATACGACGTCATCAGCATTTGCAGTCGGAGTACATCGCCTGGCCACTTGTCGAGAAGCTGCCGAATGGTAAAAAAATTTCCCAAACTCTTCGACATCTTCTCGCCTTCGACCTGCAGGAAGCCGTTGTGCATCCAGTAATTCGCCATCGCATGCGTGCCGTGGGCGCAGCGCGACTGCGCGATCTCGTTCTCATGATGCGGGAAGATCAGGTCGAGGCCACCGCCGTGGATGTCGAAGACGTCATTGCCATCAGGTCCGCCGAGATAGGCCGCGCTCATCGCCGAGCATTCGATGTGCCAGCCGGGCCGTCCCCTGCCCCACGGGCTGTCCCAGCCTGGCTCGTTCTCGGATGACAGTTTCCACAGCACGAAGTCGGCCGGGTTCCTCTTATGCGCGTCCACCGCGACCCGCGCGCCGGCCTTCTGCTCCTCCAGCCTGCGGCCCGACAGCGCGCCGTAGTCCGGCATCGACCGTACGTCGAACAGCACCTCGCCGCCTGCCTCATAGGCATGACCGCGCGCGATGAGCTGCCTGATAAACGTCACCATGTCGGTCTTGCCGTCGGCGCGCGGCAACACGAACTCGGTGGCGCGCGGCTGGTGCGTCGGCGGCAGGCAGCCGAGCGCGGCGACATCGGCCTGAAACTGCGCGGCTGTCTTTTCGGTGACCTTACGGATCGCCTCGTTCAACGGCAGATCAGGAAAATCGCGCGCCGCTCGGTCGTTGATCTTGTCATCGACGTCGGTGATGTTGCGGACGTAGGTGACATGGTCGTCGCCGTAGAGATGCCGCAGCAGCCGGAACAGCACGTCGAACACGATGACAGGCCGCGCATTGCCGATATGGGCGAAGTCATAGACGGTCGGACCACAGACATACATCCGCACGTTCGACGGATCGATCGGCGTGAAGACACGCTTCTGCCTGGTCAGGGTGTCGTAAAGGCGCAGTTCCATGGAATCCGTTCCGAGATCGCTGCCGCCGGACAGCGGGATGCAAATCCGTTCCGCTTGCTGGCCAGACGCCCGGTGATCTCATTGTGAGATTAAAGACGGCCTCAGCCAGCGAATCGCTATAGCGTTTTCGAGCGAAGTGGAATCCGGTTCGCGTAAAGAAAACGCGTCAAAACAATAATTAGAGCCTCGCTTTTGATTCGATCAGAAGCGAATGTGCTCTAGGCCGTAATCTCGCGGCAAATGCCGCAAATGGCGAGGAGACAGTGCATTCGGTTACCATGGAGCAGCCGGGATAGAGCGTCAAGTCCTCGCCCCACAAACGCCTTATTTTGCCGCGAAATCGCCAGCATTCGTCGTGGCGACTCCCGCCACGCCCTCTCCTTTCCGGCCCACCAATGGATATTTTCCCCGCGCTTCGGGTTTTTCCCGCGATTCTGGCAGGCCTGGCTCTCTTTGCGGCCACCGCATGGGCGGACAGCCGCATGTTCATCGTTGCCAACCAAGCCGATGGATACGGCATCGACCAGTGCCTTGCCGAGGGTGAACGCTGCGGCGCGCACGCCGCGCACTCCTACTGCCGGTCGCGTGATTTTGCACAGGCTATCGCTTACAAGCGCGTCCGGCCCCACGAGATGACGGATTCGATTCCCGAATCCACGCGCTCCTGTCGGCACAGCGGCTGCAACGAGTACGTCGCGATAACCTGTCAACGCTGAATCACAAACCCCCTTCGCAAACCAACGAAAACCGAAGTTGCAGCGGGGCCGCCACACTCGCGCCTCCGAAACGACGTGACGCTGCCGCGAGAAGCGGATATGACACGGCCACGCTGACGATGGCCATTCGCATAACGCAATCGGCCCGCACCATCAGCGTCTCGCGACGCAATCACGCCTTCCTGGATTGCGTCTAAAATCACTGCGATGGACGCATCTGTGTTCGGAACGATCCCTCTTCGTAAAGTCAATTTGCCGAATCGCTCGGGGATCGCTTTGATGGCGGATCATGCCTGACTCGTTGTTTGCCCGCACGATGCGAATTTTGGCTTGCGCCATCGGCATTGCGGGCGCGGCCGCCGATGCTCGAGCGCAGGGCGGCCCGCCAGGGACCAATCCGATTTGCCCTCGGCTCGAGGCGCAACTCGCAAGTATCGACCGCGGCGGCGGCGATCCGGCGCGAGCCGGACAGATCCGGCGCTACGAGGAAGCGGCGGGCCGGCAACAGGCCGAACTCGAACGGGTCATCGCGCAAGCGAACCGCATGGGCTGCGACAGTTCAGGCTTCTTCCAGCTTTTCAACGCCCAGTCGGCGCAATGCGGACCGATCACCCACCAGATCCAGCGCATGCGGACCAACCTCGAACAGATAACCACCAGCCTGGAGCGGCTTAGAGCCGGCGGCGCCGGCCCCGATCGCGACAGTCAGCGCCGCTCCGTGCTGATCGCGCTGGCACAGAACAACTGCGGCCCGCAATACGCCGCGGCGGCGCGAAACCACGGCTCATTCTTCGATGACCTGTTCGGCAACCATTCCGAGAATCCGACGATCCTGCCGCCGGCCGATTCGGGCGCGCAATCCGGAACCTATCGGACCGTCTGTGTCCGTTCGTGCGACGGCTTTTACTTTCCGATCTCGTTCGCGACCGTTCCGAGCCGGTTTCCCGACGACGAACGGACCTGCAAGAACCTTTGCCCGGCGACGGAGGCCGCGCTCTACGCGTATCGCAATCCCGGCGAGGATATGAATCAGGCGGTCTCGACCAGTGGACAGCCTTATTCCTCGTCGCCGAACGCATTTCGGTACCGTCAGGAGTTCAATCCGTCATGCTCATGCAAGGCGGCGGGCCAGACATGGGCGGAGGCGCTGAAGGGACTCGACGACAAGGCTACGGCCGCCCAGCAGGGTGACATCATCGTCACGGAAGACGGCGCCCGGAAGATGTCGCAGCCGACCCGCGACAAAGGTTCGGAAAAGAAGGATTCGGCGACAACCAATGCGCGCCAGGATCCTCCCGCAGATGCGACCCCGACCGCCTCGACACCGTCGAACAAACCGATCCGTTCAGTAGGACCAACGTTCATACCCGCGCGATAGCGTCTTTTGCACCGTCAGCCCTCAAAGGCTTCCGCGGAGCTTCGGCTGGCACGGGAGACGAGTTCCTCATCCGGCTTCGGCAGCGATTGGCCGGAATCGCGAAACCGGTTTGTGATCGGATAGCGGCGGTCGCGGCCGAAATTCCGGCGCGTGACCTTGACGCCCGGCGCCGCCTGACGGCGCTTGTATTCGGCAGCGTTCAGCAAGCGATCGACCTGCACGACCATATCGCGGCCGAACCCTTCCGCGACGATCGACGCCAGCGGCTCGTCCCGCTCGACCAGCCGCTCCAGAATCGCGTCGAGCTGCTCATAAGGCGGCAGCGAATCCTGATCCAGCTGGCCCTCGCGCAACTCGGCCGTCGGCGGACGCGCGATGATGCCGGGCGGGATCACCTCGCCCGGTGGACCGAGCGCGCCGTCCGGCTTCCATGCGTTGCGCAGGCTTGCCAGCCGGAACACCTCGGTCTTGTAGATATCCTTGATCGGATTGAAGCCGCCGTTCATGTCGCCGTACAGCGTCGCGTAGCCCACCGACATTTCCGACTTGTTGCCGGTGGTCACCACCATCGCGCCCAGCTTGTTGGAAATCGCCATCAGGACCGTGCCGCGGGCGCGGGACTGCAAATTTTCTTCGGTGATGTCGCGCGGGAGTCCGGCGAACGTGCCTGAAAGAATTTCCTCGAAACCGTTCACCGCGGGCGCGATCGGCAGCACCTCGTAGCGAATGCCGAGCGCTTTTGCGAGCCTCGCCGCATCGTCGAGCGAGACCTGCGCGGTGAAACGGAACGGCAGCATGACGCCGCGGACGCGCTCGGCCCCGAGGGCGTCAACGGCGATGGCCGCGCACAAAGCCGAGTCGATGCCGCCCGACACGCCGAGCAGCACGCCGGGAAACCGGTTCTTGCGAACATAATCGCGCAACCCCAGCACGCAGGCGGCATAGTCGGCCTTGTCGCCGTCGATCTGCGGCGTGACCGGTCCGGTGCAGCGCCACCCCTCGGCAGACCTGGTCCATTGCAGCGTGACGACGCTTTCCTCGAAACAGGGAAGCTGCGCCGCCAGCGAGCGATCGGCGTTCAGCACAAAAGAAGCACCGTCGAACACCAGTTCGTCCTGGCCGCCGACCTGATTGAGATAGACCAGCGGCAGGTCGCTCTCGGTCACCCGCGCAACCGAGATCGACAGCCTGATGTCGCTCTTGCCCTTCGCGTAGGGCGAGCCGTTGGGAACGACGAGGATTTCCGCGCCGGTTTCAGCCAGGCATTCGACGACGTTCTCGTACTCGGCGGATTCCTCGACCCAGGTGTCCTCGCAGATCGGCACCCCGATCCGCACGCCCCGGATCTTCAACGGACCCCCGACCGGCCCCCGCGTGAAGACGCGCTTTTCGTCGAACACGCCGTAGTTCGGCAGATTGACCTTGAAGCGGATCGCCGCGACCCGCCCCTCGTCCAGCAACGCATACGCATTGTAGAGCTTGCCGTCATCGACCCATGGTGTGCCGATCAGCATGGCCGGGCCGCCGTCGCAGGTCTCTCGCGCGAGATCTTCGACCGCCTCGCGGCAGGCAGCCTGGAACGCCGGCCTCAGAACCAGATCCTCAGGCGGATAGCCGGCAATGAACAGTTCGGGAAGCGCCACCAGCGCGGCCCCGTCGGCTTCGGCCTGGGCCCGCGCGGCGCGAGCCTTGGCCGCGTTGCCGGCGATGTCTCCGACCGTCGGATTCAATTGGCCGAGCGTGATCTTGAAGCTGGTTACGGTCATGGATGCACGTCGCCCGCGGGCCTCGCCTTTACTGCAATGGTCCGCTTATAGCGGTTTCGAGCGGCGTGGACAGCGGTTCGGATCGAGAAAACAGCCCGGCACAAGGCCGGGCATGACAATTCAATTCCCGCTATAGCCACTGATTACTGGCACCGACACAACCACCTCAGAAACCCGCAACCGCCGGGATCGGCTTGACCTTGCTCGCCCGATCCTGCCGGAGCAATTCGGCGATCAGGAACGCCATGTCGATCGACTGCTCGGCGTTCAAGCGCGGATCGCAGACGGTGTGATAGCGATCGTTGAGGTCTTCGTCCGTGATCGCGCGCGCGCCGCCGATGCACTCGGTGACGTTCTGTCCGGTCATTTCCAGATGGACGCCGCCGGCGTGCGTGCCTTCCGCGGCATGGATGGTGAAGAACGACTTGACCTCCGACAGGATGCGGTCGAACGGGCGGGTCTTGTAGCCGCTGGTCGAAGTGACGGTGTTGCCGTGCATCGGATCGCACGACCACACGACAGCACGGCCCTCGCGTTTCACCGCACGGATCAGTTGCGGCAGATAATCGCCGACCTTGTCCGAGCCGAAGCGGCCGATCAGCGTCAGCCGTCCCGGCTCGTTGTCGGGATTGAGCACGTCGACCAGCCTCAAGAGTTCGTCAGGCTTGAGCGACGGACCGCACTTCAAACCGATCGGATTCCTGATGCCGCGAAGATATTCGACGTGGCCATGGTCGATCTGACGGGTGCGGTCGCCGACCCAGATGAAGTGGCCCGAGGTCGCGTACCAGTCGCCGGTCGTCGAATCGACCCGCGTCAAAGCCTGCTCGTAGCCGAGCAGCAGCGCCTCGTGACTGGTATAGATGTCGGTCGACCGCAGCTCCGGGTGGCTCTCGAGGTTGAGCCCGCAGGCGCGCATGAAATTGAGCGCGTCGGAAATGCGATCGGCCAGTTCCTTGTAGCGCCGCGACTGCTGGGAGTCCTTCAGGAAACCGAGCATCCACTGATGCACGCTGCCGAGATTGGCGAAACCTCCGGTCGCGAAGGCGCGCAGCAGGTTCAACGTCGCCGCCGATTGCCGATAGGCCATGATCTGACGATGCGGATCCGGGATCCGCGACTGCTCGGTGAAGGCGATGTCGTTGACGATGTCGCCGCGATAGCTCGGCAGTCCGACGCCGCCGATCGTTTCGACCGGCGATGAGCGCGGCTTGGCAAACTGGCCGGCAATGCGGCCGACCTTCACCACCGGCAGCGCGCCGGCATAGGTCAGAACCACCGCCATCTGTAGCAGCACCCGGAAGAAGTCGCGGATATTGTTGGCGCCGTGCTCGGCGAAGCTCTCCGCGCAGTCACCGCCTTGAAGCAGGAACGCCTCGCCGTTCGCGACTCGGGCCAAGGCTTTTTTCAGGTTGCGCGCCTCACCCGCGAAAACCAGCGGTGGAAACGTCGCAAGCTGAGCCTCGACTTCGCCCAATGCCTTCATATCCGGATAGGCCGGAACTTGCTGCACGGGCTTGGTGCGCCAGCTATCGGGTGCCCAGCGCTCGGACATCGGTTCAACTCCTGAGGAAAACCGCCGCTTATAAACGGATGGCGACGGTTCACGCTATATATACGGGTAAGCCCCGCTGCGCCAGTTGGCAGGAGGTTGGGCGGATCAAGATATTGAAATATGAGACGAATTCTGTTCCGGCTTTTCCCGGACGCATCAATCGCCCTGGCGTCGTCCAGATTCGCCAATTTCAGGGCTGCTTCGCCCCCTGATTCATTTCGGATTTTCCGCCGAAACCGGCCGCAAACCCCTTCGGGCCGCTTTATTCCGCCGCCTCACTGGCATAATGAGCGGTTCGCGTCCGCATTGTCACGAGTTCTTCAGCCGCAGTCGGATGCAACGCCATGGTCGCATCGAAATCGGCCTTGGTCGCCTTCATCCTGATCGCGATGCCCACCACCTGCGTCATTTCGGCCGCGCCGTCGCCGACGATGTGGCAGCCGAGCACGCGATCCGTTGTCGCATCCACGACAAGCTTCATCAGCACGCGCGTATCGCGGCCCGATAACGTCGCCTTCAGCGGACGAAACGTCGTCTTGTAGATATCGACGGCGTAGTCAGCCCTCGCCTGCGCTTCCGTCAGGCCGACCGTTCCGACTTCAGGCTGGGAAAACACAGCGGTCGGAATGTCCGCATGATCCACGCGCGTCGGCTTGTTTCCGAACACCGAATCCGCGAATGCGTGGCCCTCGCGGATGGCGACCGGCGTGAGATTAAGCCGATGCGTGACGTCGCCGATCGCATGGATGTGCGGCACGTTGGTTCGCGAGAAGTCGTCCACGGCGATGCCGCCGTTCTCCGGATTGACGGCCACGCCCGCCTTCTCAAGTCCGAGATTTGCAACGTTCGGATGCCGGCCGATCGCAAACAGCACCTGATCGGAGGCGACGCTCGACCCGTTCGATAAATGAGACGTGAACTCGTCGCCGCGCCGGTCGACCTCCTCGACGGTGCAGCCCGTCAGAATAGTGATGCCGTTCTTTTCCACTTCTGCACGGACATGAGCGCGAACGTCGTCGTCGAAGCCGCGCAGGATATTGTCGCCGCGATAGATCAGGGTCACATCGCTGCCGAACCCGGCGAAGATGCAGGCGAACTCGAGCGCGATATAGCCACCGCCCTGGATCGCGATCCGCTTCGGCAACTCCTTGAGATGAAATACCTCGTTGGAGGAGATCACGTGCTCGATGCCTGGAATGGCGCGTCCGTGGTTGGGCGCCCCGCCCGTTGCGATCAGCACATGCTTCGAGCGGACAGTCTCACCGGTCGTTAGCCGGAGCGTGTGAGCATCCTCAAATGCCGCCCTCGCCTTGACGACATGCGCGCCCGCCTTCTCGAGGGTAGACGTGTAGGCCGCCTCGAGCCGGGCGATCTCCTTGTCCTTGTTGGCGATCAGCGTCGGCCAGTCGAACGTCGCGGACGGAATCGACCAGCCAAAACCGGCGGCATCTTCGATGTCGTGGCGGACATGAGAGCCGTAGACCAATAGCTTCTTCGGCACGCAACCCCGGATCACGCAGGTGCCGCCCATCCGGTATTCTTCGGCGACCATGACGCGCGCGCCGTATCCGGCGGCGATGCGCGCGGCGCGCACACCGCCGGAACCGCCGCCTATGACGAACAGGTCGACATCGAAATCAGCCATGCCCCAACTCGATCGAGATCAGATTTCCTTGCCGCGCTTGCGCATCTCCGCGCGAAACTCGCCATTGACGACGCTCGCGAACTGCTGCGCCCACTGGTTCATATATCCCATGCTCGCTTCGATCGCCTTGGGCTCCTGCGCGATCAGCTTTTTCCCGAGCGGCGACTTGTAGAACGTGACAAGGTCCTTCAACTCCTGCTCCGTGAAATGGCCGGCATAGATCTTCGCCATGCCGTCACCTATTTCTTTTTCACGGCCGGCGAGCGACTTGGCCACGACCAGCGCAACCTCATTGAGATCCTTCTGATAGTTCAGGTTGGATTGAAGAAGCGTGTTCTTGGTCCGCTCGACGATGCTGGGAACGGCATTTGCGAACATCCCACTGGCGTTCTTCAACGTCAGAAGTTCCTTGGCCGAAGCGACGGCGGCAGGTGACGGCTGGCCGACTTGCTGAGCCTGCGCAACGGCTGGAAGCGCCAGCGCCGCCGCAAGACAAGCCGCAGGCAGAAACTTTGAAAGACCCCTCATCATCTCAATATCTCCTCATCGCGGCGCTTACGGCCGCTCGACAATACGAATTCCCTCGGCGCCGGCCAGCATCGCCACGCGTGCTAGGCCGATGAATAGGCCGTGCTCGACGACGCCAGGTATCGGATTCAACAGTCCGGCCAGATAGCTTGCATCAGGTATCTGCCCAAGATGGGCATCGAAAATCCAGTGGCCGCCATCGGTGACGAAAGCATGGCCATCCGGTCGCTTTCTGATGACCAGCTCTCCCGAAACACCTGCTTTTGCAAACACCTCGGTAATCGCGCGTCGCGTTGCGGCGAGCCCGAAAGGAATGACTTCGATCGGCAGGGGAAAGCGGCCGAGCTTCGCCACCCACTTTGTCTCATCCGCAATCACGATCATGCGGTCGGACCCCGCGGCCACAATCTTCTCGCGCAGAAGCGCCCCGCCGCCGCCCTTGATCAGATTGAGATCGGGATCGATTTCGTCGGCGCCGTCAACCGTCAGATCAAGCCTGTCGAGATCGTCCAGGGTGGTCAGGGGAACACCGCACCGCTCCGCGTCGGCCCGCGTGACTTCCGATGTCGGCACGCCCACAACTTTCAACCCGTCGCGCACGCGCTCGCCCAAAAGCTCGACAAAGTGCTTGGCGGTCGATCCCGTTCCGAGACCCAGTCTCATGCCATCCTCGACATATTCAAGGGCACGCGCCGCAGCCTGTCTCTTCAATGCATCCAATGTCATGAGGACCTCGATCTTGCGCGCCTCGCCGCGTGCGGCGAAGCATTTCCATGATGGTTACTAGCGGCGTTTGGCCGGAAGGAACAGAGCGTCCGGTGTATTTCGCAGGCCCCTGTTCCGGACAGCCCGGTGTCCCGATTAGTAGGTTCGCATACCCTCGCCGCAACCTTTGATGCGAACTTCGGAATCAAAGGGACGCTCGCAACTTTATGATTCTAATGTAGTTTAGGTTCAGAAGTTCGCTTGACGGACTCGATGGGACAAAGCGAACTTCTGAACCGCCACACTCGTCCAACCGCACTTCACCCTTGCATGTCCGGCGGGAGGCGGATACCGATCCACCATCATGACATCTTCCTCTCCTCCCATGGTCGTGTTCGACCTCGACGGAACGCTGGTCGATACCGCGCCCGATCTCGCCGCCGCGCTCAACTTCGTGCTGGACCGCGAGGGCCTGCGCACGGTGTCGTTGCCGACAGCCCGCTCGATGATCGGCGCAGGGGTTCGCCGCATGATCGAACGCGGCCTCGAGCATGAGGATCGCTCGGCGACGCCCGATGAGGTCACGCGGATGATGGGCGACTTCATCGACTACTATACGGCGCACATCGCCGACGCATCGCGTCCGTTTGAGGGACTTATCGAGGCGCTCGACGAGTTGTCGGCGCGAGGACATCGTTTCGCCGTCTGCACCAACAAGCTGGAAGCGCTCGCCAGGCTGCTGCTCGACCAGTTGGGATTGAGTTCTCGGTTTTCTGCAATCTGCGGTGGCGACACCTTCGGCGTGTCAAAACCGGACCCCGCGATCTTGCGGCAAACCATCGCGCGCGCGGGCGGAAGTTCGCGGGCCACCATCATGGTCGGCGATGCGGGTCCCGACATAGGGGTGGCGCGCCGGGCCGGGATTCCCGTCATCGGGGTCACGTTCGGCTATACCGAAGTCCCGGTCGCAGAACTCAAGCCCGATCGTATTATCAGCCATATGAGGGAGCTGCCGGGCGCCGTCGCCGCACTGCAAGCTGCGACGCTGAACGCAACCGGCTAAGCAATCGGTCCCAATCGAGCGGTTCAAGGATGCCAAGGCGGAGCTTCTCCGTTTCCACCCTCCAGCAAAGCGATGGGTGCGGCGGTTCGCCACGCTTCGAAGATCACGCGCTGTTTTCGGCTTGCTCCAGCGCGTTAATCTTTATGATTTCTTGCGCAGCGCAGCAGAGCCGGCACATTGTGCCCCGGCCAGAACCCGCCTACATTAGAAAAGAAACAAACACCTTTTACGCCGTTTGCAGCAAGGCTAGTTAAATGACCGGTTGTTCTGCCCCCGCCGAGACTTCGGGCTCCCGGAAAATGGTCGACCCGTTCGGCCGAAACATCAGCTATTTGCGCGTGTCAGTCACAGACCGCTGCGATCTTCGCTGCTTTTATTGCATGTCCGAGGATATGACTTTTTTGCCGAAGGCGGATCTGCTCACGCTGGAGGAGCTTGATCGTCTCTGCTCGGCCTTCATCGCCAAGGGCGTGCGCAAGCTGCGGCTGACGGGCGGTGAACCACTGGTTCGCCGCAACGTGATGTCGCTGATCCGCTCCTTGTCTCGCCATCTCGGGACAGGAGCGCTGAAGGAACTGACGCTCACCACAAACGGATCGCAACTGGCCCGCTTCGCGAACGAGCTTAAGGATTGCGGCGTACGACGGATCAACGTGTCCCTCGATACGCTCGATCCTGCCAGATTTCGCGAGATCACGCGCTGGGGCGACATCCAGAAGGTCATGGCGGGTATAGACGCCGCACAAGCCGCGGGGCTCGCCGTCAAGATCAATGCGGTCGCGCTCAAACACCTGAACGAGGACGAAATTCCATCCCTGATGGAATGGGCGCACAGTCGAGATATGGCGCTGACCCTCATCGAGGTCATGCCGATGGGCGATATCGGCGCGTCCCGCGCCGATCAGTACCTGCCGCTATCCATGCTGCGCGCCCGGCTCGAAGGGCAATACACCCTCACCGACCTCGATGACAGCACAGGCGGTCCCGCCCGCTACGTTCGGGTCAGCGAGACCGGCGGCAAGCTTGGCTTCATCACGCCGATGACCCACAATTTCTGCGAATCCTGCAACCGCGTCCGTATCACCTGCACCGGCACCCTGCATACCTGCCTCGGACACGAAGACGCCTCCGACCTGCGCCGGCCGCTCCGCGCATCTCCCACTGACGATCTGCTGTACGAGACGATCGATCGCGCCATCGGCCTCAAGCCGAAAGGCCACGATTTTATCATCGACCGCCACAACCGTCCGAGCGTAAGCCGCCACATGAGCGTAACCGGCGGATAGGCGGGAAACTTGCGGGCGGCCCGCGTGCCGCTCGAAACCCCCTCGATATCAACAAGCCTCCGGTTGACGGCGGCAGTCCGACGCTGGAATGGTGCGCCGGCTTCATGGTAGCCCGGCCCGAACGGTCCGCTGCCTTCCATGGAAGCGCCGAAACTCCGCGGCGCGACGCGAACCCTGTCCTACAGCGGCTCGCGTGAGCGGCATCGTTCTGAAGCCCCGATTTCAGCGATCGCGGTCGGCTGCCGCCAGGAGGAATTGATGCGTCTGTTACTGGCCCTCAGCATGGCCATCGACCGGCTCAATGAAAAGGTCGGGTACGCGTGCAACATCCTTGTGCTGCTTGCCGTGCTGGTGAGCGCCGGGAATGCGATGATCCGATATGCCTTCGGCTACAGCTCGAACAGCTGGCTCGAATTGCAGTGGTACATGTTCGCCATCCTCGTGATGTTCGGAGCATCTTATACCTTCAAACGCAACGAACACGTCCGCGTCGAGATCTTCTATCTGCTCCTGTCCGAGCGCGGCAAGCTCTGGCTTGATCTCATCGGGACCCTTTTCTTTCTCATTCCGGCCTGCCTGTTGCTCAGCTATTTGTCCTGGCCTTTCTTCATGCAGTCCTATGAGGTCAATGAAATGTCCGGAAACGCCGGCGGCCTCGTCCGCTGGCCGATCAAGCTCGTCATCCCCCTCGGATTCGTCATGCTCGCGCTTCAAGGTGTCTCGGAAGTGATTAAGCGGGTCGCGGCGCTACTCGGCGTCGTCACGATCGATGCGACATACGAGAGGCCGACTCAATGATCACGCTGGAAATGATGCCGCCGATGATGTTCGGCGGCCTGGTTCTGGCGATGTTGATCGGCTTTCCGGTCGCCTTCACACTGGCCGCGGTGGGGCTCTCGTTCGGATTCCTTGCGATCCATCTCGGCTTCTTCGATCTGAATTTCCTTCAGGCCATACCGGGGCGCGTGTTCGGGAGCGTGCTGTCCAACGAATTGCTGCTCGCGATTCCTTTTTTTACGTTCATGGGATCGGTGCTTGAGCGCTGCGGCCTCGCGGAGGACATGCTCGACTCGATGGGCCAACTGTTTGGACCGATCCGCGGCGGCCTCGGATATTCGGTCATACTTGTCGGGTTCATCCTCGGCGCCATCACCGGCACGGTCGCTGCCCAGGTGATCGCCATGGCGCTCATCTCGATGCCCGTGATGATGCGATACGGCTACAACGTTCGCTACATCACGGGCGTGCTCGCGGCATCCGGCACCATCACTCAACTCGTTCCGCCGTCCCTGGTGCTGATCGTTCTGGCCGATCAGCTCGGAAAATCGGTCGGCGACATGTATCTCGGCGCCTGGGGGCCTTCGCTGTTCCAGATCGCGCTGTTCGCTGGCTACACTTTCCTGCTCGGTCTCTTCAAGCCCGATCACGTCCCTCCGGTGCCGAAGGAATTCCGCACGCTCACCGGCTGGCCGCTTTGGCGTAAATGCCTGATGGGCATCATTCCTTCCGCTGTCCTGATCTTCGTCGTGCTCGGCACCATGATGTTGGGCCTTGCGACTCCGACGGAAGCAGGTGCAATGGGCGCCGTCGGCGCTATCGTGCTGGCGACCATTCACCACAAGGATTTCAGCAGTACCGGCCGAAGATTCCTGATCATCGGCGCGATCGCCGGCGGTATCGGAACGCTAGTCGGAATTTTCATGGCCGAGGGATTGGTCTTCAAGATCGCGTTCGCCGTCACCTATCTCGCCGTCGTGTGGATTTGTCTGGAAGCCGTCCGCATCCCCCGGCTCCGCGACCTCATCCGACAGGGCTATCAATCGACGATGCGCCTCACCACCATGGTGACGTTCATTTTGATCGGCTCGACCTGTTTCTCGGTGGTGTTTCTCGGAGTATCCGGCGGTGAATGGCTGGAGCACCTGCTGACGTCGCTGCCCGGCGGCGTATGGGGTTTTCTAATCTTCATCAACGTCTTCATCTTCTTCCTGGCGTTCTTCCTCGACTTCTTCGAGATCGCCTTCATCATTCTGCCAATGATCGCTCCGGCGGCCCAGAAAATTCTCGCTCCCATCGTCGGTGCGGACGCCGCCCTGATCTGGTTCGGCGTTATGATCTGCGTCAATATGCAGACTTCGTTCCTCCATCCCCCCTTCGGCTTTGCACTGTTCTACCTGCGCGGCGTCGCCCCGCGAGAGATCAAGAGCTCAGATATCTACTGGGGCGCGGTGCCCTGGATTGGATTGCAGATCATCATGGTCATTCTTGTGATCGCGTTCCCCGCGACCGTGACGAGTCTGCTCGGCAAATCGACGGCCGTCGATCTCAATACGATCAAGATCGAGATTCCGACTATCGATGTCGCGCCGCTCGATTTCGGTCCGGCGCCATCAAACCTGAAATAGGTATAACCTCAGGATTTCCGCGCCTGGCGAGTTCCTTTCGCTCAAACGATCGGGCGAACCTGAGTATCGGACAAAGAACGCCTGGGCTTCTCCCGAAAACCAGGCACGAAACGGCACCCCATGCCAAAATGTGATGTCGGAGTTTGATCAGCCGCGCGTCCGCGATCGAATCATGAAGGTGTCGTAAGTATACTCAGCCACCTGCCACCATAAGTAAGCATCCGATCGATAGGCTTGCATCGCATCGATCACCTTCTTGAAGTCCGTATTGTGAGCCGAAATCTCGCTCCACAATTCGTTCGTGGCCTTCAGGCAGGCGTCGAGAATGTCGTTGCTGAACGGCCGCAGTTGAGCGCCGCCTGCGACGAGCCGCTTGAGGGCGCCAGGATTTTGCATGTCGTAGCGGGCCGCCATCCAGGTGTTGGCAGTCGCCGCCGCGTTCATCAATATTGCCTGATAGGTCTTTGGCAACGTGTTCCATTTCTCGAGATTGCAGAACGCATGGATCGTCGGCCCGCCTTCCCAGAAACCAGGATAATAATAATACTTGGCGACCTTCTGAAGACCCAGTTTTTCATCATCGTATGGGCCGACCCATTCGGCTGCGTCGATTGTGCCTTTCTCAAGCGAAGGATAAACGTCGCCTCCCGCAAGCTGCTGCGGTATCACGCCAACCTTCTGCAAAACCTGGCCGGCAATGCCGCCGATCCGCATCTTCAGGCCCGACAGATCAGCCACGGTCTTGATCTCCTTGCGAAACCAACCGCCCATCTGCGTGCCGGTGTTGCCGCAAGGAAAACCGATGACGCCGAATTTCTTGAAGAACTCGTTCGCAAGCTCATTGCCGCCGCCCTGAAACAGCCAGGAATTCTGCTGACGCGCATTGAGCCCGAACGGGACCGCCGCGAAGATCGCGAAGGTGGGATCCTTTCCGACATAATAGTACGAAGCGGTGTGACTCATCTCGACCGTATTGTTGGCCGTCGCATCGAGCGCCTGCAATGCGGGAACGATCTCTCCGGCCGCGAAAAGCTGGATCTGGAATTTGTTGTCGGTCATTTCCGCAACTTGCTTGGCAAAGACCGCGGCAGTGCCGTAGATCGTGTCGAGCGATTTGGGAAAGCTCGACGTCATGCGCCATTTGATCTCGGGCGCCGATTGCGCAATCGCCGGCGAGGCCACGGTCGAGACGACGGCACCGGCTGTCGAGCCTTTCAAGAAATCACGACGTTTCATAGACACCCCTTATGACGATCCTCTTTAATCTTCGGCAAATCCAGAATCGAATCACCGGGCTATGGCGGTCGCGTCGTGGAGCCGGTCACGAATACTTTCGGCAATGGCGCGATAGACCGCCGCATGAGGTCCGCCAGGCTGGCTCTCGACCACCGGATGACCGGAATCCGAGGTCTCGCGAATTGACATATGAAGCGGGATTTCGCCGAGAAACGGTACATCCAGCCGTTCCGCCTCGTGTCGCGCGCCGCCATGGCCAAAGATATCGCTTCGCTCCCCGCAATGCGGACACTGAAAGAAACTCATGTTCTCGATGATGCCGAAAACCGGCACGTTGACCTTTCTGAACATGGCAAGTCCGCGCCGCGCGTCGATCAGTGACAAATCCTGCGGCGTCGAAATGATGACGGCACCCTTGAGCGGCACATTCTGAGCCAGCGTCAATTGAGCGTCGCCAGTCCCCGGCGGCATGTCCACGACCAAAACGTCGAGCTTGCCCCAGGCCACGTCACGCAGCATTTGCCGGATCGCCGATGTCACCATCGGACCACGCCAGATCACCGCACTTTCTTCCTCGATCAGAAAGCCGACCGACATGACGGCAAGACCAAACCGTTCGATCGGCACAATCTTCTTGTCGTCCGTCAATTGCGGCTTTTCACGAATACCGGTCAGTCTCGGAATTGAGGGCCCATAGATATCCGCATCGAGCAGGCCGACACGCAAACCGAGATCCCGCAGCCCCAGCGCGAGATTGAGCGCGGTCGTCGACTTGCCGACACCGCCCTTGCCTGATGCGACAGCAACGACGGCCGCAACTCCGGGAATGTCCGCCTGTCGCGCCATCGGCGAACCCGAAGCCGGATTTGGCGGCGACCGGCGCGTCGACACGTGCGGAATTCCTTGCTCAGACCGCGGCGGCAAAGTTGCCGCGGCGCTGCCCGGCTTGCGTTCGGCCGTCAGAGCGACCATCACCGCCGACACTCCCGGAATCGCGCGCACGGCCGCCTCGGCGTTGGCGCGAACCTCCTCCCAGGCCCTGATCTCCGCTGCTTCGACGCTGATAGAGAAAAATACCTTGTCACCGTTGATGGCGATCTTCGACAGTACCCCGGCGGCGGTCAGCGCCACGCCGCCGGGAGAGAGCACACCGGCCAGCCGGTCGAGAACTCGCTGCGGTGTTACGATCAAGTCGCCTCTCCGGATACGCGCTATTATCTCAACAGCAGGTTCGACATGGCAGACTCGCAGTCGCTCCGCTGTCTATAGATGATCCAGATGGAGAACCTTGGCAACGGGCTGGAGTCGAATACCGCAGCAATCCGGTCGAGACTTGGAGGTCACCCTCCTTCAGCCATAGCGTCGTAGTTGAGTTCGATCAAAACGCCGTTCGGGTCGCTGACGAAAATTTGCCAAATGCGTCCGCCGGGGACCTCGCGAGCCTTGAAAGCGAACCCTTTCGCCTCAAGACGCTGTTTCATGCCTCTGAAATCGCGGCTTGCAAAGGCGATGTGATGGACGACGCCGGAATCCGGCTTTTGCGGCTCGGACGTCGAAGCGATGTCAACGAGGTGAACCACCGGCTTGCCATCGCTGTAGAGCCACGCGCCCGGAAATGCGAAGTCGGGTCGATCCCCGTTCGCCAGACCGAGAATCTCTTCGTAAAACCGCACCGTCTCCGCAAGCTTACGGGTCCGGATATTGAAATGATCGAGCATCCCAACGCTCATGTCGCGTGCTCCCTTGTCCGGACCGAAAGAATGATTGTCCCACCCCACTTTAACGCATTTTGAATCGTCTTGGAATCCGTTCGTCACAATATCCGGTTACATGCTCCTTCAGGCTTTCCCGCCTTTGCCGCAGCAAGCTCAAGAGCTATGCTGGCGACGGTGAGATTTTTCGCAACTGGTTCGTCGCGACGCGTTCATCCGCTCTTAATTCAGTGAACCTCAGGATTTTGAACAAGGCTCGGTCATGGCTAAAGTCGCATTTCTCGGTCTCGGCGTCATGGGATTCCCCATGGCAGGACATCTCGTCGCGAAGGGCGGCCACGAGGTGACCGTGTTCAATCGAACGCCGGCCAAGGCCAAGGCGTGGGTCGAAAAGTTCGGCGGAAAAGCCGCAGCGACGCCGGAAGCGGCTGCCGAAGGTCAGGAATTCGTGATGGCGTGCGTCGGCAACGATGACGATTTGCGTGCGATCACAATCGGCGCAGGCGGCGCCTTTGCCGGAATGAATCCGGGAGCAGTCTTCATCGATCATACGACTGCCTCCGCTCAGGTCGCGCGCGAACTTGATGCCGAAGCAACCAGGCGCGGCTTCGGCTTTGTGGATGCCCCGGTCTCCGGGGGCCAGGCCGGCGCCGAGAATGGCTTTTTGACCGTAATGTGCGGCGGAGCGGAGGACACTTATTACCGGGCCGAACCGATCATTGCGAGCTACGCCAGGATGTGCAAACGGCTCGGTCCGGCGGGCTCGGGCCAGTTGACCAAAATGGTCAACCAGATCTGCATCGCCGGCCTCATTGAGGGATTGTCGGAGGGCATCCACTTCGCCAAGAAGGCGGGACTCGACGTCAGTGAAGTTGTCGAAGTGATCTCGAAGGGCGCTGCGCAATCCTGGCAGATGGAGAACCGTTCCAGGACGATGAACGAAGGCAGGTTCGATTTCGGCTTCGCAGTCGAATGGATGCGCAAGGACCTTTCGATTTGTATTTCTGAGGCTCGTCGCAACGGCGCAAGCCTGCCGGTAACAAGCCTTGTGGACGCCTTTTACTCGGAAGTCGAGAAGATGGGTGGCCGCCGCTGGGACACATCCAGCCTTCTGGCACGGCTCGAACGTTAACGGCTATCCATTCACGCCGACGCCCTGCCCCGGTCAATCACCGTCGAAAAGGGCTCGAGCGGAATTAACGTCCCGTTAACCAGATTATCCTGCTTTTTAAGGCTACCCTTAAGGATTTGGCGCGAGAACTGGACCAGTAACGACTCGCGCGGCCGCGTGCAGGACTTGTATCTGGTGATGAGTACCCCCGCCGATAAACCTGAAGTTGTCCAGCTTCCGGTCGCTCCCGCGATTGTACCGTCCGCACGTCATCGCCGCGCCACCACCCAGCGGGTCCGCGAAGCGCGCGACCGCCTGACTTCGACAAGTGGAACCCGGCCGGCGTTCGATCACGAACTGCTTCGGCAATATGCGCAAACACGACTGTCGGCATCGTTTGTCGTGATGCTGCTTTTGGTTGCGGCGGGCGTGCTCTTCGGCTTCTGGATGACGCCTGCCGCCGCGGCAGCATGGACGTTCGGAATGCTTTGCATCCACGCGGTCATCATCTACAATTGTAAAAATTATCTCACGGAAGCGTCGTCGGCCAGGAGCACGCGTAGGTGGCGCGCGCGTTTCATTTTGCTCGACCTGCTATACGGCCTGTGCTGGATGACAATCCTGGTGCATCCCGCCGGCTCGGACCCGGTCACAAATACCCTGATGATATTTCTGATGCTGCTGATCGTGGCGGTATCGAGCATGCTCTCAGCCAGTCTGCCGATTGCCGCCCTTGCCGCAACCGCCCCGGTGACCTCGGCCATCGCACTGAAGTTCGCAATGGGCGGTAGCTTCAACAACTATATTCTTGCCATTCTGGCGCTGACCGCGGAAGGTTACTTCGCGCTGCTCGCGCACCGCCTGCATTCCACGACGCTGGCGACGCTCGAAGCACGGGCGGAAAAGGACGCCCTGATCGGCGAACTCGAACAGGCCAAGGCAATTTCGGACGAAGCCCGGCATCGCGCGGAATCGGCCAACGTCGCAAAATCACGATTTCTGGCTCAGATGAGTCACGAACTGCGGACGCCCCTGAATGCCATTCTCGGGTTTTCCGAGGTCATGAAAAGTGAGATTTTCGGCGAGCACGCGGTCGAGGTTTATAAGACCTATTCGGCGGACATTCATAACTCCGGCGTTCATCTCCTGAATTTGATCAATGAGATTCTCGATCTGTCGCGGATCGAAGCCGGCCGTTACGAACTCAACGAAGAAGCCGTATCTCTGGTCCATGTCGTGACCGAATGTCATCATCTGCTGAAACTGCGGGCCTCCAATCGCGGCATCACAATACATGAGGTGTTCGAGCAAGGTATGCCTCGCATCTGGGGCGACGAGCGCGCCACGCGCCAGGTTGTGCTCAATCTGTTGTCGAATGCGATCAAGTTCACGCCACAAGGCGGGGAGATCTGGCTGAAGGCCGGATGGACTGCGTCAGGCGGACAATACCTCAGCGTCAAGGATAACGGCTCGGGAATCGCGGAGGACGAAATCCCGATTGTGCTCGCATCATTCGGACAGGGATCGAATTCGATCAAATCCGCAGAGCAAGGCGCGGGTCTCGGTTTGCCGATCGCAAAAAGCCTGATCGACATGCACGGCGGTACGTTCACGCTGAGATCAAAGCTCCGGGTCGGCACGGAGGTGATCGTCACCTTTCCACCGGAACGCGTGATGTCTGCTCTGGCACCCATGGCGGAGGAAGGTCCGCCGCTTCAACCCGCGCAAGCGGACGATCACACAACCGACGAGAGGCGCCGTTTGCGTAACAAGCCGATCATGAACGCCGGAACGGGGCTTAGAGCATGACCCGCCCCGCACAACCACGCCGGCACAAAATGGAAACCCGCTTTAGATGAATGAGGCTTGATGAGAAGGATCGGCCGAAGTCCGGCTCGACACAACTGAATCAGACACCGACCAAGGGCTTGCGAGAGCGAACGAAATGGTCATCACCATCTTGAATAAGTATCAAAGCGCCATGCATAGCGGTTTGCGCGGTCACTCGCAAAACCAACCCTTCCATGAGGCCGTGAAGGACCCTCGTCTGGCCGAAGACATGGCAGGTGCGTTGTGATCCGCATCCTGCTCGTGATCGGAATGCTGGCCGCGACCGCCGGAGCGGTGGTCGCGTATGGAGATCCCGCACGAATATCGGCTGCGGGAAGCCTGATCTCGACAATGCTGCGCGAGGTCGCCGCGGGCCCTCCACGAAGCGCCCAAGTTCCTCGGGCACAGAACGGAGATTTTATGCTTCATGCAAAGATCAACGGCGTGAAGACGCCGATGATCATTGACACCGGCGCAACATCGGTCGTCCTCACCTATGAAGCGGCGAGGGCCGCCGGACTGCCGCTGGAGTTGCTGAAGTACGATGTCGATGTCGAGACCGCCGGCGGACGTGCCCGCGCCGCGCGCCTGACACTCGACAAGCTCGCAGTCGGGAAGCTTGTCGAGCGATCCGTGCCTGCGCTCGTGGTCCCGCGCGGCCAGATGAAAGCCAACCTTCTGGGGATGAGCTTTCTCAACCGGCTCGAGAGCTGGGAAGTTCGCGCAGACCGGTTGATGCTGCACGGCTATCCCTGAGCCGCCCTTGGTACGTATCCTTTGTAAGCTCACCCGTTCAGTTTACTCTTTACGTGATACGTCGCAGCTACCTTAAAATATCGAGGCATCAGAATTATCGAGAAGACTGCTTCAGCGATCACGGAGCGCGTATCGAAGCGCGTCGAGATCGATGCGTCGGCCTAAATCGTCAAGCTTGACCGGGATTCGCCTCCGCCAGTTGGGATGCTCATTCACCGTACCTGGAATGTTCGGCTGATCACGCAACCCGATCAGATCGTCGAGCGCGACCGCGAGAATGCGTGACGGCGTGCGCGCGAGAAATTCAACGGCCCCGAGAAAATCCTTTGCTGCGATATGTTCTTCGCCGAGCTTCCATTCGAACGCGTGGCACGCATTCGTCCGCTCCGCGTCCGTTTCGCCGGGATCGATCCCAAGCTCTCGCTTGACCCTGAGATCGGAATGCGATTGCCAGCCAGCGAAGGACGCAAGGTCATGCGTCGTGAAGGTGACAAGCGCATTCGCGGCATATTTTGACGCCTCGACGAATGCACCGTCGTTGCCGCGTTCAAACATCATCACCTTGTAGGACCACACGCCCCAGAACGCGAGCTTGTCGCGGAAGCCATCCGGTACTGTTCCAAGATCCTCGCCGATGATAATACAGTTCTGGCCGACGCTCTCCTGCGCAATAACGCCGAGCATCGCCTGCAACGGCATCTCCACATAGGCTCCCTGCAGAGGCGATGCCCCGGCCGGAATCAAATACAGCCGGCCGAGACCGAGCGCATGATCCAGCCGTATGGCTCCCGCAAAACGCATCGAAGCGCGCAGCATCTCTCGAAACGGCGCAAAGTCGCATGCCTCAAGGCCGGCGGCATTAAAGCCCGCCAGTCCCCAGTCCTGCCCCGCCGTATTGAGCTGATCGGGCGGCGCTCCAACCGAAAGCGCGCGCGAGATAGTGGTCTGCTCATTCCAGGCGTCGAACCCGCCGGCCTGAACACCGACGGCGATATCCAGATAAAGCCCGACCGCCATTCCGCGTTTGGCGGCGAGGTCGGCGCATGACTGTAGCTGAGCCGCCGCGCACCATTGCACGAACTCGACGAACTTAACCTCCTCATGCCTTGGGCCCGTGCATAGGGTTTCAATTCCAGCATCAGTCGGGCGGCGCCACTCTTCCGGCCACAGCCACCAGGGCACGGGGCCGAATTGCCTCCGCAACACTTCGAAGCAGGCGTATCGCTTCAACAGTTCGCCTCTCTCCTTCCTGAAGATTTCGAATTCCGCCTGCGCGGCCTGATCATGCCGAAACCTCAAAAACGCACACCGCAATGCTGCGAATTTCAGTTTCGCGACCCTCGCGTAATCGACGAGTTGGCTCTCCCCGATCCGATCGAGTTCCTCACGGTGCTGCCTCAGCCACGCGCTCGAAAAATTCGGCACCCGCTCGGGATCGATATAAAGCGGATTGAGAAAAAGCCGGCTGTTTGGCGCATAGGGGCTGCATTCGAGAGGGCGGTCATCGAACAATGCGTGAAGCGGATTGAGGCCGATGCCCTTGCATCCCCAATCCGATGTCAGCTCGATCAGCGATTCAAGATCGGTGAAATCACCAATTCCCCAACTCCGCGAAGATGACAGAGCGTACAATTGAACGGAAAGGACCCAGACGCGGTCGAATGAACCCTGATAGACTTTTTCAGGCGTGACCAGCAAGGGAACTGACTCGATGATGGCACCGTTGTCAGCTTCGAGTTCCACTCTATAAGTGCCGACCGCTATTGAGCGCGGGATATCGATCATTGCCGAAGCTATGCGTCCTCGTGCGAGCACCGCATGACGTTCCACAAGCCGCCAAGCGATGCCGTTCGCCTCGGGTCCGACAGGAACGCGAAAGTCGCCCACGTCGGCGATGATGACCACGGGCTGTTGCAAGAAACGATGGCGCGCAGACGATGGCAAACCATCGATAACGGCTCGCAATCGATCATCGTCCAGGAGATGTCGATGGCCTAGTCCGTCCACAAAGTCGAGGTCAATACCCAGATCGCGCGCTTTTGAATAGATATTCATTCCCAACCGGAACTCGGGCATTGGCGCAGCCCTCTCACTGAAGGAACAAACTTTGGAGCAAACGGACCGTTCCATCGGGAACTTTGCAGCAAAGCCGGGGTTTACCGTTCCGGGTTCTTCATTCATCGGCAGGTTATCGGCGCGTGATGTCCATATCGACGCAAAAAAATATGCCTTTGTGTGCAGACGAAAGAGGCGCAACCGCCGGCGCATTTCTTATCGAAGATGTTTATCCCTGCATCGACGCCGGACGTTTCCCCGTCAAGCGCCTTGCTGGCGATGCAGTCGATGTCTGGGCCGACATCTTCCGAAGCGGGCACGACGTCATCGCCACGCAGTTGATATGGCGGCATGAGCAGGATCGTGACTGGCAGAGGTCGGCGATGACTCTGCACGACAACGATCGCTGGTTCGGCAGCTTCACTCCTACCGAACCAGGTCGTTACGTTTATGCCATTGAAGCCTGGACAGACGAATTCGCCACATGGAAGCGCGATTTCGAACTCAAGCAGAAAGCCGGTCAGAACATCGCCCTCGATGCACTCGAAGGCGCCGCGCTGCTGACGCGCGCGCAGTATGGCGGCAGGGAGGCGACCGCGATCATTCTCCGTCAATGCGACGACTTTCTACACAGGGGTGACCCCGCCAGCCTGCTGGTGCCGGAACTGACAAGCGCCATGGCCGAAGGCTGCGCCCGGTCCGATCTCACGCGCTCCCGGCTTTACCCGCTGACGATCGACCGCGCCCGCGCCGGCGCAGGCGCGTGGTACGAGATGGTGCCGCGCAGCCAGGGCGCCGTCCCCGGCCGGCACGGCACGTTCAGGGATTGTATTGTTCGGCTGCCCGATATCGCGGCGATGGGATTTAACGTCCTTTACCTGACGCCGATCCATCCCATCGGCAAGACTAATCGAAAGGGACGCAACAATGCCCTGACAGCCGCCGAAGGTGATCCAGGCAGCCCCTACGCCATCGGTTCCGAAAAAGGTGGGCACGATGCGATTCACCCCGATCTCGGCACCCTCGACGACTTCCGGGAGTTGATCGCCGCCTGCAAGGCACACGGCATGGAAATCGCGCTCGACATTGCGGTGCAGTGTTCGCCCGATCATCCCTGGCTCACCCGGCACCCTGATTGGTTCAAGCGGCGTCCGGACGGCTCGATGCGTTATGCGGAAAATCCTCCAAAAAAATACGAGGACATTGTCAATCCCGATTTCGGTTGCGAGGACGCCGGCTCGTTGTGGAATGCGCTTCGCGATATAATCCTGTTCTGGATCAACCAAGGCGTACGCATCTTTCGAATCGACAATCCGCACACCAAGCCGTTCGATTTCTGGGAATGGCTGATCCGTGAAGTTCAAACGAAGGACCCAGGCGTCATCTTCCTCGCCGAAGCGTTCACTCGGCCAAAGGTCATGAAGGGTCTCGCCAAGCTCGGATTCACGCAATCGTATACCTACTTTACCTGGCGAACCCGGAAATGGGAGATCGAATCCTATCTCAACGAACTGACGGGTTATCCTGAGCGAGACTATTACCGGCCCAACTTTTTCGTCAGCACGCCGGACATTCTGCCTTACCACCTGCAACGTGGCGAACCATGGATGTTCAAGAGCCGGATTGCCCTGGCGGCAACGCTGTCGAGCACCTACGGAATTTATAACGGCTTCGAGCTACTGGAGCACGAGTCCATTCCGGGACGGGAGGAATATCTCAACTCGGAAAAATACGAGATCAAGGTTCGCGACTGGGATGCGCCGGGAAGTATCAAACCTTATATCGCTGCGCTGAATCGGGCACGACGCACCAATCCGGCGCTTCTGCAAACTCGAAATCTGAGGTTTCTCCCCATCGACAGCGATCATATCATCGCCTTCACCAAGCACTCCGCGGATAGCTCAAACATAATCGTCGGCGCCATCGCGCTTTCGCCTGAGAGCCGTGAATTCTGGCTGCCGCTCGATTCGATCCGAATGGAAACCTCGACCGGATCAGTCCCTCCTCCCGCACTCGAAAACCTCATGACCTGCGAGCGTCACGCCACAGAGTGGGGCGGAATACGCCTGAGGCTCGATCCATTACGCGACCCTGCGCTTTTGTTTCGATGTCTGGCGTGAGGTCCATTATGAACGAAATGCCGCATATCGATGCTGACAGATACGCCCGGACAGACCACCTCTGGTATAAGGACGCGATTATCTATCAACTTCACGTCAAGGCATTCGCCGACAGCAACAACGACGGCATCGGCGATTTCGCCGGCTTAACCACCAAGCTTGACTACCTTCAGGAGCTCGGCGTCACCGCTCTGTGGTTGCTGCCGTTCTATCCGTCGCCGGGACGTGACGACGGATATGACATTGCCGATTACGGCTCGGTCAATCCCGATTTCGGCACCATGAAGGACTTCCGCCGGTTCATTTCGGAAGCAAAACGGCGCGGCCTGCGCGTGATTACCGAACTCGTTATAAATCACACATCCGATCAGCACAGATGGTTCAAGCGCGCTCAGCGCAGTCCACCCGGATCCAGCGCGCGCAACTGGTACGTCTGGAGCAATACCGACAAAAAATATCAGGGCACCAGAATCATTTTTACTGACACCGAAAAGTCGAACTGGGCCTGGGATGCCGAAGCCAGCGCCTACTACTGGCATCGCTTCTTCAGTCATCAGCCGGATCTCAATTTCGACAACCCGCGGGTTGTCCGAGCCGTCATTCAGGTGATGAAGCGATGGCTTGACACAGGCGTCGACGGGTTTCGGCTGGATGCGATTCCGTATCTCTGCGAACGGGAGGGCACCAACAACGAGAACCTTCCCGAAACTCACGCGGTGATCAAGCATATTCGCAGTGAGCTCGATGCCTACGCCAAGGGGAAAGTTCTTCTAGCCGAAGCCAACCAATGGCCGGAGGATGTTCAGTTCTATTTCGGGGACGGCGATGAGTGCCACATGGCCTATCATTTCCCTCTGATGCCGCGAATCTACATGGCGATCGCCCAGGAGGACCGCTTTCCGATCACCGATATCCTGCGGCAGACGCCCGATATTCCCGATAGCTGTCAGTGGGCGATGTTCCTGCGAAATCATGACGAGCTGACGCTCGAGATGGTGACCGATATCGAGCGTGATTACCTTTGGTCGACTTATGCCGCAGATCCCCGCGCGCGCATCAATCTCGGCATTCGCCGTCGCCTCGCGCCCTTGATGGATAACGATCGGCGCAAGATTGAACTGATGAATTCGCTGCTGATGTCGCTTCCGGGAACGCCGATCATTTATTACGGCGACGAAATCGGAATGGGCGATAATATCTACCTCGGCGACCGCAACGGCGTTCGCACCCCGATGCAATGGACACCGGATCGGAATGGTGGATTTTCCCGATGCGATCCCGCGCGGCTCTATGCTCCCCCTGTCATGGATGCCGTCCACGGCTATGAGTCTGTCAATGTAGAGGCCCAATCGCGAAGTCTGTCTTCGTTATTGAGCTGGATGAAGAAGCTGATCTCGGTGCGTAAATCCAGCTACGCGTTCGGCCGGGGAACGATGTCCTTTGCGCGCTCGTCGAACCGCAGCGTTCTCGCTTATGTGAGACAATACGACGACGAGGTCGTGCTCTGCGTCGCCAACCTGTCGCGATCGGCGCAGGCCTCCGAACTCGATCTATCGCATTGGAAGGGTCGCTCACCGCTTGAAATGCTGGGACGGACGACTTTTCCAGATATTGGCGAGTTACCATACCTGATCACGCTCGCGCCTTATGGTTTCTACTGGTTCCGGCTGAATGAAAAGCCTCATTCTCCGAATGTCGCGGCCGTGACCGTACCCGATTACGAGACGCTCGTCGTGCCGTCGGGTGCGACCTGGATGTCGCTGGCACGGACGCGCTCGATTTTCGAGCGTGATGTCCTGCCGCCTCACCTCGCCCGCTCGCGCTGGTTTCCGGAGCGATCCGCCGGCGCCATCACCGCGCGTGTGCCGGCGGCCATACCGCTCATGGAAGACCAGGTTTCCAGGCCATGGCTCGTGATCTTCGACGTCGTCCATCGCGGGCAATCGGGACGATACGCGATGCCGATCCAAATCCGGTGGGACCGTCTCGACCGCCGAAATTATGACGCCAGGAACATCGCCGCGGTGCGGCAAGGCTCGCGCGAGGGAACGCTGATCGACGCTGCCTATGAGGGCGATCTGATCGCGGGCGTCATCGAAGGTCTGCGCCGCCGTGCAACGTTCGAGGAAGGCGCCTTGCGGCTCGCTTACGTTCCTACGGAGCGGCTGGCTTCGATCGCCGAAGAGCCTATTGAAAACGTGAGAGCAGTTCAGACCGAACAATCGAACAGCACCGCGCTGGTGGACCAGAAGTTCGTGGTCAAACTCTACCGAAAACTCGAGAATGGCATCAATCCCGAAGTGGAAGTGGGACGCTTCCTGACGGATATTGCCGGCTTCGCCAATACGCCCGCCCTGCTCGGCAGCGCGGAGCTGGCGGGGCCTGACGTCGAGGCCGCCATCGCCATCGTTCATGCCTTTGTCGGCAATCAGGGTGACGCATGGGCCGTCAGCAGCGCCGCGTTGGATCGCTTTGTCGACGAGCAGCGGCTCGTCGGGGCGACCGATTCAGCTCCAGCGCTTGAGGAAAAGGCGGCCTATCAGCGCTACATGATGCAAATCGGCAAGCGCGTCGCGGAAATGCACGTGGCGCTGGCCAGCCGCGACGATATCGAGAATTTCCGTCCCGAGCCCGTGACCGCTTCGGACGTCGCGCATTTCATCGATCGTTTGATGACGCGTGCGGAGCACACGTTTAACCGCCTCGCTCAGGCCGGGCTTTCGGAATCGGATCGGCTTCTTTTTGAAGAAATCCAGCGTTTCCGTCCAGCCTTGCGGGATTTGCTCACGGAGCTGCTGCCGTCATCGATTCACATGCACAATATTCGGCATCACGGTGATTTTCATCTCGGGCAGGTTCTCATCGTTCGCGACGACGTCTTTATCATCGATTTCGAAGGTGAACCGCGACGAAGCCTTTCCGAGCGGCGGATGAAGGCGCCGTCGGTTCGCGACGTCGCCGGGCTGGTCAGATCCATCGATTATTCCGTGACCTCGGCGCAGGAGCGCATTCTGAAACCCGGAGCGGACGACGACGGACGATTGGCGGAGGCGTTGTCAGCATGGCGCGATGAGGCGACGCACACCTTTCTGAAAGCTTATCGGGAAGCGATGTCCGATTCGCGACTATGGCCGCAGGATGAGAACGAAAGAGACGGCATGCTGCGGTTCTTCCTACTCGAAAAGGCGCTTTACGAGATCGATTACGAGTTGGCGCATCGTCCGGGCTGGCTACGGGTCGCGCTGGACGGCACACTGCGGGTGCTGCGCAACAGGAAACGGGTTCGCGCATGACCGAGCTGTCTTCCGAGGCACGTGCCATTGTCGAAGGGCGGCATTCCGATCCCTTTCACTATCTCGGCCGTCATCGCGAGATCGACCGCAACGTGGTTCGCGTTTATTTACCCGAGGCGTCCGAAGTGCGCCTTGTCGACGACACCGGCGAAGAGATCGCGCTGACCCGTATTCATGACGCCGGACTTTTCCTCGGGAACTTGCCGGACGGGGCGGAGCGCTATCGTCTCCGCGCTCGGTACGGCGCCGACATGGTTGAGCTTGAGGACCCCTATCGCTTTCCGCCCATCTTAAGCGAGTTTGACCTCTATCTGCTCGGCGAAGGCACGCACCAGCGGCTCTATGACAAGCTGGGCGCTCATCCCATGGTGATGGAAGGCGTGGACGGGACAGGGTTCGTGGTGCTGGCGCCGAACGCACGCTCCGTGGCAGTCGTCGGCGATTTCAACTGCTGGGATCGACGCCGACATCCGATGCGGGTGCGGGGTAACGGGTATTGGGAGCTGTTCATCCCCGGTGCGCAGGCGGGCGATCGCTATAAATTCGCGATCACGGCTCAGGATGGCTCGCTACTCCCGCTGAAATCCGATCCGATGGCGTTTGCGGCCGAGGTACGACCAAGCACGGCGTCGATCGTACTCGACGAGACCACGCTGCCGCGCCCAACTCCCCTGTCCGTCCCGATCAACGCATACAACGCGCCGATCTCGATCTATGAAGTTCATCTCGGGTCATGGCGCCGGGGCGATGGCAATCGCTGGCTATCCTATCGCGAGCTGGCCGAAACCCTGCCGCATTATGCACGCAGCCTCGGATTTACCCATATCGAGCTGATGCCGGTGAGCGAACATCCGTTCGACGGCTCCTGGGGCTATCAGCCGACCGGCCTTTACGCTCCGACCAGCCGCTTTGGCACGCCCGACGATTTCGCGCATCTGGTCGATACCTGCCATCGCGAGGGCCTAGGCCTCCTGCTGGATTGGGTGCCAGGCCATTTTCCCGACGATCCGCACGGGCTCGGCCGGTTTGACGGAACGTCGCTGTACGAACACGCCAATCCATTGCAAGGCCGTCACCTCGACTGGAACACCCTGATCTACAACTACGGCCGCACCGAAGTTGTCAATTTTCTCGTCGCCAACGCGCTGTTCTGGCTCGATCGCTACCGCGTGGATGGTCTTCGCGTCGATGCTGTCGCGTCGATGCTCTATCTCGATTACAGCCGTCCCGAAGGTGGATGGATTCCGAACACGCATGGCGGCCGGGAAAATCTGGAAGCCATCGAGTTTCTGCGCCGGTTCAACCGCGAGGTATTTAGCAGGTTTCCGAGCGCCACGACCGTGGCGGAGGAATCGACGGCATGGCCCCGGGTCTCACGACCTATTGAGTTTGGCGGTCTAGGATTCGGCTACAAATGGAACATGGGCTGGATGCATGACACGTTGAGCTATTTTGGAAAGGACCCGATTTACCGCAAGCACCACCATGATCAAATTCTGTTCGGACTGCACTATGCTTTCTCGGAAAATTTCGTTCTCCCGCTGTCGCATGACGAGGTGGTGCACGGCAAGCGCTCGATCCTTGGCCGCATGCCGGGCGACGATTGGCAGCGGTTCGCAAACTTGCGCGCTTACTACGCTTTCATGTTCGGCCACCCGGGAAAAAAGTTGATGTTCATGGGAGCCGAGTTCGGCCAGGAGCGCGAATGGAATCACGATCACGCGCTCGACTGGCGCCTTCTCGATCAAACCCGTCACCAAGGAGTCCAGGCTGTTGTCCGCGATCTCAACGCACTCTATCGCGAAGTGCCGGCGTTGCACGAACTCGATTGCGATCCTGCCGGATTCGAATGGATCATTGCCAACGATGCGGATCACAGCGTCTTCGCATGGATGCGAAAGGGCGAAAGCGGACGGACGCGCTGCCTTGTGATCGCGAATCTCACGCCGACTATCCATCGCGGCTATCGCGTGCGCGTCCCCTTCACGGGCCGGTGGCGCGAGGCGCTCAATACCGACTCCGCTCATTATGGTGGCAGCAACGTCGGGAATGATGGCGTGGTCGAGACATCAGGAGAAGTCCTTCCCGAACTCAGCCTGACGCTGCCGCCTCTTGGAGTGATCTTTTTGGTTCCGGAAATTGCAGGATGAGGGTCTCGGAAGGCACGCACGTCAGTCTTGGTTCGACATGGGACGGCCGAGGAACAAATTTTGCGCTTTTTTCCGCGCATGCGGAGAAAGTTGAACTCTGCTTGTTCGACAGCAAGGGGCGTCGGGAGATCGAGCGCATCGCCCTGCCCGAGCACACCGAAAACGTCTGGCACGGCTATCTGAACGATGTCGCGCCCGGACAGCTCTATGGCTATCGCGTCCATGGCCCCTACGATCCTCAGCGCGGGCACCGGTTCAACCCTCACAAGCTGCTGCTCGATCCCTATGCGAAGAAGATTAGCGGACGACTGGTCTGGAGCGATGCGCATTTCGCCTACCGCGCCGGAAGCCCGCGCGAGGATTTATCCTTCGACAGACGCGACAACGCCCGCGCCATGCCGAAAGCCACCGTCATCGACGAAACCTTCAACTGGGGGAAGCGTGAACCGCGACCCAGTATCGCCTGGGAAGACACGATCATCTATGAAACTCACGTCAAAGGCCTGACGAAGGCGCGTATGGATATTGCCCCGGAGCTTCGAGGCACTTACGGCGCGGTGGCCGCGCCGGCCATGATCGATCACCTGCGGCGCCTGGGCGTCACCACGATCGAGCTTCTGCCGGTTCATGGCTTCGTCGACGACCGCCATCTTGTCGAGCGCAAGCTGAGCAACTACTGGGGATACAACTCCCTCTCGTTCTTCGCGCCGGAGCAGCGTTATGCGAAGGACGCGGCGCTGGACGAATTCCGCATGGCCGTGGCACGTCTTCATGACGCCGGCTTCGAGATCATGCTCGACGTCGTCTACAATCATACGGCGGAAGGAAATCACCTTGGCCCGACGCTGTCATTCCGCGGCATCGATAACGCTTCCTACTACTGGCTGATGCCGGACAGTCCACGCTATTACGACGACTTCACAGGAACCGGCAACTCGCTGAACCTGACTCATCCGCGCGTGCTTCAGATGGTCATGGATTCGCTGCGCTATTGGGTCGAGGTCTGTCACATCGACGGCTTCCGCTTTGATCTCGCAAGCACGCTGGCGCGAGGACCACACGGCTTCGACCGCGACAGCGCTTTTTTCAATGCAATCCGGCAGGATCCTGTTCTCGCCAACGTCAAGCTGGTCGCGGAACCGTGGGATGTCGGCCCCGGCGGCTATCAGGTCGGCGGCTTTCCTTCGCAATGGTCGGAATGGAACGACCGGTATCGCAGCACGATGCGCCGTTACTGGGCCGGCGAAGGAAATCTGATCGGCGATGTCAGCGGCCGCATGACCGGATCGTCCGACCTTTTCAATCATGACGACCGCGCGCCGCGTGCCGGCATCAATCACATCACCGTCCACGACGGCTTCACCCTGGCGGATCTGTTTTCCTATAATGAGAAGCACAATGAAGCCAACGGCGAGGACAATCGCGACGGCTCCAATGACAATCTCAGCAGCAATTGCGGCCACGAAGGGCCGACCGACGATCCTGCAATCCTGGCGCTCCGCCACCGGCTTCGCAAGAACCAACTCGCCTGCCAGCTGCTGGCCCAAGGGGTGCCGCTTCTCCTTGCAGGCGACGAGGTCGGCAATAGCCAGAACGGGAATAACAACGCCTACTGCCAGGACAACGAGATCGGCTGGATCGATTGGAGCAATCTCGGCGACAAGGGTAACGACATGACCGATTTCATCGGACACCTTACCGCGATCCGAAGGCGCTTCGCGCAGATCAGATCACGACACTGGGTGACGGGGAAAACAACAGACAGCTCCTACGGAGTGCTATGGCTCACGCCGGAAGGCAACGAAATGACCGAGGCTGACTGGAATTTTCCCGAAGGACGATTTCTTTCCTACGTGCTCGGGCCCATGGAACACCATCAGAAGGCCCTTTATGTCGTCCTCAACGCCGCTCCGGAACCGATCGAGTTCAGGATTCCGAACCTGGAAGAGTACAAGACGTGGTCGATCGTGCTTCATACGACGGACGGTGACGCCGACATCGCTCCGCACCACCCTAACGCGACCATGCAGGCGCCGCCGCGCAGCGTCATCGCGTTCGCAGGCCAGCCATGAGGGCCGGCCGCTTCGGCCCAACTCTCACGCCGGAAGGCGCAACGTTCCGGCTGTGGGCGCCTGCAGCCGGCAAAGCGGCCGTCGTCACCGATACCGCACATATGATGGAAAGGGACAGCAGCGGCTGGTTCGTCGCGGAGGTTCCCATGGCGGGCGCCGGCACGCGTTATCACTACCGGATTGATGATGACCTGGACGTGCCGGACCCAGCGTCATCTTATCAACGTGATGATGTGTCCGGCCGGAGCGAGCTTGTCGACCACCGCCGTTTCCGCTGGAAGGCAATCGACTGGCGCGGACGGCCATGGCACGAAACGGTCGTCCTCGAATGCCATGTCGGCACCTTTACGCCAAGCGGCACCTATCGTGCCATGATCGACAAGCTCGATCATCTGGTGTCGACCGGAATCACCGCCATCGAGCTGATGCCGCTCGCCGACTTCGCGGGGCTGCGAAACTGGGGTTACGACGGCGTGCTGTGGTACGCGCCCGATCACGTTTACGGCGCGCCGGACGATCTGAGAGAACTTGTCGATCAGGCTCATCTGCGCGGCCTGATGGTCTTTCTCGACGTCGTCTACAATCACTTCGGGCCGGAGGGAAATTATCTGGAGCGCTACGCACCGCAGTTTTTCTGTGATGCGAAGACTCCCTGGGGAACGGCGATCGATTATCGTGTTCCCGAGGTCCGCGCATTTGCCGTCGACAATGCACTGCACTGGCTGGGCAACTATCGATTTGACGGCCTTCGACTCGACGCGGTGCATGCCATCCCCGAGCCGGGCGAGCCGTCAGTCTTGAGCGATATCAGCTGCGCTATCGGGATTTTGGCGCGGCAAGAGAGGCGCCATATCCACCTTGTGCTGGAGAACGACGATAACCGCGCAGGTCTGCTCGATCCTGCTTCAAGTATACCGCGCGGCAAGTACCGCGCACAGTGGAACGACGACTACCACCACGCCTGGCATGTCATCCTCACTCGGGAAACCCAAGCTTACTACGGAGACTACGCCGCCGACCCACGCCATCTTCTCGCGCGAACGCTTCGTGCGGGATTTGCCTACCAGGGCGAGCCCTCCGCTCATCGCGGCGGGCGAGCTCGCGGGGAGCAGATCGACGGACTTCCTCCGGCCGCTTTCGTGAATTTTCTTCAGAATCACGATCAGATCGGCAACCGCGCGCTGGGCGATCGCCTCGAATGGTCCGCTGACGCTCGTGCTATCGAGGCGGCGCTCGCGATTACATTGCTCGCGCCGATGCCGCCGCTGATGTTCATGGGTGAGGAATGGGGAGCAACCACACCCTTTCCATTCTTCTGCGACTTCAAAGGCGACCTTGCCGACGCGGTGCGAACAGGCCGGAGGAGAGAGTTCGCCGAAGCCTACGAAACGTTCGGCGACGATGTGCCTGATCCCCTCGCGCTGTCAACATTCGAGTCGGCGGTTCTTGTCTGGCCGGAGCCTCGTCAGCGTCTGCCGCGTCACACACTGGTCAAACGGCTATTGCGGATTCGCCGGGATGAACTCATGCCTCATCTCGCGAACGCAATGTTCGCTTGCGCCGATCTTCACCAGGAGGACCGTCTGCTGACCGCACGCTGGTCGCTGGGCAACGGCGTGCAGTTGCACCTTCGCGCCAATATTTCGGATCATAATGTTACTGATGATACATCCCCGATGCCGGGACGGCCGATTTGGGGTGGTGAGTTGCCGGCGCGCCTGCCGGCGTGGTCGGTATTCTGGTCCATGGGAGCGACCTGACGAACAAGACAATCCGCATATAGATTAACGCCTGCAACTCACATCCGTTTCACTTTTGACTCACCATGGAGGTCCGCAAGGACAGCGCCGATAGTTACGACCGCCGTCGACTACAACTTCATTACTCGAGCCCGGCGGCAGGATAGCTTTCGTTCGGCTGAGCACGGCGGTGAACAGAGGTTCCAAAAACGGAACGAGAGCGATATAGTCGGGAAACGAAGGTCAACTCCGCAAAATCGCTGATTGATCCCGGACCGCAGAAGGCGTCACAAGCTTCTACGTCACGCGAGATGAGCTCGCGAGCGATCCAAGCGGAAACAGATCAGGATACTGGATGGTTTTTGAAGTTTCGCCCAAGCGACTTCGCGGCCTCGAAGAGGACGCACCGGCACGGCCCGAGCCCGAAGACGATGACACCGTCGCGGAACTCAAGAGCGCGATACTGTCCAAGATCGTTTTGGTGGCGGGAAAAGACGTCAAGCAAGCCAATATCCACGACTGGTACATGGCAGCGGCACTGACGCTACGCGATCGCATCGTCTATCAATGGCTCAAGTCGGATAGCGCCTCTCAGAATCATGGTGCCAAGCGCGTCTACTATCTGTCGCTTGAGTTCCTGATCGGACGGCTGCTGACCGACGCGCTGACAAACATGTCACTGATGGGGCCGTTCCGAACGGCGATCGAGGATCTCGGCATCGACTTCGACGAGTTACGCGATGTCGAGCCGGATGCCGCACTCGGCAACGGGGGCCTTGGACGGCTCGCCGCTTGTTTCATGGAAAGCATGGCGTCGCTCGCGATTCCGGCGCGAGGCTATGGCATCCGCTATGAGCACGGCCTCTTTCGACAGATCATCTCAGACGGATGGCAGGAAGAATTTCCGGAACAGTGGCTGCTCTCGGGAAACCCGTGGGAATTCGAACGCAGCGATGTGGTGTTCGACATCCAGTATGGTGGCCGTCTCGATCACATTGAGGAGGATGGCCACGGAATCCGGACTCTTTGGATACCTGATGAGACCATCCAGGCGATCGCCTACGATACGCCGATCGTCGGCTGGCGAGGCCGTCACGTCAATGCGCTGCGGCTGTGGTCCGCACGCGCGGTCGATCCGATGCGCCTCGATACCTTCAACAGCGGCGATCATCTCGGCGCGATGTCCGAGATGGCGCGAGCGCAAGCGATATCGAAATTTCTATATCCAAGCGACGAAACGCCGGCCGGGCGCGAGTTGCGCCTGCGTCAGGAGTACTTTTTTGTTTCCGCCTCGTTGCAGGATATCCTCAACCACCATCTCCATACCGATGGAGATCTCCGGTCGCTGCCGTCCCATACGGCGATCCAGCTCAACGACACTCATCCCGGCCTCGCCGTTCCCGAGCTGATGCGGCTGCTGATGGATAGATATCATATCGGCTGGAACGAGGCCCTGGACATCACCACGAAGACAATCTCCTACACCAACCACACGCTGCTGCCTGAGGCGCTCGAGACATGGCCGGTCGAGTTGTTCGAGCACATGCTGCCGCGGCATCTCGATATTATTTACCGGATCAATGCAAATCATCTTGCGGCCGCGGAAAAACATTTTGGAGCAGACACGCGAGCCCGAGCCTCGGTGTCGCTGATTGATGAAACCGGAGGCCGCCGTGTCCGCATGGGTCATCTTGCGTTCGTCGGCTCTCATCGCATCAATGGCGTTTCAGCCATGCATAGCGAACTCATGCGCGAGACCGTGTTTGCCGATCTGAACAGCCTCTATCCGGGCCGTATCACCAACAAGACCAATGGCATCACCTTCCGCCGCTGGCTGCATCAATGCAACCCGGAGCTCACTTCCTTACTACAGGATGCATGCGGCGCTGCGGTTCTTGATGAACCCGAACGGTTGCGAATGCTGGAGCGCCTGTCTGACGACCGTGCGTTCCAGCAGAAATTCCACGGCATAAAGCGAACAAACAAGATCGTGCTTGCCCAGATGATAGCGAGGCAGCTTGGGATAGTCGTCGATCCGTCGGCGCTGTTCGACGTCCAGATCAAGCGTATTCATGAGTACAAGCGCCAGCTTCTCAACGCGGTCGAGACCATCGCGCTCTATCAGGCCATCCTGGCCGATCCGCAAGGCAACTGGACGCCGCGCGTCAAGATTTTCGCCGGAAAGGCCGCCGCGAGCTACCGGCAGGCCAAGCTCATCGTCAAGTTCATCAATGATATCGGTAATGTCATCAACAACGATCCCCGGATCAGAGATCTTCTCAAGTTGGTCTTCATTCCCAATTACAATGTCAGCGCCGCTGAAGTGATCATCCCGGCGAGCGATCTGTCCGAACAGATTTCCACTGCCGGCATGGAAGCTTCTGGCACCGGAAACATGAAGCTCGCGCTGAACGGGGCTATCACCATCGGAACGCTCGACGGCGCCAACATTGAGATTGCCGAACACGTCGGTGAGGAGAATATCTATATCTTCGGCATGAAAGCGGATGAGGTTGTGCAGCGCCGCGCCATGGGACTGGATGCAACCGACATCATCTCATCGTCACCGAAACTGGCCGGCGCGATCGAAGCCATCGAGCGCGGTATGTTTTCGCCGGACGACGCTTCTCGTTTCCTTCCCATTGCTCACGCGCTGCGGTTTCTCGACCACTATCTCGTATCCGCCGATTTCGACGATTACTACCGCACCCAGCGCACCGTCGACATAAAGTGGGCCAGCCCGGAATGGATCCACTCCAGCATACTCAACGTCGCGCGTATAGCCTGGTTCTCGTCGGACCGCACGATTCGGGAATACGCCGAGGACATCTGGAACATACCCGCGGCCTGATACCGACCCGATCCGGACCCAACCGGCACCTGCGGATGAGCCATGGGCGGGCGTCAAAAACCTGAAACCGGCGTCCGGAAAGACAAGGGCCCCGAAGGGCCCCTGCATCACACCGCGTCTTTAGCAGCCTTGACCGGCCGCGCTCTGACGATCTTTCGGGCGGGTTTCGCCTTGAAGGTCATCGGTTCACCGGTGAAAGGGTTGGTTCCCTTGCGCGCCTTGGTCGCCGGCTTCTTGATAACCACGAACTTCGCAAAACCCGGAACCAAAAAGACACCGGTCTTTTTAAGCTCTTTGTAACCTGTCGTCGCAAGCGCCTCGAGAACGCCCTTTACGTCCTTTTTGGACAATCCGACCTGAGTCGAGATCTTCTCAACGAGCTGCGATTTCGTCATCTGGGTTGCCATCATCGATCCTGTCTGTTGATTCGGCCCGGAAAACAATATTTCCAAATCCAACTAAAAAAACGCGCCTTGTACGATTTATAACAGGTTACTTCGGGCGTACGGCCCGCGCCGCCCCCCTTCCCCCTGCGATTTGCAAGCAACGAGCAGGAAATCAGAACAATTCGTAACGACAAAACCTGCGAACGACAGACGCTTGGGCAATCGCCGGCGCTTTGATCCCGGGTGGCGGGCTGCTAAACCCCCGCAGATGCCACGCTTCGCCTCCAAGTCAAAAACGAGAGTCGCCGCCGTCTCGGTGATCGCCAGCGCCACTATGGCGACGATCAAACTCGCGGTCGGCATTGCGATCGGCAGCCTGGCGCTGATTTCCGAGGCGCTGCACAGTTCGATCGATCTGGTCGCCACGATCGTCACCTGGATCGTGGTACGGATTTCCGACCGTCCCGCCGACGCCGAACATCACTATGGCCATGGCAAGATAGAAAGCCTCTCGGCCCTTGGCGTCATTGCCATGCTGTATGTCCTGGCCGGCGGCATTGTGGTGCAGGCCCACGCCCATCTGCGCGACGGCGCGCCGCCGCCGACGCTCTCCGTCGTTCCGTTCGTCGTGCTGATCGCGGACATTATCGTCAATGCCTGGCGCGCCCGTGCGCTGCACCGGGCCGCGCTCGACACCCGCAGTCAGGCGCTGGAGGCCGACGCCCTGCACTTCGCCTCCGATGTCCTTGGATCGGTCGCGGTCATCATCGGGCTGACCCTGTCCGGGCTGGGCTATGCGTGGGGCGACGCGGCGGCGGCAATCGGCGTCGCCGTCCTGATTTCCCTTCTGGGTCTGCGGCTCGGACGCGCCACCGTCGAAACCCTCCTGGATCGTGCGCCGGAGGGTGTTGCCGAAAGAGCAGACGCCGCAATCAGAGCGCTGCCGGATGTCATCGACATCGCGAGACTAAGGGTACGAATGGTTGGTCCCCGGCATTTCGTCGATGTGATCGCCGAAGTCCCTCGAACCTATCCGATCGACCGCATCGATGCCATCAAACAGCAGGCGCAAGACGCAGTGTCCGCCGCTCTCGGCGATGCCGATCTGACGTTCACGGCGATACCGGTCGCTCGTGATAACGAAAGCATACGCGAGCGCATCATGGTCATTGCCCGCAATTCGGGTCTCGCAATTCATCACGTCACGGTGCACGACCTTGGAGAAAAGCTGACCGTCAGCATCGATCTCGAGGTCGACGGCGAGATGGCGCTGGTGGATGCCCACGCGATCGCGCATCGGCTGGAGCACGATATTCGTCACGAGTTCGGTGCAGATGTCGAAGTTGATACTCACATCGAGCCGTTAGAGCCTGAGCTTCCGCTCGGGACCGATGCTGCTCCCGCGCGCATCCACGCCATCCGGAAAGCCCTGTCGGGTTTCGCCGCCGGCGGGGCGATCCACGACATTCACAACGTGCGAGTCAGAGACACCGAAGCCGGCGAAATCGTCAACTTCCATTGCCGCGCCGCGCCGTCGATGAGCGTCGCCAGGGTGCATGAAAGCGTCGACGAGATCGAACGGGCTCTGCGTCGCGCGTTCCCGAGCGTTAAGCGCGTCATCAGCCACGCGGAGCCGCCGCGCGAAAGCTGAAAGCCGGAGCCGCGCCCATGTTCCCGTTTCGGACTCAATCGGCGGCAGTTGCCGAGTTTTTAATTTCCGTTGGACAAAATTTTTCCCGTTAACGAATCGTTGACTCTCGACAGATTCGAAAAAGTGGATTCAAATCGAAGTGATTCGGAGAAGCCAGACGTCACTCCGATCGAACGTACGGAAAATTCACACGGGGGCTTAAGGCATGGCGCGCGCTGAGGCGGCGAGCGTTTGCGCTCAATCCGATTCGATCAAGGGATTGGCGCAATCGATCGCGAAACCTGCCTATCGCAGGCTGCTGATTGCCGAGCCCGTGCTTCGCCGCGCCGTTCCGGCCCTGATCATCGCTTTCCTGGTAACGATATGCGTTGGCGCCCTGGTGCAGGTCATCGACCAGACACGGCAAAAGCAGGCGATGACGAAACATGACCTGCTGGCGCTTGCCGATCTTCTGGCGGAACGGCTTGAGCATGCCGGCGTCGTCTATCAGGATCGCCCCGCCTCCATCGAGCGTCTCCAGAACCTGTTGCCGAAACTCATTCCATCGTGGGCCGTCGCCGCCGGCCGCCACGTCATCGTCACCGGCGCCGACCAGCGCGTTCTCGCACGGGTATCGATCGAGGCAATATCCGGCGAAAGCAGCCGGATACTCGAACTCATCAGCATCACACAATCGCCCGCCTTGCGCGGCATGTCGCCCGCGAGCGTCACCGACACCGTCCTGCTGGACGGCAGCAACGCGCTTGCGGTCCAGCGAGTCGTCAGGTCATTGCTGGGCCAGGTCACGGTCATCCAGGAAGCCGACGCGGTGTGGCGCCCGGACACCGCGTTGTCGATCACCCTGTCGACCACGACCGGATTTGTGGTCCTGATCCTGGGCTTTGCCTTTCACTGGCAATCTACCAGAGCTCGCGAAGGCGATCTGATCAATGATGCGGTCCGTGGCCGCATCGATACCGCGCTCAATCGCGGCCGATGCGGACTCTGGGACTGGGATCTGTCGCGCGGCCGGATCTTCTGGTCGCAATCGATGTTCACCTTGCTCGGGTTGGAAAGTCGCAGCGACCTGCTCACCTTCGGTGAGGTGAGTTCTCTGGTCAATTCCGAAGACATCGACCTATTCGAAATCGCGGACCAACTCATCTCGGGAAAAATCAGTCATATCGATCAGAGTTTCCGGATGCGACACAGCAGCGGACACTGGATCTGGTTGCGCGTCCGTTGCGAACTCAGTGAAAACGCGAGCGGCGGCGCTCATCTGATCGGGATTGCCGTCGATATCACGGAACAGAAGAGCCTCGCGGAGAAATCGATCGAGGCCGACCTCCGGCTGCGAGACGCAATTGAATCCATTCCCGAGGCGTTTGTGCTGTGGGATGCGGACGACCGCCTGGTTCTTTGTAACTCTCACTTCCAGCGACTCCACAAGCTCCCGGACAGCGCAGTTGTGGTCGGCACCCCCTACGAGACCGTGGTCGAGATCGGCCGCATGCCCGAAATCAGGGCACGGCAGTCTAGGGCCGGGACGGTGACATCGGAGGCGCACACTTTCGATGTGCAGCTCGCAGACGGAAATTGGCTCCACATTAGCGAACGCCGCACCAAGGATGGCGGTTATGTGTCGGTTGGAACCGACATCACCCGGATCAAGGAGCACGAGCAGAAGCTTGTCGAAAACGACCTCCGACTGCGGGCAACCGTTATCGATCTTAAACGGACGCAGGCCATACTCGAACAACAGGCTCTCAAACTCGCGGACCTGGCGCAGAAATACGCGGACGAAAAAAAACGCGCCGAGGACGCCAATCGGGCGAAATCAAAATTCCTCGCCAACATGAGTCACGAACTGCGAACGCCGCTTAATGCCATTATCGGGTTCTCCGAGATCATGAGCAACGGCATGTTCGGAACCCTCGGCTCGAAGAAGTACAGCGAATACTGCCGCGACATCCTGGCCAGCGGCCAGTATCTGCTCGAGGTCATCAATGACGTCCTGGATATGTCCAAGATTGAAGCCGGACGGATGAATCTCGACATGGAGACACTCAATCTCACCGGGGTGCTCGACGAATCGCTGCGGGTCGTCTCGGGCCGCACCAGCGACAAGGGCCTGACCTTCGACGTCAGAAGCGATGATGACATCTCCCTCATTGCCGATCGTCGCGCCGTCAAACAGATCATCGTCAATCTGCTCTCCAACGCAGTCAAATTCACGCCCGACGGCGGACGAGTCATGGCGCGAGGCAAAGTGTTCGAGAATTCCATTACTCTGACGATTGCCGACACCGGAATAGGCATTGCGCCACACGCGCTCCGAAAACTCGGCAAGCCGTTCGAGCAGGTCGAAAGCCAGTTGACCAAGACCCACGCGGGATCCGGCCTTGGCCTTGCCATCGCCAAATCGCTCGTCAACCTGCACACTGGCTCGATGCGGCTGCGCTCGAAACCCGGTGCGGGGACCGTAGTCCGCGTCACCCTGCCCCGTCACGGCCACAAGCGCGAACGGCAGCCCGTGCCGCAATTCAAGTCTTGCCTTCCAGCAATCTGAGAAATACGGCGCGCACATCTGCCTGAGTATCGCGAATGCACGCCTCGAGGGCCGAAAAGTCGGGGGCGTCGCCTGCTCGCGCCAACACGGGCAGCAGATCGTCGCCTGCCGTTTCCGGCTTGAATTTGTTGCTGACGCACAGCCGCAGGATCTGGGTCAGATCGTGATAGAGGCGCGCCGCCGGCCGCAGGATTTCCGCATCCGGCAGCGACAGGGCGCCGAGCCGCTGCGCGTTATCGAGCGCCTGCTGGGTATCGATGTTGAGAATGTCCGGCATGTCCGCAGCGTGGACGAGTTGAAGATACTGCGCGATGAAATCAATATCGACCATGCCTCCAGCGGCGCTTTTCAGGTCCCATATATCGTCCTCGCCTTTTTCCAGCGCGATCGCGCGGCGCATCTCCGCGACATCGCTCGCGATAAGGCGGGCGTCGCGTGGTCGTGTCAAAACATCGCGAATGACTCGCTCGATCCGCGCACGAAATTCGGGCGACGACGAAATCACTCGCGCCCGCGTAAGCGCCATGTGTTCCCAGGTCCATGCTTCATGCTCCTGGTATTCGGCAAATGAACCAATATGCGAGGCGACGGGACCGGAGCGCCCGGACGGGCGCAGCCGCATATCGACCTCATAGAGAACGCCGTAGTTTGTTCGCGTCGTGAATGCACTGATGAGACGCTGGGTGAAGCGCGCGAAATACTGCGCGCCGTGCAGCGGCCGCGCGCCGTCGGAATCCGGATGATCGGAATCAAAATCATACAGCAGGATCAGGTCGAGATCGGACGATGCGGTCATTTCGCGGCCGCCAAGCTTGCCCATGGCCACAATCGCCGTCTCCTGCCCGGAGATCTGGCCGTACTGACCTGCGAACTGGTGCCTCACCAGTCCATGCACGGTATCAACGATACCTTCGGCGACGTCGGCGAACACATGCCCCGCCTGCCGCGCCGATACGGTGCCGGACAGAATGCGGGTGCCGATCAGGAAAAGGCTTTCCTGGCCGAACAGCCGTATCCGGTCGAGAAACTCCTCGTAAGAGCCCGCGTCCTGGAGAGTGGCCGAGAGCCGCGCCGACAACTCCAGCCGGTCCGGCATGGCGCCGAAAAAGCGAGGATCAATCAGCCCGTCCATGATCTGGGGCCGTCGAGCCAGCATGTCGGCAAGCCGTGGTGCCGCACCAAGCACAAGCGCAACCAGCGCGACGAGATCCCTGTTCTGGCTCAGCAGCGATATCAGCCGGCCGCCGCGCTGCAGCGCCTGCAGGAAGCGATCGAACGCCATCACGGCGCTGTCCGGCTCCTCGGCACGCGCCAGGCCGTCAATCAGCGTCGGCACGAATGCTTCAAACGCGGCGCGCGTCGCCTCGGCCTTGAGGGCGCGGTATCCGCCTGCCATCCATTGCCGGATGGTGTCGGCCACCATTCTCGGTTGCTTGAAGCCGAGCTTCGCCAGATGATCGAGAAGTTGCGCGTCGTCGGGCCCGGCCCTGTAATCCGCGACAGGATTGTTTACCGAACCGACGGGGTCGCCCTCGAACAACCGACTGTAATGCCCTTGCACGCAATTCAGATGCGCCAGCAGTTCGGCGGCGAAACGCGCCCGATCCTCAAAACCGAGGAAGCGGGCGAACCGCTCCATCGCCTCGCCATCCGCGGGCAGAACGTGGGTCTGCTCGTCGGCGACCATCTGAATGCGATGCTCAACCCTTCGCAGAAACAGATAGGCAGCGGTTAGTTCGTCCCGTGCCTGATGGGTGATCCAATCGCTTGAAGCGAGGACATTCAGCGCCTCGAGCGTCGGGCGCACGCGTAATTCTGGATGCCGCCCGCCAGCCACCAACTGCTGGGTCTGCGCAAAGAACTCGATCTCGCGGATACCGCCGCGTCCGATCTTGACGTTGTGGCCTTCGACCGAGATCTCGCTTTGCCCGCGAAAGGTCTGCATCTGCCGCTTCATGTCGTGAACTTCGGCCAGGGCCGCAAAATCGAGATGCTTACGCCAGACGAATGGCGATATCTCCGCGATCATGGTCTCGCCGGCCTTCCGGTCGCCAGCGCAGGGCCGCGCCTTGATCATGGCGGCGCGCTCCCAGGTCCGTCCTTCCCGCTCGTAGTAGTCGAGCGCGGCGGCGGTCGAGACGGCGACCTGCGTTGACGCGGGATCCGGCCGCAGGCGCAGATCGACCCGGAAAACATAACCGTCACCGGTCCTTTGCTGCAGCAGGCGCGCAAGTCCCTGCGTCAGGCGCACGAAGAAGGGCTGCGGCTCGATCCCGCTCGCGAGCGTCGGAGCCGCAAGATCGAAAAACACGATCAGATCGATGTCGCTGGAATAGTTGAGTTCGCCGGCGCCCATCTTGCCCATCGCAAGCACCACAAGGCCACTGGCGCCTTCCGGATGGTCGATGTCAGGAGGGTTCAGGCGGCCACGCCCCGTCTCCTGCCGCAACAAAAATCGCAACGCGCTCCGGACCGCGGCAACGGCGATGTCGGTCAATCCGGCTGTGATCTGCATCACCGGCCACACCCCGCCGATGTCGCACAGCGCGATCAACAGCGCAGCCTCCGCCTTGGCCATCCGAAGCCGCCGCATGGCTTCGGCTTCATCGGCAGCCTCCGCTGCTTCCCGGATGTCGGTGATCAGCCGCCCGAGACGGTCTTCGGGATCGCCTCGGAACAGGCGAATCGTCCGGTCGGGATCGGAACGCATCAGATCAAAAAGATAGGGCGAGGACTCCGCGATACCGAGCAGGATAGCTTTGACGTGCGAAAATGTACCGGCCAGCGTCCTGATCTCGCCCGATTGTCGCGGTGTCAGATCGGACAGCCAGTCCTCAAGCTTGCGTTCGGCTTCGATAGGCGCGAACAGTTTTGGTCCGCCCGCAAGACGCGCGGCCAGACAGGCCGGGTCCGCGTCGTCCTTGACGGATGAAATCATGCATCAATCTGTTGCACGTCCACCGTCGGGGCCGCAAGCCCCGAGGCGCTTCGCGCGGGGATCGACAGCGCGGCGCACAGACCCGGATGCGCATCGTCAAGCGTGAGGTCGCCGCCGTGCAGCGTGGCGACCGCCGATGCCAGGCTCAGGCCGAGCCCTGATCCCGCCAAGGTCCGGCTGGCCTCGAGCCGCACAAACCGTTCGACCGCGTGCCTGCGGTCGGATTCGGGAATCCCGCAGCCATGATCGGTCACGGCGAGAATGATCCGATCGCCCTCATGGCGCGCTTCGATCAGTATCGTGTCGTCGGCCGTGGCCTCATCCGCGCCGAGCGACTGCGTAGCCTGCGCCGGCCGCCCGTACTTGATCGCGTTTTCGACGAGGTTTGCAAGAGCCTGGCTTATCAGCTCGCGATTGCCGTGCAGCGGTGCGAATCCCGTCCGAACCCGGAGCCTCATTCCGTTGTCTTCGGCCAGCGGCTCATAGAGTTCGTGAATGCCCTGCGCGACATCCGCGGCGTCGAAATCGGCCATGTTGTCGCGCGCATGTCCGGATTCCGCCCGGGCAATCATCAAGAGCGCGTTGAAGGTGCGGATCAAACCATCGGATTCCTCGATCGTCTGCTCCAATACCGCGCGATAGTCACTTTCATTGCCGGATTTGGCGAGCGCCTTCTCGGCGCGATTGCGTAGCCGCGTCAGCGGTGTCTTGAGATCGTGGGCGATGTTATCGGACACCTCCCTCAGCCCGTTCATCAGCGCCTCGATACGTTCGAGCATCGCATTGAGGTTTTCCGCCAGCCGGTCCAGTTCGTCGCCGCTACGGCCGACCGGAAGCCGGCCGCTCAGGTCGCCGGCCATGATGCGCTTCGTGGTCCCGGTCATTGCGTCGATCCGATGCAGCACACGCCTCGCCACGAAGATGCCTCCGCAAAGGCCGAGGACCACGACGATCAGCAACGACCATTGCGCGGCGGAGGCAACCACGCCGAAAATGCGATGACGCTCCTCCAGATCGCGGCCGACCAACAGCCGGAAACCGTTCGACAGCTCGGTCACCCGCACCAGCGCTTGGTGGTGAGCCTGATCCTGCTCATCCAACCGCAGATAGGCGGTTTCGGCCCAGCCAGTAGTCTCCATCACGCCGGGCTGAAGCGACCCGACATTGCCCGCCACCGCCAGTCCCGCCGGCGTCGTGACCAGATAAAGATTGGAGCCCGGCCGCAGCGCCCGATTCTCGATGGCGCCGACCAATCCGCGCAAGCCGCGGCGGTTGAACACGCCGGTAAGCAGCCCGATTTCCTCGCCCACCGTCGCCGCGATTTGATCGGTAATCAGGCGGCGGGTATTCCAGGCGAAATATCCGAGAAGAGAGGCCGCAAACAGCGCGAACAACAGCAGATAGACCAACGTCAGCCGAAAAGCCGTGGTACGGAACAGCTTGCCGAACGCCGTCACGGATCAAGTCCGGCTAGGGAGTTTCGCATGTCTCAAATCCATCTATTACGGACTCCCTTAACACCCGCGACTGACGGCCCAAAGTGACAATGAGTTCATGATGGAGAAGCCAGCTCGACCGACGTCCCGAAACCACGACAGCTTATGCAAATGGCGGATGCCATGCTGCCCGCACTGCCGGCGTGTATCCTGCCCTCTCATGGCATAAGCCCCCCGAAGCGCACAACAAAACGGCTCGCTGCCCTATCCATCGCTCCACTTGATGGCGCGCAGCCAGTGCGCTCAACCCAGACCCGACATCTTCTTAAATCAGCATCGCGAAGAGCAGGTCAGTTTACCGAGCGATCGGATCAACTCGACCAACGAAGATGGACAGGAAAGCGTGACTCCTTTAGATTGTTGAACATCCAACCCTCAAAAAAAAACGCGGAACGCCGTTACGGCCGTTCCTTCGATTACCTCCTCACAACCGCAAGCAGGCTATGCGACGCTCCGTTCATTATTATCGCGTTGGTTTCGCCCCGTGACGACAATACTTCTTAGGACACTTATCGCCGCTGCGACGACAACCATCGTCGTCTGCATCCTTTATGCCTGCGGTGCAGGTTTCGATTTCACCGACGAAGGTTTCTATCTCAATACAATTTCGCAACCGTGGACTCAGACGCATTCTCACCTGCAGTTTGGCTGGATTTATCATCCGTTATATGCCGCCTTGAATGGAAGCGTCGCCGCATTGCGCCAAGCGAGCCTGCTATCGGTATGGCTTCTCGCTACAATACTGTTCGTGCTGCTGTTCGCCAGGTTTCATCGGCCCATCAGCCGCATGGCCGCCGTTATCTTATCAGCCGCTCTCGCGACATCGTCGCTCGTTTTTCTCAAGCTCTGGTTTCCCACTCCGAGCTACAACTCGCTTGCCATCTGCGCGCTGCTGCTGACGGCCTGCGGCATTGTCGCCATCGACAGCGAGCGGCCGGCGACGCGCTATGTGTCGGCCTCCGTCATCGGCGTGGGAGGCTGGCTTTGCTTCATGGCGAAAATGTCATCGGCCGCGGCCCTTGCTCCGGTCGTGGCCGTCTATCTGGCGTTCACCGTGAGGCCGCTGCTTCGTCCGCTTGCCGTCGCCGGGATCGTTGCAATCGCGTGCCTCTTGCTTTCCGCTATAGCAATAGACGGGTCGATCGCTCAGTTCACGGAACGAAATCAGGTCGGAATCGAGCTCCTTCATACACTTTCCGACGATCACGATTTCAAGCGCTTGATCCGCGTCGGCGCGATTCCATTCGACGCCTCAACGGCTGGATTTCTCACTGCGGTTCCTGCACTTCTGGGCACCGTGGTTCTATTGTTAGCACACAGATCAAGGCTGCCTCCGAACGCCATTGGCGTCGCCATCTATCTCGCGCTCATGCCGTTCGTGTATGCGCTGGGAACAGCGAACAACTTATGGACCATCGTTTCATTGGCCCCGGTTTTCTGGGTTGCGGCGGCGCTACCCTTGACCGCACAAACCAGGGCCTCTCTGGAACTTCCATACAGTATAATCGCGCTTGCAACCTTCCTAATATCAGCCGTGCTGATCTACGATTCAGCATCCACGCCTTACCGGCAACCCGCTGCTATTCTGCAACAAACGACGTCAGTCACAATCGGCGGCAGCCGTCCGGCGTCGCTCAAAGTGAACCAGGAGATAGCGACCTACATCAACGCCATGCGCGACGGAGCGAAACGCGCGGGCTTCGTTGATGACACGCCCATTCTCGACATGACAGGAGAGTATCCCGGGACCGTCTTCGCTGTGGGCGGAGCCGCCCCTGGTACCGGATGGCTCGTTTACGGATACCCTAACGCTGAAAAGTACGATGATAAAGCGCTCAGCACGGCCAATTGCGAGGACCTCGCGCGGGCCTGGGTGCTAGTGAACGCAGCCAAGCCAACGGGCGCTTACCCTCGGCTGCTCACGAGTCGTGGAATTGATCTGGCCGCGTATACAGACGCCGCTCGCGCGTCCATCATCAATCTTAGGACTGGCGGTCGCATGGAGGAACACCTGCTGCTGAAGCCGCCTCAAAATCAAACCTTGCCTGAATGTCCGAGCAGCAGCCTGCATCACTCAGATGCAAGATGACCGGAACACGCCGGAAGGGCAGCCATCGGAAACTGGCTTTGCTCGCCGGCTCAAGATCACGATGATCCTGGATCGAATCGATCGAGGATCATGAACGTGATCGATTCC
>CAZOOO010000001.1:69936-99235 GCA_964581435.1 uncultured Hyphomicrobiales bacterium | reverse complement strand
GGAGCGGGTGAAGCGCTCCATTTTCTAACTAACGCCATATTTTCCATAATAAAATCAACAAAAAGCAAGAATACATGGAAAACATGTTGGACGCTATGTTGCACGTTGTGTTGGACGTATCCACCGACTAACCGCTCCAAATCTGCATCTGTTGGCAGCATGGTTCTACCATGCACCACACGCCCGTCCACCAGAATAGGATCTGCCCCATGAGGCTCTTGGTCTGCGGCGGACGGCATTTCGGGCATCGTCCGAGATGGGCGGCTTTTGGCACCTGCGAATATATCGAAATGGATCGGAAGGCTGCCGCCCAGCGCGCCCTCCTAGACCGTGTCTTATCCGCCTGCGAGCCCCGCCCATGCGTCCTGATTCATGGAGCGGCCCGAGGGGCTGACCTCTTGGCGGCTGACTGGGCCAAGCGCAACGGCATCCTCGATATCCCCTTCCTAGCGAATTGGTATCCGAACGGACGGCTTGGCGGACTGGATAAGTCGGCTGGACCGCGCCGCAACGCCAGAATGATTGCGGAAGGAAAGCCTGACCGGGTCATCGCATTTAGCGGCGGCACTGGCACTGCGGATTGTGTCCGACAGGCAAGAGCAGCCGGGATTGAGGTGGTGGAGGTGACGGATGTTTAAGGTTGGCGAGAAAATCGTCTGCATCAGGACGGTAAGTGAACAGGACGCGCTCAAATACATTCCTAATCGCCCCGTACTGAACGGCATCTATACCGTTAGGGCTGACGTGTTAGCGCTCGAAGAGCAGTATGTATTTCTCTCAGAACTTAAGAACCCGCCAGGCAATTGGGCACAGATTGGATATAGCGAGCCACCGTTCTGGCACGGATTATTCCGCCCAATTGTCTCCCGCCCTACCTCCATTGCTGTATTCGAGGAAATCCTGCGGAAGGTGGATGCGCCGTCTCGGGTTGATGAGGTGGCGCACCATGCCTGACCTCTCAAACCTCATTGCTCGGTTGGAGTCTGCGAGCGGGCCGGATCGGCGCCTTGATGCAGAGATCGCCTGCGCGATGATGTTTAGTGATCTGCGCCCGGCAGGGCCAGACGACCACAAAGAGTATCAGCGTGGCATCCCGCCCGGCAGGGGTGACATTTGGTGCCCAACCGGCTTTCTGATGGCCGATACCTACACGTCATCGATTGAATCCGCGCGTTCGATTGGCGGGCTCCTCGTGTTCGCAAGCGAGATCGGAGCGGATGGCCTGCCGATGGTCAAACTGGTGACTGACACCAGCACAACGCCAATCGTCGAATACACCGGCATAGCCGCCACGTTGCCGCTCGCATGGTGTGTTGCAGCCCTCAAAGCCCGTCAGTCTAGCAATACCGCACGGCATGGGGTAGCGGGATGACGAACGCTGACTCCTTCACCGTCCTACTCAATCTCGTCGGCGGTGCCGATGGACCGTCTCGGCTATTGGACGATATGCTTCGAGCAACTTTTCCGGGTTGTCCTGAGCGAGTGACGGAAACTGTGGATGCAGTCAGCCGCCTTATTGCGGCTGAACTTCCCGGCTTCTGGTGGACGTGCGGTTACTGCGCTCTGACCAACGATGCCTCCATCTATCCGATAGGCGCATCATCAGCGAGTCTTGGTCCAGATTTTCGACAAGGCCAGTCCAACCATCTGCTGTCGCATCCGACCATGGGAGCCGTCTTCGACGGCGGTTTCCATTGTGATCGTGCTGGCGGATCCGTTCCTCTCTCCATGCTCCACGCCTTCCTTCAAGCCAAGATCTTGATTGAGAAAGCGCAGAATGTCTGATCTTACCCAAACCGAAATCCAAGGTGCCGTCCATAACGCTGTTGTCGGCGAGATCGTTAAAGCGATCGTCAAGCCACCGCTCGAAAGCGGCGGCTCCTGCTCCGATATTCTTGTCATCCTTGAGTCTGTTGTCGTCGGCACGATGCTGGTCGCGACAAAACTTGGCGGCGATGAAATCGTTCTCGATGTCCTTGTTGAAGCAGTGAAGAAGCGACTTGCAGAGGCGCGGCTTGGTGACATCACGGCTGCGGGGAGAGCGTGAATGTCTGAAGACTTCGCAGCAAAACTCCATTCCCTCGTTTCCTTGGAAGTGTCGAAGGGCACCATCCATGACAAAGAGAAAATGGCAGGCATTGTCGAGAACCTGGCCTCGTCCCTTGGGTTTACAGTCGCGCTCGCCGCAGGAGGTGATCCTAACGGGATATCCCATCTTCTCGAAGGGATGACATCGTACATCTACGAAGTCGCCGCTGAACGGGCTCCGCTCGCGAAAATGATCGCGTCAGCAAGAGTGATGAATGATGAATAACGATCCAATCATCGCGATCATCATCTACGGCGCTTTCGTCTATGGCTTCTTGCTGGCGTGGGCGCTCAAGAGCGACGGGCATCCGTTCTGGACTGGATATCTCGATGTCATCACGCTTCGGGGACTCTGGAAATGGTTGAAGTAGCCGCCCTCGCCGTCCCGATTATCTGGACCGTCTACATCATCGGCAGCGCAATTCGAGAGTTTATGAAGTGAGCCAACAATATCCAATCCGCATCCAACGTAAGCGCACTCGCGGCTGGAAGATGCCTCTGAATACGGTCTATGTCGGGCGGCCGACACGATGGGGCAATCCCTGGCGGGTTGGCGACAGCATGTACGACCCTAATGATCCGCGCGCCGACAAGGAAACAGGCTTTCGCAAATGCGAAACCGTGGCGGATACAGTGGAAGCATTCCGGCGCTGTGTCGATAAAGACCTGAATGCTCCGTCTTATCTTCGGACAGAAGATAGCATTCTTGAAATCAGCGGCGGCTATAGCAACGACATTCACGTCCACCGCCCAAGCATACAGAAGTTCTTGCGAGGCAAGAATCTCGCCTGCTGGTGCCCGCTTTATGACGACGAAGGGAAGCCTGTCCCATGTCATGCGGATGTCCTCCTCGCACTCGCCAACAAGCCTACCTGCGAGGAAGTGAACCCTTGGAGGGATATCTCAACGCTCGCCGCCAAGGTCGGAGACGTCGTCGATATTCGAGGCCGTGACGACACCGATGTCTACGTCTTCGACAACGTCTTCCTTCGCAATGAAGAAGTGCCATTCGCATTCTCGAATGAACCAGACGGCGATGTTTATTGGCCACATCAAAATGGATGGTGGATTACCCACTGGCGGAGGTCTCATGTCTGATTACAAAGAGTCATCGCGCAAGCGTCGTGATGAACGCCAGACGAAGGTTCCGAATATCCGTCCTCCTAGCGGCTCTTCGAAGAACACAAGGAAGTGGTGCCGCGGCAAAGTTGGTGTCCCGCATAAACCGAAGTGCGTTAGATACGACGAATATGAAAATCAGCATGGCGAATCTCGCTGGACCAAGGGCTGGAAGGTGCTCGTTTGCGAGTCTTGCGGAAAGGAATTGGATCATTGGTGGCCGTACCCGAAGGGGTTAAACCTCCTTACGATACGGGCGAAGCCTGATTGGGTAACAGACAACGAAGGGAAGAGGTCGGAATGAGCAAGGCTGGGAGAAAAATACTGGCGGGTGCGGAAGAAGCGCTTCGTGTTGCTCGCGGTGATCTCAAGACGATTGAAAATATCAAAGTGACGCCATCGTGTGGCTGCGTCTTCTGTGACCTAGACCTTAAACCTCACGAAGACGGCTACCATCGCGCTCAGGGCCACGAGGTTAAATGCACTAATCCTGCGAGGGATGAATGAATAGCGTGACTCTCCACGGCATCGCGAGAGGCATAAATGATGAACTCGCGAGAAAGACCACTTTTCGGATTGGCATCACCGCCACACATAGAGATGGTCGAACCGTAGAGATTACTAGCGGCTCCTTCTATGGCGGGTACGGCGGCATCTCGAACTTCTGGGAATGGCGCGAGGTGCTTCATGATGGGACTCTGGGCCCCATCGAGAAGGGATACGGAACCGAGATTTGTCAGTAGCAAGGAGCCGGAATGCCCATCGTCAACATCGTTGATAGGCGCAAGCGCAAGTACAGGTTCATCAAGATCAACGCGATCATTGAGGCAGCATGGCACGACAATTCGTGCAAAGACTCCGATCAGATTAGAAGCGGAGGAGCAGGTCCTGCGTATGAAGATCGAGAGCACATCACCCTCGCCGAAGCGATTACATGGGGACAGTCATTCGAAGCGCCTGTCACTCTTTTTGTCTACGATGAGGACGGCGGGATTTACTACGAGGATCCCGAGTCATGATCTGGTACGGCGTCGTTGACATTCACAATCCTTCACCTGAACCGTTCGCGGTAATCCATGTTGATACCGACAATCGAACAGAGGAAGGCGTACATAGCACTATCGTTTCCCTGCACCATGACCGCTCCGAAGCTCAAAGAATCGCTGACGGGCTTAATCTGAGCGCTGGGAGCGCATCAGGTACGGAGGCTACACCGCAATGACGGATCAGCGCGGACTAGCATCCGATGATGATTGGAAGTGCGCAGGTTGCGGGAAGCCGTATCCAAACCGACGCGGTTCGTGTGATTGCCCAACCGGCGTAGTGTACCGCAAAGGTGAAAGTGCTTGGAAGGTCATGGAGAACGACTTCAACTCTGAAGCAGTCAAGTGCGCCTTAAGAAGGCTCATACATGACATCGACGTCGCCTTCCCCGGCAATAAGTGGACCACCGCTGCTCATAGAGTCCTCAACGGAGGCGCGCATGACTAACCCGAAGGTTTCTGCCATCAATCTATCTCTCAAGAGTCCAGCAAGCGCTTACCAGCACATCATCTTGCCGCGCCCCGGACGCAAGTTCGTATTCGATGTAACTCCCGGTGCCTCATACGCCACCGGAGGCGAGGAATACACGGCCCACTGGAGCGACGACGCTTACTTCCGCGCTGGGGAAGTGCGGCTACGGAGCGTCGAAAGAGGCTCGGAATGCTACGATCGCATCAGCGCTTGGGAATATGCGAAATGGAGGTATGTGTGAGCGACTGGCAGAATATTGAAACAGCCCCGAAGGATGGGACGTGGATACGAGTGCGCGGTCACGACTTCGGCGATAGGACGCGGAAGCGGCACTACGCCATCGCATTCTTCGACAATGGCCACTGGAACGAGGTCGGAAGCGAGGGCAGCGTGCTTTACTATCTTGACGGATGGCGGCCTTTGGGGGTGACTCATGAATGAGTTCGGCCATACCGGGATCGTCGGCAACGGCATCTGCATCGATAGTTGGGGTGCCGGTCCATTCGTTATTGCCGTTGGCAAAAAGAAATGGCGCTTCGAGGACAGTGACCGCTTTGGCCCGCTCCTGATAAGCGCGCGCGATGAACCGCTCTCCAATCCATATCCGCCAGAGAGGTCGCGATTCTGGCGCGCTCACCGAATATGGAAACGGCAAGGCCGCAGAACGAAAGATGGCGTCATCTGCATCTGGGATGAGCCAAAGCCAACTAAGTACCGCAAGATAGGTCGCATCAAACTCATCGTCGAGAACGGCGAGGAAAATGGAAAGTTCGTAGAGGTCTCATGACAACATTCACGCCAGAACTCGGTCAACAGATCCACGGCCAGCCCTTCAAGCAGTATGCGACATCCGACCTTGTCGATTCCGCGCTCTATTACATCCGAGACCGTCTCGACAACGTGATGTGGAACATCAACCAACGCGAATACGACAGCCCGTTTGCCAATACCGGGAATGACTTCAAATGCGACCTATTCGAGGTTCACGCCTACTCGTGGAGCGATGAGCCGCAGCCGTTCAACTTCAAATGGCGGGATGTTGAGATCAGTTGGTACAAATATCTCGGTCGCGGCATGAGCGCGAACATGGAGATACCGCCTGCACTCACAGATGAAATGCTAACGGAGTGCTTGAAGGCGCTAGAGCGATACGAGACCCAGCACGGGAAGGATTAGCGATGCCGCAACTGATTGAACAGAAAGTCTCCATCGGCTCAGACGCCTATGGCCGTACCGTCACAATGAGTCGTCGGAAGAACTACGATGGCAAGGTTCTATGGGACATCGTCTCCGCTCCCGTATCCCAACGTGACGATGGCGAGCGCATGAGCGGGCTCACCGACGAGAATATCCGTCAGATGGTCCATGCGCTAAAGGTCGTCCAGACTTGATGCTACGTATCCGTAGACACCCTCCATCTCTATATTGGGAGGAAACACCGATACCAGATAAGAATACCCTGATCCGCACCAAGGTTGCGCGAGGAGGCGTGGTCGAATTATCTCCAAGGAACCGTACTCCATGACGGAAGATCGTACACCATTGAGGCGGTGATTGATGGACGGAGGATTCAGTGGGTCGGACTCAATCCAGAAGTCTGGCGCAACCTCCGTTCGGTATTCAATTGTGTAGGTGGCGGGATTGACGTTGGACCTGCGGACACAGGAAAGAAGGCAACCTACATCATCATTGATGAGTTGTGAGTGGCGCGGGAACCGGACTCGAACCGATAGCTCCTCGCTGGGAGCGTTGGATTTTACCTTTAACTGCGCACGCAAAGGAAAGCCATATGGCGCTGCTTAACCGCCCAATGACCAAGGAGGAGATAGATATCGCTTTGGCAGCACCCATCGCTGTGTTCTGCGACTTTGCGTTTAACTCTCTGTTCAAAGAGGAGATGCCTCATCTGGTGAACTACGAAGCATTACGTGGAATATCTGTATATACGTCACCACGAGATTTTTATTTTCACTCTGATATCAAAAGCCCAAGCGACAGCACTTGGATAGTTCCGGGAACGCTATATCGGTAAGACCTTTTTGATGGAGTAATAGAATGCAAACGGTAGCCCTCTTCAAGGCAGACCATACAATCAAATGGCCGGACCGTGGTAGCGCCGAGCGCTCTTTATGCTCTCGGGATGGATGGGAGATGCGGGTCATTCCTGTGATTGATAATGGACAGCCATCGACCATGGAGACGATGTGTCGCGATGAGTTGGCGGTCAATCTTATGCTTGGCGGAGACGAAGGTTTCGCCATTTCCCTAGCAGTATCCGGCTTCCGCATATCGTATGGAGGTCGCGTTTTCGCTAGATGTGCCGATGCGATGGTTGCGGCGGAAGCAATGATGGCGTCCACAACCGACTGGACATCCTGCGAGGCGCACGGATACTCGAAAGCCCAAATTGCCGCGCTGAAAGCCGTCATGGAAGCAGCAGAACGCCGAGGCGAGATCATGTTGGATAAAGTCTATCCTCAATAGATGTGGCGGAAGACCGTGGTCTCGATCCACATGGCTATTGCCACTAATCGTTTAGTAAACGATGTTTAGCCCAGCTGGATTAGCCTCCCGAATTGGTGATCCAAGCAGGGCTCAAACTTGCGACCGTGCGCCTAGTATGCGCCTGCTCAATCCGACTGATCTACGGGACCTTGAAGTGATACGGAACCAGAATTAGGCTGCCCATCTTTTGATGGGGCAATATGAAGAAAATTCTGGAATGGACTTGGTCCAATGTGCTGATTCCGCTGATGACGGCGCTCGGATTGGGCACCATAGCATCTCAGGCCCTCGATGCGTGGCTTCGCCGTAACGGTTATATCGAACACCCCGAATCGCTGATTGCGATCATTGTGGCATGGTTAGCTGACCAGACGAGGTCGTGGTGGTTGCTGCCCATAGCCGCGCTTCTGCTTTTGATCCCGGGGACATCAATCGGATGGAAGAAACACAAAGCGTGGCGAGAAAAGCGTGACACCGAACTATCTTTGCTGGGAAGCGACATGACAAAGATGGCAAGTACCATCCGCATCGCCCAATCTGGATTTCACAGTACGTGGCCTGAAAACATTAGCCATCGCCGCGGCGCGCTCGATGCAATCCTAGCCAGAGCGAGGTCGTATGGACTTGCTAGGCTCGATGACAGCGCACTTAACTCCGCAGACGGCTGTGACAGAGTTCTCAGATATCTCGATTTCGTAGGTGCCCATTTGAAGCAGGGCAATACCAAAGTCGCGAAAAGGAAATCACGCGAACTTTCCTAGATGGGGCTTCCGTCAGGACTCGAAGCCCACATGATAAAGCCCACTTAGCATTCATGGACACAAAAGAAAATGCCGCCTCCCGGTTAAGGGAGGCGGCATACATGCTAAAGATATGGGGCGGTTGTTATTTGGCTTGCCTCATTTCGCTCTGTCGGTGCGGGAAATCCATCGCTTGATCCGCCACAAAAGTGAGTGGCTATTACGGATAGCGGCGAGTTCACGCGCCGCCTGATCTTCATCAATCATGCTATGGGACAACCTGTTAAAGACGTTGAACACAGTGGGTGTTGTCACGCCTCCTCCTTTTCCCTTGCCATTTCCAGCATCCACAGAATTGCGCCAGCCAGATAGTTGATAGCCCCAAGGCATTCAGCCTCCGCAGCGTCGTACTGGCCTCGACCAATCATGCCAGCGGCCTCCTGAGCCTTCTTCATAGCTTGCCCGAGAGGGAAGCCGGGACCAACCATACGCGTTGTCTCAAGCATAGGTTGCTTGTCGAAGGGCAAGTCTCGCGCGTGACGTTCCTTACCCTTACCCGTAGCCGCATGATTAAAAGCATCATCAAGGATACTTCGGAGGACGGCATAGTTGTCTTCCTTGCCTGTCTTTCGGGTGGCGCTATCGTTCTGTCTAGAAACCGTCTTCTTAACCATCATTCGATCTCAGGATCGGAGAACGTCACTAGGGTTGGGCTGCCGTTAATCGGCTTTGCAAATGACGGCGGATCCCATGCCAGATCGTCATCGGGATCGATCTCGCACCACGCATTCCACTCGTCCCGTTTGTCGGCAGGTATGACGTACCAGTGGCAATCGTTATCTTGGGACAGGAAGTATCTCATCTGGTTGGGCTTACGCAACTCGCTCACCTGCGGCCTCCATCATCAACCACCCGAGCAGCAGTAGCGTCACTCCCGCTCCGAGCACCCTGCTCGCCAGATCGCTCCCGCTGTCGCAGAGGCGCATCCAGCCGGCAATGAAGATCAGCGCGGCCCCGAGGCTGAATATCAGGTGGGCAATCGAGGTGAGGATAGAGGGCATCAGGGATTCCGTTCGGGCGCGCAGTGTGCTAGGGTGACTCGTATGAAACCGTCTGTCACCACAACGACACGAACGACCGGAGCATAGCCATGCGCCGACGTAGTTCAGTGGCAGAACGGTTCTCTTGTAAAGTTCAGACGGCGGTTCGATTCCTGCCCGTCGGCACCACATCAAAGCAGCAACGCTAGACCAAGTACTCGCTTGGTCCAGCGGTTAAGACGGCGGATTTTGAATCCGTAGACGCTAGTTCGAATCTAGCAGCGAGTGCCAATATCACGCCCTCGGATTGACGATCGTGAACCCTGCGATCGATCGGGGGTGGATACGTGTTTTGCCTCGGCCGGAATTGGCGTCCCAGACGAGCCAGGTCAAGCCGCTGATATGCCGCTTCAGCACGAACACATGGCCTCGCCGTGCCGCGACCATGCCGGGAACCGGAGCGGTCCTCGGGAAGCGTAGCCAGTTCGCCGCCAAGTTCAGCCGAGGGATGATCCGGCCGAAGATATGGAGCGAAGCCCCGCAGCCGCAGTATCGGCGTGGACAGCCGTTCGGGCGCCCGCCGACGATGCGAGCCGCACCGGTCGCCATGACGCGGTGAAGGCCGGGAGGGATGGGCCGAATTGTGGTTCTTGGCCCCAATTCTCTAAAAGTGCGAGCCCGATCAGCACGTTGTGAGGACGGCTCAATTTTGAGCCATCCTCCTTCGACCATTTTCCCGACGCCAGGAATATGGTGCCGATGATGATGCCAGGTTCTGGGCCGGGCATCGGCTTGCGCCGCCAAGCACACAGCGCAAAGCAGCGTCGCCAAAATGACGATAACTCGCATAGCTTCTCCTCGGATATGCTCTGAAGGCTGGTGTCAGTGTCGCCGGCAATGGGGCTGCCGGTCTCACGTTCCCTTCGGCTGGCAGCCCCGCTTAACCGCGCAGCCAGGCGGCGATCTTGCTGATCGACTCCCCGATCATTACGAACCCGGCGAGGATGCCGATCAGCCCGACAATCACCCACTTCATGAACGTGCCGACAGTTCTGATCGCTGAGACCAGCCGGATCCCGTCGCTCAGGGTGTCGATCTCCTCGTCGCGAAGATTGGTCAGGAACTCTTTCGTTCGCGCTGGCAGATCGTCGAACCGCTTCGCCTCGCTCATTGTCTTGCCCCTCCGAACCGCTCACGCTGCTCCTGCTGGCAGGTCCGCGTCGCAACCAGATTGCCATTGGCCTGCCCAAGTGCAGCACGGTGGCGGGCCAGGGAGACCTTGGCATTCATCCCAACCGCGACAGACGGATACGGCACGGTGCGGGCGAGTTCTTCGCAATCGCGCGGAATCTGCACGGTCGCTTGCGACGGGCTAACGTGCGATGTTGAGCAGGCTGCCGTGATCGCCGCCATCAATATCGCAGCCACCGCCCGCAGGCTGTTTCGCAAACCGTTTCTCATAATCGGTCACCTTCTGGTTGGCGGTTGCAACGTCGGATTCTGCTTTGGCGAGCAGCCGGGCCTTGGTCTCAGCCGTCGCCTTTTCGTTGTTGAGTTGCAGTTGATTGAACGCGAGATCGGCCTTGAGCCGCTCGACCTCGGCGCGCTCGTCCGCCACGAGAAAGCCGATCAGGAAGGACAGGACGGCGAGCGCGATCAGTGCGACAAGGCGCGCCAGCATGACGTAAGGAGCGAGGCCGGGTATGAACCTCACCAGCGGCGCGAAGCCGACGACAAGGCCGGCCAGAAACAACGTGGCCAGGATCGACAGCACCGCATAAGAGGTCGCTATCGGCCAAAAGAAATCGGCCATCACGACACCTGCCGCGAGATCCAGGCGCGCACCTTGTCCGGTCCCATGAACCAGACGATCAGGACCGCGGCCAGCAGAACGAATCCGCACAGGATGGCGACCACCTGCCAGCTCGTCAGATAGCCCAGGAAGCCGAGACCTCCGCCCCCCGAGCTAAGGCCGAACAGCCAATTCCGCACCCGCTTGGCAAGGGGCGGCTTTTGCTGCGGACCGACGCTGCTGTAATCGCTGTCGCTATCGATCTGCGGCGCATCCATCAGCCCGACCGGTCCCGGATAGCCGCCGGCGTCGCAGAATTCGAAATGCATGGGATCGGTGCGATCGCGATAGTCGCCGCCCCATCGCGCACCCTGGCGCTTGAAGGCATTGATGACGGGTTGCGGCATGGTGCCGTGGCCTTTGCCGAATCCGTTCTCTTCTGCGTTCAAATCGATCGCTGCACCGTAAGCATGGTTCGACCACTTGGTCTTGCTGCCCCGCACCTTGCGAGGATTGTAGGTGCCGGTGTATTTCGAGATACCGAGAGCGTCGATCTTGCGCTGGTCGCGGCCGTAGTGCTCCCAAATCTCGTTCAAGGCGGCCGAGAGTGCGCCGGCCGCCTTGCGATGAAACCGGATACGAGAGATCGGCTTGCCGTCGTAATACATCTGGAACGGCGGCACGACATTGACGAGCTGCCGTTCAACATCGGCCCCAGGCGTGCCGTAAAATGCAAGCAGATCAGCTTGATTGTCTCGCGGCCATTTGGTCATAGGTTCTCGTCCCCGAAAAAGAGGTTGGTTGGGCTCAGGTCTTGAGTGGTTGAAAGACTGCGGGCGGCGCTACGCCCGCCCCGTCATATGGGGTTGCCGGTGATGTAGTCGGTTGTTGCTGAGCGCTATGTCAGCGTTGCGCCGGTGGTCCAGTTGAGGTTGCCGTAGCTGTTCACGGTCGAGCCGGTAAAATCACGCCAGCCCCATCCGCCCGGCTGCACGACATTCTCGTAGACGTGGTTGTTGGACCCGGTGACGTTCTCAACTCTGATGGGCAAATCGGAGCCGTTAAGCCAGTTGCGATAGATGCTGACGTTCGACGGCGAGCCCCACCCGGAGACGGTGTGGAAGAACACTTCGGAGGTGTCGGCCCACCTGATGTGATTGTGCCGGACGATCCACCCTGACTGGCCGCCCGACGCCTGGATGCCGTCGTTGTGAGGATCAACGCCAGAAGTATAGGGGTTGCGGATGTCACACCATTCGATCAGGCCGTTGTTGCCTTGCGTCTTGATGCAGTCGTAAGAGCCGCCACCTTTGACGTATTTGAACGTTCCGTTGCCGAGAATCCGATAGTCGATCGCGCCGGAGCCCTCGAACGTGCAGTGGTCCACCGTGAAGCTTTTGCCGTCACCGTCGATCTTTCCGACGAAGATGCAGTCCTGATACACGGTGTTATTCGATGGATATACCGTATCAGCCGTGAACCGCTTGCCCGTGTACGTCGTGGCACCGTGGCTCGTGCTGCTGTCGTTCGTCGTCCCCGTGCGGCATCCGGTGTTCGCTGCATACCAGTTAGCGACCTCTGTCATATAAGAAGCGCGCGCCGGATTGGATGACAGCGCCGCAAACGCCTCGTAGCTCGGGACGAACCCTTCGTCCTCGGCGGCGATCGGGCCGATCCAGCCGGAATAGCCTGTGGCGGTGCCGTGGGTGTTGCTCCACACCGTGACACGCCGGACATACTTGCCCTCATAGGTTTCCGATGGCGTATAATTTGCACTGGTCGCGCCGGAAATATCCCCATCCGCAGCGCCGGAACCTGTCGTGCTATGCTGCCATTTGCGCGACGAAACAGTAGGCGTCGGATCGCCAGAGGCCGAGCCATCACTTCCCGTAATCTGCACGCCCACCTTCGGAGTGCCTGTCGCATCCGGGTCGGCGGTTACGGTTGGAGCCGATCCTTCATCGGGCAGCGTAAAGCCCCCGGACCCGGCCAGCGCGGAGCCGAGCACCATCACCTTGTCGCTAACTCGAAAGGCTCTCATTGCGTTTCTATCTCCGCGACAAGGAAGCCGTTCCCGGCAGAAAGGCTCATGCCGGAAGGATTGGCATCGCCCGCAGTGGCGGCTCCGGCCTTGTAGTAAGTGTCCACGTTGGTACAGCCACCGCGGAAATACATCTTCCCGCCAGCCCCGAGGTCAGCAACGATGACGACCCGGTCGCCACCTGCCAAGCTGAACGAACCCGAATGATCCAACCAGTCGGTAGTGACGACTGTCGTCGCACCTACAGAGATTGCCGGGCTGCCACTAAACAGGAACGGGAGAGGTGTTGCAGCGGTCGCGCTGCCTGATCCGGCGCTCTTTCCAAGAGCCAGAGCGTTGATGTCTAGCGGACCATTGGACGAACTGAACTTAACCCTGATCTGGCCCAGACTGGCACCTGCCAGATTGCACACCATTCGAAGTGAGTGGTTGAAGTTGTCGTCAATGGTGTCAGGCGCTCCGGCAGACGGCGTAAAGATGACACCGCCGCCTCCACCGCCTCCCGTCTTGTCGTAAACAAGCGTCGTGCCGAGATAGGCTTTTTTGATCTCGGTCGAACCAAGATACAGCTTGTTTATGTCAGTCGTGCCGAGTTTGAACGTCATTATGGGGCGTCCGTAATGATGTAGAGCGTCGAAGCGTTCTTCGAACCGATGGCCGCATACTCCGCAGTCGTGAGCGACATGGCGTTAGTGATCGCATCAGCGCCCGTTACGCCGGTCGTTACCGATTGAACGGAAGTGTCTGCTTTTGCGAGGCTGGCAATGGACCCACTATCCAACGCGATAGTCCGGTTCGCAGAAAGGTTTCCACCACCGGTCAAGCCTGTACCAGTCGAGATGGATCGTGCGGGCTGGACAGATGTGTCAGCAAGGGCAAGGCTCGCCTGCGCTCCTGCCGAAAGTGCGATCGTGCGGTTTGCAGACAGATCGCCGATGGTGGCAATGCCTGTACCAGCGGTTAGCGTGAGTGAGGTTGGCACAAGACCCGTGCGAAGGGTAGCGCGCGTGGCGTATTTGACCGCATCCGACGCCGCGCTGTCGAACATGGGAAATTTGTCGGCATCGACCAGCGTGGACTTTTCAGCCAGCGAAGCGCCCGCATCAATACTGACTACAGGCGCTGCCGGGTTGGTATCGTCAACCGCAATTCCCGTACCGGCTACAATTTCAGTGATCCCGCCACCGCCACCAGCAGGAGCAGCCCATGTGCCATCCTTGCGCAGATATTCTGTCGTCGTGTTGCCTCCGCTTGCGGCAGGTACAGCCCCCGAAAGCGTGGTCGTGAAGGTGTTAACCAGTGTGGTCAGTTGCGCCTTGGAGAGCGCGGACGGAGCACCCGAGCCGCCAGCTACACGGCCAACGACTGTTTCTGTGGCCTGATTTGCCAGCCTGCTGAGCGCAATGGTGTTGTCCGCGAAGTTCCCCGCAACAAGTGAGCCGAATGCGAGGTTGCCTGAACCGCTACGGCGAAGAACACCATCTGTACCGGCCGCCAACTCGGCATATGCACCTGCTCCAGTCGTGGCCTTGACCATAATGGTGTAGCCCGCAGACGCATTCTGCATCTTGGCATAAGTGACGACACTATTGGCTATCGTCGTCGCGCCGTCGCCGGATGAAGTCACGTCGCCAGTGTGGTTCGGGTGAGTATAATTGTTGGCACCGGTTGCAATACCGTTCAACTTTGTTTTGTCAGATGCCGACATAACGCCGGGAACTGATGTGGTCGCCACATCTTCCGGGAAGACCGCGCTGTCAGCTATGTTGTTCATCTCCGAGCGGAGATGGCCTGCGGTGATGTTGCCGCTGGTATTGTCAGCAAAAGATGCTGCCTGATCGCTTTTGAAAGAAGAACGTGCTTTAGCTGTCATGGCGTTTTGTCCTAAGCTGCCAATTCAAAGGCAGCGTTGAATGCGTTGCTGAATGAGCCCTCATAATTCGCGGTTTCCGTAGCTGCCACTTCAAAGGCGGTGCTGAATGCACTACTGAAAGAGCCCTTCGTAGATTCAGTCACGGTGATCAGAAACGCGCGAGAAATCGGCGGATCGACGCCGTTATCAGCCTCAACGGTGATGGGGTATGAGCCCGCAGTAAGTGCGGCAGCGGTCTTGAGCAGATCACTCGTGACGGAAAACAGATCAGCGGGATTGCTGATCAGGCTATAGGTGTAGATGCCAGATCCGTTAGCTACAGACAGAGTTCCGACAGTGCCGCCACTCTCTGTGGTATCTGGGATAGTCGCAGATGAAAGACGTAACTGCGGAGCGGCGGCGGATGAACCCGCCGGAGTTCGCGCCACGAAACCAAGGCCAAGTCGAAGGCCGAACATTTCTAGGCCATCCCGACGACAGAAATTTTATCGCCTGGAACAATGCCAAATACCTTTGACGCCTTTGCCGTAAGCGGCGTACCTGCGACGGACGCATCAGGATCAGCCCCTACCGCGTAAAGACAGTCTTCATCCGACCATATCTCAACAAACTTCGTAGTCGCCGCGAAATCTGAAGATTGTGCTTCTCCGCCCGAGAAATCGATTGGATCGCGGCGAACGATGTCATCCCCCTCACGGGCGATCTGAACCATCGGGGTCATTCCTGCGACCTCGTAGGAGATAGTCTTGTATTCAGAGATATAAAGATTAGCCATTTGATGTAACCTCCTGATGGGCGCATAGCAGCGCGCCCGCGAAAAAGCTTCGCAGGATCATTCAAACCTCAGATGTTGGAGTTAACCGCGCAGCCAGGCGGCGATCTTGCTGATCGACTCCCCGATCATTACGAACCCGGCGAGGATGCCGATCAGCCCGACAATCACCCACTTCATGAACGTGCCGACAGTTCTGATCACGCCACGGCGCGCAACTACGTCCACCCCTTCCCACTGCGGCGTAAGGCCAACTAAAGTCGCTACAATTGCGGCCATCATCGTTGCGCTAATGGCAACGCCCTTCCTGCCAATTGCAGGCACTGACATCGGAAATCCTTCGGTTTTTGGACGATTATAGCGCGGGCCGTGGCTCACCGCAGAGTTGGCGCCCCAAACATTGGGCGTTAGTGGTCCTTTTGGTGGTTTACTCGGACAGGTTGAAGAGGTACGTTCGGCTTATCAATGAGCGCAGCCGAAACGGGCTTCATTATGCTCGAAAAAACAGCCGCGCTTCGGACCGCCTCAGCGCAACGATCAGAAAGTTATCGCCCCGACATAGACGGGTTGCGCGCGATCGCCGTTTGCGCGGTTGTCGCGTTCCACGCCTTTCCAAGGTGGCTCCAAGGCGGGTTCATCGGCGTCGATATTTTTTTTGTTATTTCAGGCTACTTGATCTCTGGTCACATATTCTCTGCGCTTCGCGGCAGCAACTTCACCCTTCGCGAGTTCTACGCCAAACGCATTCGCCGGATCTTCCCAGCTCTAATCACTGTGCTTTTGGTGAGCTTCCTATTTGGATGGGTCGCGTTATTAAGTGACGAATTCAAGCAGCTAGGCAAGCACATCGCTGCCGGAGCAGGCTTTGTCTCGAACCTAGCGCTTTGGTTCGAGGCCGGTTATTTTGACATAACCGCCATCACCAAGCCTCTGTTACATCTGTGGTCCCTCGGCATAGAGGAACAGTTTTATATCGTCTGGCCTCTAGCAGCGATAGCGCTCTACAAACTCCGATCAACCCTCCCCACGATCATCGTTTTTCTGGCGGGGATATCGTTCGCGCTGAACACCTACTTCATTCAATCAGATACCGTTCTCACCTTCTTTTCACCCTTTACCCGCTTTTGGGAGTTGCTGGCTGGCGCTGCGCTGGCACAGCGAGAGACCGAAGGCCAGACCGGTCCACGCCTGTTGCGCGACATTCAATCGATAATCGGCATTTTCCTCATTGGCGCGGGCTTGGTCGTAATAAGAGACAGCAACCAATTTCCAGGGTGGTGGGCCACCCTCCCCGTCGTAGGCACGGTGCTTTCAATCGGGGCCGGGGGAACAGCAATAGTCAACAGAACGTTGCTCAACAACCGCATCCTTGTCGCCGTTGGTCTGATCAGCTATCCGCTCTACCTATGGCACTGGCCCTTGCTGTCGTTCGCTCAAATTATCGAAGGTGACTTCCCTTCGCGCTTGGACCGGATTGAGCTAGTCACCCTCGCTTTCATACTTGCGACGCTCACATATTTCCTAATCGAAAAGCCGCTTCGTTTTGGAGGGCACAAGCAGTTAAAGATTGCGGCCCTTGTGTTTGGCATGACCGGCGTCGGCGCGATGGGCTACTGGTCATTCATAAACGACGGGCTGCCGAGCCGACCAATGATACGCTCCATGGCCGCCGTAAATGCAGAGTTCGAGGGGCCGTTATGGCCGTTCGCCAAGAACGAGATTTGTCAGCGCCGATACCCGTTCCCCGAGGCCCATGACTACGGATGGTGGTTTTGCTCTGCGAGCAAAGACGCCCCACCAACGGTTCTCCTGCTCGGGAACAGCTTTGCGAACCACTTATATCCCGGCATCGTTCAAGCTATGCCAGATGAGAGCGTCCTTTCTATTGGAGCCTGCCCTCCTTTTAAGGTTGACGACAAGCCCATTCCTTATAGTGCGGCGTCAAGTAACTCCCCCTGCGCCGGCCTTCGTTGGTACAATCAACAAAAACTGATCGACGAGATTGTCACAGCATCTAGGCCGAAGCTTGTGATCGTTGCAGGCATCGACCCAAATCATGACGGCGGGAGAACAGAGGCTCTAAGAAATAGAATCGACTTCATGGAGCGGCACGGGGCAAGAGTTATTGTTTTCTGGCCCCACGCTCGACCAGGTGGAGACATCAAAGGTTGTTTCGATAGGCCATTTAAGGATCCGAAGAAATCGTGCGAGATTACCCCAGCCGACCGCAAGAAGATAGAAGATGGCTTTTCCCCCATTATGAAGAGTATCAAAGCCACCAATCCGAACGTCATATTCTTTGATCCAACAGAGGCATTTTGTACCGCTGGCAAATGTTCTTTTGTCATAGACGGCTTGCCGGCAATCCGCGATCAATATGGCCACTTCTCTAGACATGCGAGCCGCGTCGTTGGAACAGAGTTCATCAAAACTATCCCGTCGTATGAATGACGCGCTTTCCGTTCATGATGCTTAGAAACGTCGCGACGGCGTCCTGAAGGTCGGTCGCGGTCCCGTTGGCGTCGTAATTCCATTGGGTGACCCAATTGGACAACGCCCACGTCGGCTCGTTCTGAGCCGTGTTGTAGTAACCTGAAAAGTGGTTTCGATATTTATAACCGAGCGTCCCATCCACTCGACCCAATCTCGATGTGGCCGTGCCCCACGTTCCGACCACCTCCAGCCACAAGCGGCTATCCGACGAATAGAAAAGCCATGCGCCGGGTGCGTCATAGGTTTCGGTCGTGCTGTCCATCTGCATGTGCAGATGGCCGTTATCTACATAGAACACGCGTGGAGCGGCCGACCTGTCCGGCGGCTCCGTCGCGCCATTCGGCGCATAGAGCAGAACAGCGACCTTCTCGTCATTGCCTCCGCCCAACTCTCCGTAGTTGGCGAACACATTGCCGCGAATGTCGCTCGTCTTGCTGATGGACAAGGCGATCGAGTTTTTGCCCTGCGTCCAGAAAGTGTTCTTCGTGATGCTGCCGGAAAAGTTCTTGCCGAAAATTCCGTAATTCCCACCCTGCACGTTGTTGCCGGTGACGAGCGACTTCCAGAGCCGGTCGATATACATGGCTCCATCGGCGCAATTCTCAAAAAAATTGCCGCTTATAACGTAGCCTTCCGACCAGACGTTGCGCGCATTGACGCCAGAGCTTTCGATAATTCCTATGCCGGTACCGCAATTCTTGAACTGGTTTCCGGTCCACACACCTCCCCGCCGGATGAAGCGAGGATGCTGGTTCCAGTTGGTTGACGAAAAAGAGCCTCCCGAAGTGTGAGCGGTTTTGCAAACCCAGGCGATCGAAACGGCTCGCACCACGTCGCCTACATTATAGGCCGTGCTCGCCTGCCACAGCTTGCCGTAGTTGAAGCCGGCAAGGTTCTCGTACTGCATTTTATAGCCGGACTGGCGCGCGCCCTCGAACACGTTGCCGACGATGTCGTGGCCGTCGCTGTCGGTGTCATAGACGTGATGCTGACCGGGCGTCTCCCCGAAGTAATTCCCATGCAAGATGATAGCGGCGTTTAAGATGGTACGGATCCCGAACGAGTGCCACTTGATGCTTGAGTTGCAGATATCGAGCGTCTGCCGCCACGCGGTCGTTACCGCCGGATCGTAGTAAAGGCCGGGAATGTTGTCGATCTTCGGGATATGATAGATCGCGGCATCTTCGCCGTTGCCTTGATGGCCGTCTCCGACCGGGTTGTTGTAAACGGGTCCGAGCCCGACGAGATCAAGATCGCGGCCCTTGAGGTGAAGGACACCACTGCAATGAATGTCCCGGCCGGCGTGATTGCGTGTCGTCACGCGCGCCAGGTTAAGCTCTTGCAGATTTTCGGCATAGATCGCGGCGACCGCGTTTCCTGACGACGTGTTGAAGTCGATTTCATCGGGCGTTTCACTATGGTCGATCTGCTGTTCTGCGTAGCCGACGAACGTGATCCCCGTCACCTTGACCTTGCCGGTGCCGACGAACTTGAACGTCTTCGACAGGCGGGAATGCTGGTAGACTTCGCTATCGTTGCCCTTGATCCAGATGGATGTGAAGTTCGTAAACGTCTGGCTGTCGGAGGCGGTTGCGGTCCCGAGCAGCATCAGATCGCGATCGATCTGAACCTTGATCTTGCCGCCGCGCGCGTTAGCAACCGACACCAAGGCAACCCAAGCCGCCGTATCCCCGGCGGCATCGACGCCGATCGCCCCAAAGTGCTCGGGGCGAAGCACCTCTTCGGCGAGTTCAAACCAGACGACGGTCGTACCATCGTCAAGTGTGATGGAGAATTTGCCGCTGTGGCTCGGTTCGCTCAAAGCCTTCTTGTAGAGCGCTTGCCCGCCGTCCCCGATGGCGGCCCTTCCTTCAAGTCGGATGTAGTCTGGCGCCATCGCTGGTGAATACGCTTGAGCCAGTGTCAACGTGGAAAACACGGTTGCCTCAAACACAGACATCGCGCCGGTTGCGATGTCGCGCGCCGCAACAGCGGTTGCCGCCGCGGCTTCGCATGCCGCCTGAATGGCCGCGCTGGCCTGATCGGAAAGCATTCGGAATTGAGTGCCGCCCTGATCGATATAACCGGCGATCATCATGCCGGCCGTGAGCCCGCCGACGACCGGATCGTTGCCGGACGCTGTCTTGATCGTCAGTGGTGTGCTGCCGTTGAGCGAAAGCGTTACCGGCGTGTCGGTGTTCGTGTCGGTAACATTGACAACGATCAGCGCGTTTTTCGACGCCATCGGATAGCCGTTGGTCGCCTGGATGGCGTTGGGCGTGCCAGCGCCTTCATTGACCGCCCGATAGAACGAATACGGCAGATCGCCACGCCGCGCCCATGAACCAGAGCCGGATGAACCGGTTTTTTGATAGACACCGTTGTTCGCCGGCGTCGGATCTTGAATCACCCACGCCATTTGATTGACGTTGTAGTTCAGATTTGAAAGCGCCTGCGAAAGGGTCGTGAAGATAACCCCGCCGCCAACCGTGAAGCTGTTGGCGACTGCTTCAAGTGCTCCAAGCACAGAGGCGTGCGAAAAGCGCCGAAGAGACTTCGTGGGACCGACGATCTCGTGCCCGATGAATTCACCGAGATTGGTTCCGAGCGGGAGATTAGGAGAGCGGATGCCTTCAGTCATTCTGAGTGCCCTTATAGATTAAGCGTATTGACCGCCAGTTGCGGTCGTCCCTGCCGAACTGCCGGGGAAATAGTTGGCTCCGCTTCCAGACACATCGATCACGCCACCAAGCTGCGCCTGGTAGCGTTTTCCCGTCGTCGAACCGGAGTAGGTGGCAGGGCCGGCGCGAAGACCGCTTGCCAAATTGGCATAAGCGAAGGCGAGCGAGAAAGCTGGCGTTCCTGATATCGTCGTAACCGCCGTGCTGGCCTGATAAAATTGAGCGCCACCGTCCAGAAAGATGTGGGAGATGCCGCCACCGGCAACTTGGATGAGAGATCCGCTGTAGCTGATAGCAGCTCCCATAATACCAAATATATGAAATTGGCCTGTACTGTTCGCATTATAGCAGACATTTTCACAAGTTATGGCCGTCGCTTGCACGTTCAGCAGAATCGCGCCTGATGTATTATTTTTGATCTGAAAGGAAGAAAGTTTCCATCCCGATCGGATACGGATTGCCTCAACGCCACTCGACGCAGTGACATCCAGAACCACATTTGTCGGCGTAGTCAGATTGCCTTGCAAGATTACTGTACCGCCACCTACGTAGTCTTTAAGCGTGAGCGGTGATGACGATGCATACGTTCCGTCGCCTATTTGGATAATAACATTGTATTGCGATGTATCGATCGCACCTGAAACGACATCGATCGCTTTCTGAACCGTGAGAAACGCTCCACCAGACGTATTCGTAAGTCCATCGTTGGAGTCGTTGCCATCGGTTCTGACGTAATAAGTTCGATCGGCAGATAGGATTTCGCGGCCACCACCGCCCACGACGACCGCAGCAATTGCTGCCTTTACTGCTTTCTGAGACGGGACTTTCGTGTCGCTGTTTGCAGCGAAAGATGAATCAGTATCGATATCGCTTATGTTTATTTTGCCGGCGAGCGCAGCGGTCATTGTCGCCGCGAAGTTGGCGTCATCGCCAAGAGCGTCCGCCAGTTCCTTTAGAGTATCAAGGGTCGACGGCGAAGCGTTGACTAGGGCAGAAACGGCGGCTTCAATAGCTGCCTTCGTAGCTTTTTGCGACGGTATTTTACTATCACTGTCGGCCCCCATTGTGCTGTCGGTATCGACAGCCGACGCATCCAGCTTGCCAGTGTACAACTCTGTGAAGTTGTCATTGATCTTACCGCCTGCGATGCGAAGCGCATCGCCTGTGCCGTCGTTCGCCGTCGAGCCTACATTTATCGTCTGCTTAGCCATCAGAAACGATCCATCGTGAACGCCATCCCGTCGAAGGTGTGTTCGTCGCTATCCATTGTCGGCGGAGCAGGCGTTGCCGCGCTCAAAGTCGCCTGCACCAGTGCGCTGTCCGCGCTCGCGACGCCGTAAGCACTCACCGCTCGCGCCTTGACATCGATAGTATCCCCTTCGGCAAAGCCGGAGATAAACGCGACGCCACTCGACGCATCTATGGTGACTGTCGTGAAAGCCCCGCCGCCGTGCAAGCGATAGGAGATGACGTAAGTTGCAGGCACAGCGATCTCGCCAGTGCCAGGGATGACCGAAACGTTGAACACCAAGGCCGCGTCAGTGATGGCGACGGATGGCACGGCTGGCACAAGCTCGGAGACATCAACCTCGCCGCCAACCCGCCCATCCCATGGCGGCGGGATTTCAGCGTCCACCAGTTCGTCAATGACCGGCGCCGCATCAATCAGCGTGAGCTTAGCCGTCAGGTTGTCGCCGCGCTCGACGTTTTTAACGATGCAGTCGATAACCGGGCCTTTTATCGATGTGCCAAAAGACGCGTGGTTGCCCGGCTCAATTCCGGTCAGATCTCCGATCAAGGTCAGATTTGCGGTCTCGCCGTCGATCGTGACGACAGCCCGCCGCACCGATGAACCATCTGACTTGCGAAACACACACGCGTAGGAGCGACCGGCCTGCATCGTTACAAGCGTGTCGATCGTTACGACCTGCCCCGACACGGCGCGCACACGGCCGGCGACATGATCACGGTCCAGCACGTCGTGGTTGAGCGGGACTAGATCGCCCCGGGTCAGAACCAGAGACTCGATATCTTGCGATACCGTATAGGTATGCGGCCGATGGATCAGCTCGTATTGCCGGCGCCGCGCCGCCTTCCAGACCTGAGCCGGGTTCGTGACGCCCGGCATCGGCAAATCTTCCGTGACCTGCACGTTATTCGGGTTAATGCCGGGGAAAGGAACGATGCGCTCAGCCTGATTGTAGCCATTCGTTTCGTCGGTGAACTGGACGCGATGACCGTCAGGAAAGAGTACCTGCGGCGTCGACCCCTGAAAGTCCCACGAATTCCGCGGCGATATCGCCGAGACGTAGGTGCTCTGCGGTTTATCGATTGTGACGCTCCACCTCACGCCGTCATCATGCGGCGTTGCACGTCCCGCCGCTGCGATGTCGGCCAGAACATCAAGCCGCGTCGCATCATAATCATGCACGCGATTGTAAGTCAGGCCCTTCGCCGCGCAGAACTCATGCCATTCCTGCAACTTCGGCAGATCGATCTGACTGTCGGTTTTCGGATAGGCGTTGGCCGGCCCTTGAAGGACGTGCCTGAACAGAGACGCCGGGTTGCTTGTCTGTCTTGCAACCCATGTCTGCGACGGCGCATCCCAATCCAGGCAATGCAGCTTCGCGACCGCGTTGTAGTTGTCGATAGTCCCGCTCAACTGGTTGCTGGCGCGGACCCGCATGGCAATCATCGCAAGGGGGCCGTCGAAGTTGAACGGGCTCTCCGGCCTGAACGAGCGAATACAACTCCAGTCGGAGCGGTCAATAATCTTGGTGTCGGTGTTGTCACCGGACAACCGCGTGACGCCAATCTCATACTGGCCGCGCTCCGGTAACGTCCACCTGAGCGATCGGCGCACAATGTTTCGACTGTCACTTCCGACACGAAAGGGATTAAGCACAGCCTGCCAGGTCGATGTCCCTACCTTTCGCTGCTCAACCTTAAGTTGGACCTCAACCCATTCAGCATCGCCGTCGTCATTGAACCGCACAAGGCCCTGAACGAAGGCTATATCGACCGCGCATTCGGTCACGTCGCGAGCCGTCAATCGCACCTGTCGCCCCGCAGCCGCCGTCAGGTTGACCGCCAGTTGTTCCTCAACAACTTGTTGAGGATAAAGCAGGAGAGGTTCATCACCTGGGATTCCCGCCCTCGCCTCGATTTGCACGCCGGAATATTCGTCAAGCGGCGTATCACCCAATTGATGATCGGTCATCGTCAGCGGGCCGTGCCCGAAAAGAAATGCCGCGATCACATATTGATCGTCGCCGATAATCTCGGTGTAGGGCGTCGCGGCGTAAACCGGAGCGTATCGGTGCTGTCCGAGAATCGACGGGATCACGCCCCCGGGGTTTGCGGAGTTCTTGAGGCCCGTAATCGCATAGATATCCGTGCCCTTGTCCTGGTCACCGAGGCCACGAACCGGGATCAGAGCGTTCAACAGGAGTGAGCCGGCGATGGCAAAACCAGCCGTCGTCAATGACGCTATAGTGGCGCTAGCCGTAAGCGTCGAAGCACCGGCAAGACCGGTAATGCCGGCCGGGAAAAGGCCGCCCGCAATCATGGGCGCATAGAACTGACCGAGCGCGACGGCCGAAACCATGACGGCAACCGACAGGATGCTTCGCAACGTGTCGTCGCCGGGCACCGCCCGGATAATTACGCTCGCTCCCGGCTTCGGTCGGACATGCCGCCACGCTTCCCGCGCGATGACATGCTCGCCGATTGTCACGCGGATGCGGTCGCAGCCCGATTCCGGTATCCCTGGAAAGGCAAGCGCCACCATTTCAGCGACAGACGTTTCCGCCACCACGGTCATTTCGGCTCGACCGCGCGTAGGATCAAGGCGCGGCAGGACAATCAGCCTGCTCGCCGCATGGTCAAAGGTTTCGTGACGCATCAGACTGTCATCAAGTCCATGTGACGGCGAATACCCATCAGCTTCGCCTTCCAGCGGCCCTGATCGAACCGCTCGACGCGGGATTCGGTGTCGTGCGTGATGTGCAGCATCCGTCCGGGCGCGACGATGATGCCAACATGGCTATCGATCCCTGCTCGCTTGAATATCACCATGTCGAATTCACGTTCTTGGCTTGGCTGCACATCGACCCATGGAGATTTGACCAGTTCGCCAGCCATCAGCGCAGCAATCTGCCCGCGCTCCGGCGCATCCAAGGTCTCACGCGCGTAGCTGGCGATCTCAATGCCGAGCACATCGCGGTAGATCAGCCAGAGCAGGCCCCAGCAATCCACGCCATCGCGAGACCTGCCGGCGAATTGCCAAGGCAGTCCAACGTAATCGCGAGACCAGTTGATGGCCATGACTACTTGATGATAGGCCCTTCCAGAGCAGCGTCTAACAGACTATTCCAGACGATTCTGATGTCCTCGTCATCGTCATGCAGGGCGGCCATCGCAGGCGTCATCTCGCGCATTGCCTCAATGGCAGCGCGAGCTTCTTCGAGATACTGGATTTGCATGGCAGGAGTCGCGCGGTCCCAACCGTCATCACTTTCATCTCCTCCATTAAGAAACCGTGCCCTTGATATCGCCCGCGCAACCCGCTCAATCATGCTATCGGTCATTCTCATTCACCTATTATGGTCTCTTAGCGATACATCCCCGGAAATCTGGCCTTGGTGGTCCGAAACGCCGGCCACGGCTCGCTCTCGATCGGCTCGCGCGATACATCCAGCGATACCTGCATCGCGTTGTAGGAGCCGTTGGTCGCTTTCAGGACATAGGATTCTTCGACCTCATCAGGCGCCGACGACAGGACCATTTTCAGCACAACATCCGCCTGAGTGCCGGGTGTGACGCCGCGGATCGTCGACGCCATGTCTTCGGTCACGTTGGCAAAGATCAGCGTCGTCGACGGCGGCTTGCCTTCCTGATCGTCGGGCCAGGCCGATGACATCACGACCCAGCCATATTCCTCGCCCTGATGGATGACACCATAGCGTAACGGATCGGTCGAAAGACGCTGCACTGGCTCGCTGCAAATCCGTTCCGGTTTAGACGCACCAGCGGGCGTGATCTCGACCAGGATGACCGGAAATTCGTCGGTGCTTTCCTCGTTGAAAGCCTGCCTGAATGAGAGCGATAGTGTCGTCATGGCAGGATCGTAAGATTTATATGTAGCTGAAAATAACGTCCACCAAGCGGTACCCACGCTGGCTCATCGCCACCGAACGTGCAAAGCACGTAGGACGATATGATTACCACATGCCCACTTTCATCAAACAGCAACGTTCCACCTTCATCAAGAACTGTCTCTTCATCCAAATGAGGATCTGTGAAGATAAACGGGACCGTCCCGCGATGGAGAGTCTCCTCCCAGAAAACATCGAACATGGCGCGCTGATCAAATGACAGATTCTGCTGACACAGCATCGTTCTTAGCATAGGTCCGCGCGGCCTTTGTTTTCCCATGCCGTATTCTGTTTTGGTAACCAGACGTCCACCGCGCGAACCAGATTGGAATCCATCGACTAGAACATATTGAGGAAGACCACTAGGCCACTCTGGTATCGTCATCGACGAACACCAATAGGTCGAGCACCATAGTTCGCCGCCATTGATCGTCGCGTATTGGATCCAGACCTACCCATCGCATTCGCGATTGCTTTGTCCAGGTACACATCAGTCCTCATCCCCCCGTTTCCGTCCTCCACCTGCCTTACCTCGACATCAGCCGGGTTGATTCCGCCGCCTTGAATGTTGATCTCATTCTTGATCTGCGGAGCATGTCTGGCGACCGGTGCCAGCGCCCGCATCTGACCAGGTGTCAGAACGGACTCATCGTCGCGAATGACAGCAGCACGCTCGCCGGGACCAATCCCTGTATGGAATCGAGGCGCATCGCTGAAAGCGCGAACAGGGAAAGCATCTCCGGGGCCGTAGCCGCTATGGTGTATCCCGGCGAATAAACCGCCACCCAACGAAGCGGGAGATAGGAACGATCCGAGACCAAATTGTAGGCTCCTCATAATTGGAGCCACAACATACATCTTTATAAGAGCCTCTTGGATCGCGTTTATGATGGACTTTGACATATCGGCAAACCCTGCCGATACGCTCTTCGTCCCATCAAGAATGGACGAAAGCCCAGATGTCATGGATGACGCCATGGAGTTCGAGATTGTCGAAATAGCCTGATTAGCGCGGATTGCTTCCGCCTCAATGCTATTCAATCCCGTTGCAACATCTGGATATATAACTCTGAGCTGCTGCGCTATTTGCACATCATCAGACGACAGAATGGACGTACTCTTTGCGAACGAGATATCAAACCTGACCTGTTTAAGCGCAGCGTCTTGTGTGACCTTTCCAAATGCCTCGGCTTGCCTCTCAATCTCGACAACATCCTCAGCGGTCAATACTCTATGATTGCGGATCGCATCATTCAGAAGGTTCATTTTCACGGTATACGCGGCAGCGGCTCCTGCAGACATACCAATTGTATCCGCCTGCACCTTGACTTGATCAGACTGTGCCTTGATCTGATAAGTGCCTAACGCCTGTTCGCGGGCGAGCGAGATAATCGCGTCCCGTTGTTTCTCAGTAATAACCACACCGGCTCGACCAGCTTCTGTTAGGTCGAGTGTTCTCATTCTCACGAGATCAGACACCGAAGCAATCTGACCAAGAGTGCCGATACGCTGACGTTCTACAGCGTCTAATGCGGACTGACCGCCAGCCGCTTGGAGCGCAGCTAAACCTTGCTTGCGTAGACGCTCTTCGTAAGTACCTGCATTAGGATCGTTCTGCTGACGACGAACTTCAGTCGCCGCCGCCTCACGCGCTCTATCCGCAGGCGAATGCCTGTCGAGCAGCCTGATCTGAGATTCCATATCAAGAATCTGGTTCTTAACGGGATCAAAGCCTTTCATTGAGCTAGCCGCGGCTTCGGCACGCTTCAATGCTAGAACAAGATCGGTGCCCGCGACGGACACCCACTGTCTGATAGCCGGGTTTTCGAACGCCTGATTAAGAGCCTTGGTCTGGTTTTCAAGATTGCGCGTCGCGTCTATAGCTGGCAGCATAGAGCGAACAATGGAATCAATCTCCATCCCGCGCTGCTTATTCGCGGTCTCGTCCGGTAACGAGAGAGATTTCATCTTCTTTTGCATAGCCTCGATGGAGGCGGTCACCGCATCAATTTGCTGGCTGATCGTACCAAATCCGAGCGCGCCATCTAGACTATCCAGAATTCCACGGATCGGAGACCGCGCAGCTTCCATCTGGGCCTTCTGCAGGTTAAGCAATTTGACCGTGAGGCTAGCCATCTTTTCGTCCAGGCCATTCCCGCCGTCAAAAAGACGATCAGCCCCACGACCGACTCTGTCGAAGAAATTCGATATGGCGTTGCCAGTAGTATTCCATATACGACCCCAAAGCCCGGTAACATCACTAGCCGCGGCAATGCTGTCCCTAATCTTGTCCGTCAGAATTCGGACAGCTTCAGTTCGATTACCCTGAACAACAAGAGACTCAATGAGGATCTTTGTCCTGGCATCAAGGAATCCAAGTCTCTGGTTTAGCTCCTCGGCGCCATTGGCGGGGTCTGCGAATGCTTTCGCTAAAAGCGATGTTGCTTCCTTGGCATCGACACCAAACGTGCTAGCGAAGTCTCGTCCGAGGGCAACGATAGGACCGATGGACTCAACGCCAACCTTGCCTGTAGCGGCTAGCGCGGAAGCAAGTTCTCTGGCCTCCCGCACGGATAGGCCGCTTGTAGCGGACGACCCAAGGGCTATCGTATCGATGTCTCTTGCGGTTGCTCCTGACGCTCGGCCCATGCCTGTAAGCTGGCGCTGCACCTCGTTCATCGCGCCTTGATACTTCAGGAGCGATACGGTCGCGGCACCAACGGCAAGAACGATACCGCCGAACCCAACGCGGGCTGGCGTCACAAGGCCAAGAAGATTTCTTCCAGCCTCTTTGGCGAACTCGCCAACGCTGGCCTTGCTTGACTGAAAGATTTGAAATATCTGGCCGCCCTGTTGTGCGGCAATCATAAATACGGGCTGACCAAGCATTAGACCCGTAACGACGTCGTTCACCTGATACGACAGGTTCACCATCTCGCCGGCCATGACGCGTCCTGCCGTGGCCCCACTCTTTAGATTGCGTTCGAAATCGGAAAGGCGCTTGCCAGCAACAACGTGCATCTCGGCAAGCTGATCCTGAGTGATCAGCCCATCCTTCTGCATCTTATTGTACTCAGCCATGTGCTTGCCGAGGCGAGAAAATTCCTCTCCCATCGGATCAATTGCCGCGCGGAGTTCACCTATTTTCTTCTTGACCGCATCATCGATCCGGAACTGCTCCTCGAAAACAGCAGCGCTCTCGCGTGCGGACTTTCCGGTACCCGCAATAAGACTCCTGTTCAGGTCATCGGAAAAGTTCTTCCCGATCTGCTCGGCCTTAAGCTGTGCGATGCGATCAAATTCATCAAATGCCGCGGCGAAAACCGATGCAGATTCTCGCGCCGACTTTCCAACCCCGCTAATCAGCGATGCATTCAAGTCATCTGAAAATATCTGCCCAGCTTGCGTAGCCTTCAGGGACGCAATACGATCAAACTCATCTAACGCTGACGAGAACGCAGCAGCGCTCTCGCGTGCGGACTTT
>CAZOOO010000001.1:0-69836 GCA_964581435.1 uncultured Hyphomicrobiales bacterium | reverse complement strand
ATCAAACTCATCTAACGCTGACGAGAACGCAGCAGCGCTCTCGCGTGCGGACTTTCCGGTACCCGCAATAAGACTCCTGTTCAGGTCATCGGAAAAGTTCTTCCCGATCTGCTCGGCCTTAAGCTGTGCGATGCGATCAAATTCATCAAATGCCGCGGCGAAAACCGATGCAGATTCTCGCGCCGACTTTCCAACCCCGCTAATCAGCGATGCATTCAAGTCATCTGAAAATATCTGCCCAGCTTGCGTAGCCTTCAGGGACGCAATACGATCAAACTCATCTAACGCTGACGAGAACGCAGCAGCGCTCTCGCGTGCGGACTTTGACACCGCTCCCACACCGAAGTTGGCGTTCAACGCGTTCTGGAAGTTCGAACCAATCTGCTGCGCCTTCAGTGAAGCGATTTGATCAAGGCGATCAAGTTCCTCTTCAATCGCTCGCGCAGACTCCTGAGCAGATTTAGACGAACCCCCTATCCCAAGAGACGCGTTAATACCCTTCTGATCAATGGAGCTTACCGTCTTTAGTTCGTTCAGGCGCTGCTTGACCCTATCAATCTCTGCTGCAAAGCGAGCAGCACCTTCGATTCCCGCCCCAAAGATGCCCTGCTCGAAGGCCCGGGACACTATGCCCACGTCACGCGAAAAAGCTTGCATCCCCTTGGATGCCGCGTCGGTCCGAGCGGAATAGGCGTCCCACTGCCTCGCGATATTACGGACCTTACTGGTCTGTTTCTCGGTTGCGTCGCCCATCACTACACTGGTCTGAGCAACCTTAGCCTGCGCCGTGGAAACGCGATCAAGCGCAGTACGGACGGCATCTAGGCCGTCCGCCTTACCGCGAACCGTCAGCAATTTTATCTGTTCGACGGTTGGCATCACCGAACCTCGTTCGCTTTGGCGCGCGCCTTCTCTTCTTCCTCGCGAATTTCAAAGAAGATGCGATCAATAATCGTGACGAGTGAGATAAATCGCTCGAAGGTATCGACGTCGTCCAAACCATATCGCTTGGCATACGCGTCAATGGCACTGAAGCGGATGGCTCCGCTCCCCATGGAATCACGATCAGTGCTTAGTCTCTGATAGGCGGTCCAGACGAAGTTTAAGTTAGACGGGAGTCTGGGTGGGAACCAATCTGGATTTGGTTTTTTGCCTGCCTCTTCTGCGCATCGAAGCAGATTATCGAACTGAGCCGCAAGTGGACTGGTTTCCCACTCCACTCGCTTCCTTAGTTTTTTGCGGCGTTCTCGGAAGCCTTGCGCGCCTTGGCATCCATCACGATAAGTTCGAGCCGGACCGCGCTACGAAATTCGGGGTGGTTGAGAAGATCCGCGATCAAATCACTGTCAGCGGCATACTGGACAGGATTTCCGTCATCATCCGTGACGTTCCAGTCCGTGATGCAGGTATCACGGATCATGGCCCAGATACGCTCTTCCTCCGCGATCTTATCCGGGGATGCTTCGCCATCGCCATCGCTTGGACCAGCTTCGAACAACTGCTTCTGCCAATCGGCATTCATTGTCGGACGAAGCCGCAACTTGAGACCACCGAACCTCATCAGTTCTTCGGTCCACTCGCCTTGTGCAAGCGTATCCGCACACGTCTTGAGAGCGGACAGTTTAACGCCCATGATTCACCTATTTGTTGGAGATAGATTACGCCGCAGCCGGGAGATGCCAGAACCGAGCAATCGACGTGGTGTAGCCCAGAGTCTTGTGACGAAGGGCTGCATAGTTACCCGTGAACATGCGGCTCTGGTTCTTGCCAGAGACAGGGGATGAACCAGTGAGTTTCACACGGGGGATATCGAACAGGTAGGACTCGCGGTTGCCGTCACCACGTCCAGCAGCAAACATGAACGAAGACTCGGTGTCATTGATGACCTTGTTCAGGAGATTGATGTCGTTCATGTAGAACGAGATCGAGCCACTGAGTCCAAACTCACCGTTGCGGATACCGATGTAGGAGAGATAGCCAATAGCCGCCTCGCCCTCCATGTTGTTGTTGATGTCGTAGCCGAACTGAGTGATGTAGGTCTCGCCACCAACCAGAACACCACCCTCAGACAGCTTGCGCATGTTGGAAGACGTGTTCAGGACGCCAAATGCCGGCGCCGCAATATCGCTTGCGCCAGATGTTCGCACCGTATCAGCGGTGCCGCCGAGCCCGATCATACCAAGCGTGCCAGTGAGAATGGCGCTGGACTGGAGGCTAAGGGAAAAGGTGTTGACTTGCTGCCCCTTGAACAACTCGTAGCTCGGACTGGCAATATCCTGCTGCTGACGCTCAACTGAGAAGGAACGAACCGTCGTACCGTTGATCAGAAAGTCGCCAGTGAACACCTGGATGGTCTTGTCGGTGCCGGAATCGACTGCCCAGCCCGAAGGCTTGATATCCAAAGTGATCAGATGAGCAGCGACGCTACCGATGCGGACGAGAGAATTTACAGCCGCAGTATCGAACTTGGACCCTGCGCTGTCGCCGCCAATCTTGATCCACTCACCGGCATTGAGTCCAAGCGTCGTGAAGTCGAGAAGGGTCGACTTTAGGCCGGACGCAACGGTCTCGATATCATCTTCGGCACCCTCAAACCCGATGACGCGAACGGTGACCCCTACAGGGATTGGATCGGACTCCGCCAAGAACGATGCCGCCGGATATACGATCGTCGTCGTTGTATTTGACGTGACGCGGTGCAGCCCATTGTTCGCGGGCGTCGCAAATCCGGACGTGAGCGTCAAATGGCCTGTCTTGAAGTTGCTCCCACCAGCAGAGACTGTCAGCGTCGTCGCGGATACATCCGAGATTTCGGTATCAGCCGTCGCGACCGTGATGGATGGCTTGTTGATCCACGTCCCCTGAACCGCAGCCTCAAGCATATCGTCGTATGCCTGATACGACAGTTCGATGCCGAGATTACCATTCGCGGCAACCAACGTAAGAATCGAGTCCGTCTTTTGACGATCGGCACGGATTTCATTCGACTCGACACGAGTCGGCTCAAAGTTGAGTTCGCTCGACGTGACCCGCAGTTCCTTGAACTTTGGGTTTGCAGGCGTAACGCCAGCCGTCACCTCCTGCACATAGCTGATCTTGGAACGGTTGGTTGACGCATTGGCCATAATAGTGGGCTCCGTCTTAGGGCTGGGGCGTCGTCACGACGCTCCGGTTCGGCCTTGCCCAAGGGCTGAATGGGCATGAAAAAACCCGCCTCGACGGGCGGGTTTGGATGGACGACGTTTGCTTCGCGCTATGCGAAGATGTCGTAGATGTACTCGACAGACATACTCAGTTCGAAGTGAGTGGCGTTGTCGTTGTCGTCATTAATGACTGGTGGTGACGGGGAGAATGTCGTTACGCCACCGAACTCTTTTGCACGAAACAAACTACGAACCGTTTCGCAAATGCCAAGGGCGTAATCGGTTTCAGAATTCCGTGTTGCCATAAGAAGGAAGCGGATCGTCCCGTTCTCTCGAAAAACCCGGTTCCCTTCGCCAGCCATACTGATGAAGTTTTCATTCGAAATAGGGTACTGGACGAACATCCAGAACCCTGGTTTCGATTCCATGGTCTCATTCGGATAAACGATCTGGAGATTCGTGGAGTCGTACAGCGCGATAGGATTAGCGGTCAACCTCGACTTAACCGCGGAGGCAACGGCTTGGCTCGGCATCTCTACCTCCCCGACACAACAATGGCAGGCTGCCGCCTATTCCACTCATCCGTCGTCTTTGGCGCGATTTTACGGCGCTGTCTGGTTCTAAGAGCCCAAACTTCAAGATCGGTACTGCCACCACTAATACTTTCGAAGGTGAACTTGATCGACGCGATGTTTCCGAACCTTCGCCTCGCCATTACCGCGACACTCTCAAAGACGCCGTCCGGTGCCTGACTTGAAAGACCGCGCTCAATCTTGCGTGCGTATGGCTGAGTGTTGACGAAAGTGTAACGCTCCGCTTGCGGGATGTCCGAGGATCCAAATTGCACTTCGGCGTCGTCCGCAAGAAGAATATGAGACCGCATATAACGACCTGATCGAATAGGAGACTGCCTCAACAGAGCCTGTTCAATCCATTCAAGAGTCTCAACGATAAGCCGGAATTCGTAGACAATGACTCCGTCTGGACGCACCGACTCTTCGCGCGCGCCCTTCGCCCCATCAACAAACGTATCGTGTTCAGGAATGTACCCAGCCGACGCCTGATTGATCTTCTGTGCCTCTCGCAATTGCTCTCTAGCGAACGATGCTAGCGCTGCACTGCGTCCATGCGGAGATAGTTCATCTGAGAATTGGAGTAAAATATCCTTTCCGATGGGATCTATTCGCGAAATGATCGCCATCACTGCCCCGTAGCTACAATATCGTAGCATCCAAGATATTCGCGGTGATCCAGATCAACCGTCTCTACGATCATTTCCTTACCAAGCGAAATGACGTAATCGCCTTTGACCACAGGTACGGCATATCCAGCCGCCGACAACGCTAGTGCGGAAACAATGATCTTTCGGCTACCCGCTGTGATTCCACCGACCAATTCTTCCGGCTTGTAACCTGAAACGACAGCCTTTACGTCTTTTGTTACAGTCGTATGGTTAGGGATTTTTCCGACGACGCGCTTGAAGGTGACGGTGTGGCCGACACGATCTATAGATGCGCGGGCGCGAGCAGCGGCGGACACGTCCATTACACCGCTCCGATGTAGTAGTAACGATAGCGCAACAGACTGTTCGTTATGTCTGGAGGGAATGGGCTGTCAGCGCCGGCCCCGCCCAAATTATTCGCGATACTTGACGAAGACGCGTTGCCGAAATCTCGCCTTTCCACATCAAGAATCCACTCGGACTTGATCGTGAAGTCTCTATCCTTTGTAAAATACGCCTGTTTAGCGAGAGTTAGTCCAGCCGCGCTTATGTCTGCTGGCAGGGTAACCCCAGAAGCCTCAGAGGGCATCACCCAGCCCGCTTTGTAGGTTACGACGACATGTCTACCCCACGCTGATTCACAATCACCACGGAGCCGCAGAAGCAATCCAGACGCTCCGCTGACCTCGTAGTCGTCATCCGTGAGTGTTTTTCCGTCTTCGATGACTTCGCTGACGTCAGTGACAGGCTTTCGCGCCAAGATAAGATTGGCACGACATCCCTGATCGCGCCGACCAAACCGAAATGTCTCTTCCAGTTCTTCCGACGCGAGAGTCGCGGTGCCGTCGCTCGCCATCGGGACACGAAGAAACGATACAACTTGCCCGGATATCTGCTTAATGCGTTCGAGCAAAAACGCATCTTGCGTAGTATCCGTAATACCAAGTTCAGTTTTGACCGCCGCAAGAGTGGTGATAAGCCGCTGAGAGTATGCGGCTGGCGTAACGACGGTGAACATGCATCAGACTCGATTTTTAGGTGGTCGACCGCGGCGCTTTTCAGTCGTTAGTGAAGGCGATGGATCGGACCCCGATATGGGCTCATAGGGATATGCCACCTTCCCCGTCTCTACGACCTCATTAGAGGCGATTCCGATGGTCTTGATAAAGCCAGCCTTACAGAGGCCACCCGCTACATCGCCGCGAATTTGACAAGTGGTTCCGGCACGCATGACGGAGATGTGAATACCATCATGGGCATAAGAAAAGTCTTTCAGAACCAAATAATCCATTCCACGTCATCCAATGTTTGAGGAGAAACGCCGGGAGCGAAAGGCGGCTCCCGGCAGTAATCATTAGACCGGCGCGTGGCGCGGGTGACCATTGACCCAGACGCCCGCAACATAAATGTTGCCGGAGTCATTGCCAGTCGGCGTAATCGTGACACGCTGATAGCGCTTGTTGCCGTTGTAGCCGATCTTGAACACCTTGTTGTCGTCGTCAGCAGCGGTGAAACTCGCAGCCGCCTCGGTGCCCAAAAGGTAGATATCGTCAACGGCGGCGTGATCCGAAAGCGACGGATCATCACCATCCTCGACCAGCACCGCGAACGTGGCATTGGCATCGGTGTTTACTCCCGTCAGGATGAGAAACTCGACGGATTCATATCCCTGGCGGTCATTGATCTGCGAAACGATCGCAGTGTTATCGGTGCCTGCGGCTGCCGGCGAGATGCCGCGCTTCGGCGCGATATTGTGGTGTAGGTCACGCATACGGTGATCCTCCTGTTCAAAATTGAAGGGAGAGCGGGCACACTAGAGATGCGCCCGACAATGCTTTAGGTGCCGATGGTCATCACCGCAAACGCCTCGGCCAAAACCACCTGACCACCGACGCGACGACGCGCAATGAACTTCACCTGACCATTACTGGCGAGGGTGATGCCATCACGGATGACGGCAAGTTGCATACGATCGAAGATACGGTAGGCGCGATTCCAGTCGCCGTATGCCATCGCCTTAGCCGCCGCTTGCGGGTCAGGCATGTCAGGAAGTTCGACATACGGATCGCCGTCGATGGTGTTCGGGCGAGCGTTCGCCAAGCCTGGCTGCCAGAGATACTGGTCTTCGCCGTCCTTCAACTTGCGCACATCGCGAAGCGCCTTGCGATTCATGACGAAGGTGCCGTTTCGGGCATACGCAGTTTTCAGGGCGTACTTGAGGTCGATGATGCCCCCTGCGGTAATATTGGAAGCATCGCCACTCTTGACGGGCACCGATCCAGCGGCAGTCAGGAAGCCTTCCGGCTGCTTGACGCCAGTACCGGCGACGAAGGCCGCACCTTCCGCGACACCGAACTGTTCAGCGAACTCAGCATTCACCTCGGCGCCGAGATCGAAAGCAGAGTCTTCGAGGTTTGCCATTGAGAAGCGGACGTCAGCGACCAGTTCATGGACCGGAACGTCTTCCAGACCATAAGCCAGACCAGCGGTTTCGGGACGTGGCTCGACTTCACCGGCCCAACGTGCCGAGAATACACCAGTACGCTTCGGAATCTGCACCGACTTCTCAGAGGTGTTTCCGACGCGAGCCAGTGTACGGAACGGCGAGTATTCGACCACCGCCTTGATGATCTCGTGCAGATATTCAGACGGTGCCAGATAGCCACCACCGGTGTCGTCAGAGACCTGAAGGACGTTGCGGCGCTCCGGGTTCACGCGATCATAGCCGACGCGCATATAATCGAGGAATACCGCACGATGCGCGGCGGCCTTTTCTTGCGCTTCGGTCATGCCGCCCAGGTTCGGACGGTTCTGGGCAGTCTCGATGCGATCAAGCTGCTCCTTCATGTCCTTGTTCTGAGCGTCAACGGCGTCCTGGCGAGCTTTGGCGTCGACCATAGCCTTGTTCAGCGGTTCGAACTTGTCCAGTTCGGATTGCAACTTCGCCAGTTTCTCGTCGTACAGCGCATCACGCTTTGCGATATTGGCGTCGTTGGCAGCAACGAACTCGGCATGAGCCTTCTGCTGCGCCTCGACTGCCTGGGCATGGGTCATACCCAGATCTTCGAGAGCCTTCTTGAGTTCCGGATCCATAAAAGGAGTCCTTATTTACGGTAATTGGTTTGTGCGGCGAGCCTGATGGCTGCTGCGGCTACTGCCGTTTTCACAGCGGCACCCAGCCGTTCTGTGCTTTCGGCGTCGGCCTGCTTGGTCCCCTCCGGGGATTCCGTCGCGGCCTTGAATCCACTCGACGTAATGGCCTTCGCCCGCTGTCCGGACGCTCCATGCTGTCGAAGGAAGTTCTGGAATTCGCGCTCTGTAGCGCTGTCGAAGTTGAATGGTTCAATCGGCGTGATGCGAGCATCGCTCGCGCTCGGCAAAGCCGCCTTGATATCATCCGGGATATTCGGGAAGATTGATGCGAAGAATTCGCTGTCAAAACTGGCCGCAGGGTTCGCCGGATCTTTTAACTTTAGCGGTATAACCTCGTCAGCGAAACCAGCGTCGACGGCTTCCTGTCCACGAAACCAGGTCTCATCGTTTACTTGAGACGTAATCGAGTCACGATCACCGCCTGTACGCGCCACATATACGTCAATGATAGCTTCTTGAATGCTGTCGAGTACGTCAGCCTCTTTCCTCATGTCGTCTGCGGAGCCCATGGCGAATGACCACGGCTTGTGAATCATGACCTGAGCGGCTTCGCCAACCTTAATGGTATCGGCAGCCATGATAATGACACTGGCAATCGACGCCGCCCACCCATCGACATAAGCGATAATCTTCGCAGGGTGCGAGGCGAATGCCTGATAGATGGCAAGACCGTCAAAAACCGACCCGCCGGGACTATTCACCCGCAAATTGATGGTTTTTGTGTCTATTTCCTTTAGTTCCGCGACGAAATCAGACGCCTGAACGCCCCAGAACCCAATCTCATCATAGATAAAGACGTCCACTTCATCCGATTTGTTGGCTCTGGCGACCTTGTACCAAGACCCATCACGACCGTTATCGCGACTGCGATTCATGGCCCTTGAGCGGTTCAGGCATATCGAACCCTCCGCTCGCGCCAGAAGCGCGGCGTCAAACAGCTTTTTCGGCATTGAATAAGTCCTTTTACCGCGCGCGTTGCTCGGCCGTGATTAGTCGAAGCGCGTCGACCATGCTTTTCGGTGCGATGGCTACATTGGGGAATGAAATTTTGGCGGCTGAACCATCACCACTTTCATTAGGCGGCGGAATGTCGCCGACAACACCCATGTTGAGCGGCACCATCGGTTCATCCAGACCGTCCAGCGCGTTCATGTCTTCAAGTGCGCGGGCTTCATTCCGAGTCATGATACCTGTGAGGATCATGACCTGATAGAACGCCGCCCTTGCACGAGCGTCACCACGCAGCAATCCCGCTGTGAACAGCTTGAAAAAGTACCCTTCATCTAATTCATCGTCAGAGAACAGTTGAGAGTCGACCGCATCCTGCCAACGCTGCACCCACGGCGACAGATGGAGGACCACATGAGCAGAGAAGAACGCTTCAGCGCTCGCGAACGTTGCCGTCTTGTCGGCCTCACCGATAATCATCGGGAAGACGCCGATGGAGCGACAGATTTCCTTGATTTGATGCTCTCGTGTCTCGATGTGCTGCGCATCGACGCCAGACATGCCCATTTGCTTGTAGTCGAGACCGTTATCCAGGATTGCGGTCTTGAATTTATTGCCGACTCCACCCGCATATCCAGCCCACATAGCCTTGATACGCAGCAACGCGGCATCATCTAGCTTCGCCTCTGTGGTGAGGATTCCGCCAACCTGAGAGCCGTTTCTGTGTAGAAGAGAATGGTTTTCCTCTGTTGCAATGGCCAACCCAATAGCGTCTCGCGCCAAACGAATGACTTCCAAGCCTTTATAGCTATTCCAGCTTGGTCCTATGAGGTGGAATATCTTGTCCCTCTTGAATGACCCGACGATTCCGTCCTGATCGCTAATATCGTAGATCAGCGAATGGTCAGAATCGCGTCGAATGTTCACATTGTTCGGCGGGATCGGAATTAGTTCTCTCAATTCCCGCTTCCGAGCAGGACCGATCGAATTCTTGAAGGCGAATGCGTTTCCAGTCAGCACCGCATGGTACATCATGGTCTCGCGAAATGTGAAAGGCGTCATCCACTCGTTAGGACGGCGAGTCAGAACCCGATGGACTGGATGACGCGGAGCGACGACCTTGGAGCCGTCGTCCTTTTCCTGCATTACCTTGCCAGGAATCTGAGAAATGCCCTCAGCGAGCGCCCTAGTTGCGGCAAATACCGTTGTAACGCCCAAAGCAGAATCGATATTAATCGCGGCACCAGCCTTCGAGCGCATTCCAGCGTTATTCGCGAGCAATGCCGTGATATCGACTTCGCTTGACCTTCCCTTACCTCCAGTCGTCGCATCAAAAAGTGAGCCGAAAAGACCGCGCATTATCGCTCAACCTTCCCGGCCCGACTCAGCAAAATGGATGCATAGAGAAGCAAAACACCGCCAACAATGTATCCAAGCGGCTCATAGATCAGCCAGAAACCATAAGATGTCCCACCGAAGCCAATAAGACCAATTGCATCCCGGAAAAGGGCGGGCAGAACGTTCTTCATGAAGCACTCCGCCGCTAGTCCAGAACCATCAATTCAGCGCCGGGCTGAGTCAGATATGATTCTGGATCCGACTTCTCGGGCACAAGTAGAGATGGATGAATCGCGTTTATCAGAGCATCAATGCCGTCAATCTTGTTGGGCGACATCTGCGACTCTTTAATAGGGAGCAACGTTTCGTCCCTGCGACGCGCGACGACACAGTTACCAGCCATCCAATCCATAACCGGATTCGAGTCATGTCGAAGCATCGCAGGCCCGACCTTGACTCTAGCCTCTAATTCTTTAGCCGCATCGGTGACTTTCGCCGCCTGCTTGTGCAGGATTTCAGCGAATGGCTTTTCTTCCGATCCGAAGTCTTCATTCAGACGACTCGCCATCGCCTGAGCTGCGGCAAACTGGTCGAAGGTTGCCCTCTTAATGATGAAGCGACTTTCCCAGTTACGGACGACCTTCTCGACCTCGTTGTGATCGACCCAATCGCCAGGTGTGAGCGTCAACGGCGCGTTTTCACCTGTACTCCACGTCCGATACGGCGCAGGACCGCGACCCTGAGCGTGTGTTGGACTTTTAAGCACCGCCTCCGGCAACCAGAACCGCGGCTTGAATATCAAGCGCCCGGTCTTATCGAAAGCAGCCAGAACAAGCGCTGTGATATCGTTTTTGTCGGCTAAATCGCCGCCGATCCAACAATCCAGCCCCTTAAAATCATCCCAATCAAGCGTCGGATCGCCGCAAGCCTTCCACTGGGTTACGTTCAGCCACGCACTGGCCGCGTTCATCCACAGATTCAGGTTTTTTGTCTTGAAGTTTCCCTCTTCGCTCGGAGAAGCCTTGGCGTCCGCCGCGTCACTACGCATCTTTGCGATAGTCGGCGTGATGCCGAGCATCGGGTTTGCCTTTGGCCAGACCGCCTCATCATAAGGATCATCATTCTCATCCAACGTGTAGATGATTGCGAACAAGTGATCGAGCGGAATCAACCCTTCCAGCATCTTGGTGGCTGTAGTTCGCTGCTCGTAGCAGACTCCGTTTGTATCGAACCCAGCCGTCGTGATGATCCAGAGCAGCGGATTCTTCCGCGCTCCGAACGCTGACTTGATAACATCAAATAATGACCGGCTGCGATGAGCGTGCAGCTCGTCGAGAATTCCGACATGAGGATTCCAGCCGTCTTGCGTTTGCCCCTTCGCATTGATGGTTTGGATATAACCACCGTTCATCCCGCACGGGATCGATCGCGACAACGCCTCCAATTCGAATGCGGAGCGAAGTGTCGGTGTTGCCGCAACCATTTTACGTGCAGGATCGAAGACCTTCTTCGCCTGCTCGCCGGTCGTCGCTCCGATAATGATCTGCGGACCTGGTTCATTCTCGCAGCATAGGCAGTAAAGTGCCACTCCAGCGGTTAAACTCGATTTCCCAGCCTTGCGTGCCACCTCAATGAAAACGGTGCTGAACCGTCTGCCACCATCCTCCCGGCGCCACCCGAAGATGACGACAAGGATGAACACCTGCGGCGGCTCAAGGAAGATGGTCGGCGTTTTCCACTCGCCCTCAACGTGAGGCAACTTCTCTATGAAGTCGCAGACGTCGTTTCCGTGCCATTCATCGAAATGATAAGGCCATCGCTTCTTCTTTAGATCATTGAGATGACGCTGACACGCCAATCTCACCCACTTACATGCGACGATCCGGCCAGAAACGACATCCTTGGCGTATTTTTTAGCGATTGCGACATAGTCGCGAGCGTGACTAACCGCTTCCGGCTGGTTTTCTGCCATTATTCGTGAACGGGTTGGAGTCCTTCTGCTTCCCGTAGACCGGGATTTTCTGACTCGCAGGAGTGTCGAAAAACTCGTTCGCCCAGCCTCGGTGAGCGGTCACCATAGCCATATTGACGGCTTTGTCCTTAAACGCCTTGTTCAGCATCGCTTCTAACTCGCAATACTGACGAAGAGCGTCCTCAAATCCTTGCACCTTTTGACCACGCTGCTTGTAGCGCGCGACTTTTTCGTCCCAAATCTTCTTGCCCGCATAAGTCATGCCGCGAGGGGCCGGGATTACGTCTGGATCAGGACGGCTGGCGATATCAGGGTAGAGATGCACAACGGCGCGTGACGGACGAGTTTCACCGCGCGCTTCTTGCTGTTCAGGAGACGAGCCTTTCGGACCTCTACGCATAGGTTTCTCTGTTGTTAGAAGCGGCGTTACGCCGGGTCCTGCTCTGGTGCGACATACTCAGACGACGCATGGTCTTACGGCCTATTGAGCAATGCGCCGAGGCTGTCGAAGGATCGAACCGTGGCCTTGCCTCGATGATCAACCACAACATTGCCAGCAGCCGCCCTTGCTTTCCGCGCCGCTGCGATGTCCACGATGTCGGTTTCGTTCATGACGCCATCCTTTCGATGACGATAGGCAACCCGCCTTCAACAACCTTCCGCTCAATACGGTCGTATTGCCTTCCCCACGTAGATGTTGAGTGAAGCAAGGTTTCACGACGTGACGGGACGCGCCACTCAATCACCGAGTCGTCGGCAACGGATTTGGATTTGATTGTCGGCATGATGGTCTCAAAGAAAAACCCCGCCGAAGCGGGGTGTCTGTGCGGGGCGAGCCGAGTTAAGCTTCTACTTCAACGAGCGCAGAAACTGGTTTATCGTGCTCAAGCAATGGCAGGAAGTTACCCTCCCAAAATGCCTGCTCTTGATCGGGACCATTCGTCGTTAACCGCTTCTCGTTGACGATCTCGTCGAATATCAAGCCGATATATCCGGGCGCGGCTGTCCAATGCGGCCCGCCCGGTTCGGCGCTTCCCATAACAATCTCGCGGATCGTGTAGATGCCACCAGTTTCTGGAACATACTTCGGGCATAGATCGGCCGGAATGTCAGAAAACCACACCTCCTCGGCAGGTTTAACGCAAACAACGCGCTGCCCGATCTAAAACATATCCTAGAAACTCCGTTTGGCTCGATGTCATGCTAGCCGGGGTAACACGTGCTCACGCGCCCACAGCAAGAATGGATGTCCCCACGCCCTCTAGCCTCAAGGATCGTCCTGTAAATTCAGGACTGAAGATGCGGTCGATACAACCGGATAACGAGATGTCCGGCTTCTGCGTCGATCCCGTTCGGGGACTTATTTAAGATTCTCACGGTCCAGATTATGACGTTGCCCGTTTGACCGCTCAGTTGACAGGGTCGTACCGGACGCCGCTGACATCGGCGCATGGCTCAAGCGGATTAAAGGAGCCGCCGCGAGAATTGGTTGCGGAGGTCGGATTTGCACCGACGATCACTCGGTTATGAGCCGAGAGCCTTAACTGCTTGGCCACTCCGCGTTAATTGGTGCCCTAGCGATGATTTGAACCTTGGACATTCCGATTACAAAACGGACGCTCTACCACTGAGCTACACGGGCCAATATGGTCTGAATGGCTGGACTCGAACCAGCGATCTCCTGATCCCAAATCATGCGCGTTGGCCGGACTACGCCACATCCAGGTTGGTTAGGGGAGTCCACTGTGCCAGACCTACCCCTGACTACTCAGGATCAGACTAGAGGGGACTCCCCTATACAAGGAACAGGCAGGTACGATCCCCAACCTTCTCGACGGATTTGCCAGATGCCACCGCCTTGTTCATGCAATCTAAGATGAGGATTGTGGCTACTTCCAGCACAACTCCAGAGCCTGAACCTCAGTAAACCCAGCCTCTACAAGTGCCAGATAAGAAGCGCGCCGGATCTTGGCTTGCATCTTAGCGTGCTCAACCAACTGAGGAAGAATCCGACTCATTCCCTCAATAGCACCCTTCATCTCATTCTTTGGCTCCAACTGGACCACCCGAGGACCAGAGATGCCACCGTCGCCTTCACCAAAGTCCTGCATCATCACTCATCAACCTCACAAGAAACCCGACGCTCCTGCATCGTCTTTTCCCCGTTCCGCCTCGGGTTACAGCACCCGAAACAAGAGCAAGGATGCGTAGTACGGGAGACAATCCCGAGCTGCCGCGGAGTCATTCCTTCCGGCCCAGTGGACGGGTATTGACGCGGGAATCCCCAATATGATCTTCGCTTCGTCTTCAGCCGCTCCCGATGATGCCGGCGGATACCGCGCTTCGGATCAATGAGAAGCAACATCACCACGCATCCCGCGTCCGATGAAAGCATGGACGCGGCAGCGTCCATTCCTCAATCCCATCCACAGACTTCCATGAAGTGGTTATCTGCCGTCCCTCGACATCAACCACCAGCATAATTGGACCGCCACTATTCAGTCGAACCAGATCACCAACCCTAAAATCAGGCTCGCGAGAATCCTGAAACGACTCCGATGTCGCCACAAGCCTCAGTCCATCCTTGCGGACACGTCCGATATGGCGCTTTCCATCACCCATGCGGCCTTCTCCCGAACCCCTGATCTCTCGCCGTCCGCTGACTATGATGAAATTTACAGAACGGCCTCAAATTAGACCAAGACAACCGAAGATCAGGACGTTCACGCACCGATTTGATGTGATCGACCTCAACAGCATCCCGTCCACACCCCGGAGAGCAGCAAATCCTGAATTTCGTCAAAAAAGCCGACCGAACTCGACGCCATGCGGCATCGTAACCACGCTCAGCGGGACTACCTCGCTTCAAATCTAGAATGCGCTTCCGCTCGCGCTCTCTAGTCTCCCGCGGCTTCCAGCCCGCAGTCTTGGAACTCGGCGGTTTCGACGCCATTAGTCAACCACCGAAAATTTCCAAAGTGAAAAACACGTCCCCGCAAAAATTTGGCCCCCCGTGCGGTAAATCGGCCCCAGAGTGGGGAAGATCTGCACCCCCATTACCAACCTATTGATATCGCCTAGGATTATCGAATAGCGGCAACTGGCCGACGATAGCAACGGCGCCTTTGGCTAGATTGCATGAACGACAAGCCAATTGAACGTTGCTCCATGTATGGCCGCCACCAAGCGCCATAGGTATCCTGTGATCTAATTCAGGCGCATTAGGCTTAGTTGAGCCGCGCAATCGTTTAGGCGTCTTGATGCCGCATACTTGGCAACGCCATGCATCGCGATCGAATAGAGCGGGAACGTTGATAGATTCATAGGCAACGCCATAGTGGCGCGCTCGCTTCCTATGGTTCGTTCCGTATTCGCGTTTCCGTTCCCGCTTGGCGCACCGCTCCGAGCAATAGACGCGGCGCTTACCGCCATAGGCTGGCGTGAATTCGTTTCCGCACTCTTTGCAGCAATGCGTCCGGTTCACTCGTTTCGGGGTTTGCTTAGTATCAGACGCTTATCCGCTGCACTTGGCGGAACAGTATTTAGCGCCGAGCGGCTTATGATCTATTGAGGCGCGGCAAACGTCACAGGATCGCGGCGCTATCGTTGCTTTGCGTCTTGCCTTGGCCCTAACGTATTCGGCTCGCTTTGCATCGGCCTTCGAGGCATACTTACGCTTAGAGTCCGCCGAGCATTTGAGCGAACAATACTTTCCTTCCAACGCCTTGCCTTTTCTCGCAGCCCCGCTTGGATTGCGCATAATGAAGGAAGCGCCGCAATGCTGGCATTGCCGAGACCGCCTAGCCTTGGCGTTTGCGGCTCTAACCTTGTCCGACTGGCGCTTGCCATGGATAGCGCCGCAGTCTCGACTACAGCACTTGCGACCATAAGCCTTGGCTTTGAACGGAACGCCGCATTCGGCGCATATGGTTTCACACACAAAGCCGTGCGACGTCGCCAGCGCCTTAGCTGGCAATCCAAATTGAAGCATTGGCTATCAGGGGTACGCCTAAGCCTTGTCGGCTTGGCTTGGCTTGGGGCGATCTTAATCGCAGTAGCGCGGCGCTTTGTGGGTGCCGCGTCGTATCCTAGAAACACGAAACCCGCCGATCCGATTTGGCTGGCGGGTTATTCAAGGCGCATTACGTCGCTATGGATTTAGTATGCTTGCGTGAGTCCGCTGTCAAGCAGGCGGATTCTAAGATATATCGCCAAGCATGGCCACTCATGACTAAGTGACTCTATCGACTCATGTATTAGCCGAATAAGCCGCCATGATAAGAGCAGCCTTGCATGGCGCAATTTAGAGCATGACCGCGCGTAAACCTACGAATCACCCTCATCGCTCGGTATGGGCTCGGCGCTTCCATCCTTGAGGGGGCGGCACGGACTCATGGCACCGTGCCAGCGTTTCAAGCCACGCCGCAACACTGGCTGGTATTTCCGCCTCGCCAGATGACCACCTTCGAATAATACGGTCATCGCATTGCAGGACAGCGGCTAAGCCGCGCTGCGACCAATGCAGGGCGGCTAAGCTTTCACGAAAGCGAGTAGGCGTCACGCCCCAATCAACTTCATAAATGCCGCCCCCGCGGCGAATAGCGCCGCTCCAGAGGTAAGGCCAGCGAACCCAACCTGCCATGGGGCAAGCGCGGTATCGCGCAGGATCTTGGCTTGCTCCGCCATTAGCTTGTGCTGCTCGGCGACAAACTTGCGCGTCTCTTCCTGGGCGCGCTCGTGTTAGCTATCAAAAATCCGCTAACATTTGATGCCGCCGGACATAACTGGGAACGACTGATGGGTGACGCCTACACCGCTCCCAAGTTGAGCGCCCATGACCTCGTAGATCAGGCGCTCTCAGAAGGGCGCGATGGGATCGTCTTGATGAATGTAGTCGATCCAGCATGGGGCTTTGCTGAATGTCTTATCCCAGCGACAACCTATATTATCCTTTCAGACGACCAGGTTCGCCCGTGGCATGAAGCGGAATTATGGCGAGTCTCAATAGCCTAATCGAGCAGCAGGACAATCTTTGCTTTCTCTGCAAAGAAGAAATGTTAGACCCGACGCGGGAGCATGTAATTCCTCTGTCGTCTAAAGAACATTCAATATTCGTCTTGCGAAGCGCCAGAAACCAAGTCGCTACATGCCGAGGCTGCAATCGCGTGAAAGCCAATCGGATGCCGACTGACATTGAGTTGAAGCGGCTTGTCGTCTTGAAACGACAGATCACAGGCGAAGCCGAACGCGGTGAATGGCTCAAAATTTAGAATCGGCGCGAGCCCAAAGAATTTTGGTAGCCGCGACGGTTCATCGCGCCCTCGGGACGTGTAAGGGACCGTAATTCTTGCAACACCACGCATGGAGCAATTCTCTAAGCTCCCACGGCATGACATCATGCTTCATATCAATGATGGCTTTTTGCTCGTACCGCCACATACGCTCTTTAATCTCACGGGCTGACTCGGCGGTGTTAGGGGAGCGGAAGTTGGTTCGCATTACCAGCGTTCCGCCCGAAGTTTGGCGCGACGTTTAGACTCCGTCACGGATATGCCAGAGGCGGACATTGAAGCCGTGTCGGCTTGCCGTTCGGCATCCTTCATCCAAGCGGACTTGAACTTTATCTCTTCCAGGTAAGTCTCGGCGGCTGCCCACATCCTATCTTTGTTGCGGCTGCCTGTATAGAACTCGCTCAGATCATCCAAGAGCGATCGTGCGAATTCCGCCACTGTCCGATGCTCTGGGCCTTTAAGCTCATGGGCGCGTCGCGCAGACATTCCTTGGTAGAAGGCAAGGAAGATGTCCCACCTGCGACGGCCGAAATGAGCCCTTACGGCATCGATGTGCTTTTGTGCTTCATTGCGCTTGAGGTGGCGAGCATGGAAATCCGCCATCCCGCCATCAACTCCCGGCTCTAAACCTGCCGCTTTAACATCGGTGGCGTTTGCCGCATCATAAGCAAGCGAGAACCGACTATGAGCTGCTTTCTGATGAGGCTCAAGTTTTAGGGAATCGAACGTGTTCGGATAAGACCAGACTCGGGCCTGCTTACCATCGGGAGAAACGACGTCCCGACGATCCATTCCGATCGCGCCAAATCGCTCCGCATCCTCTTCTCGATGGATGCGAGCGATCTCGTACTCGTTTAAGCCTGCGATTGTGGTTGTAGGACGGGAGTGATTCTTTTTAACGCTAGGCTTGCGCGGCTTGCTACGACGCTTCGGGGCCATGTGACCTCATGAGAATCTGTCCCTCCGAACGCTGCATGTGGATATTCGGCTGCGAATGTCAACAACATTTAGTAGTTTCAGTATGGAACCTGCTGCATGTTGTCCACGAACATCGTTTGCTCCCCGACCCAAGCGAACTTTGCTTGCTGGAAAGGGCGGCCTCGTCGTCGCTTAAGACAAATGATTTCGCGGGTATCCTTACTTGCTTCCTTTTCCGCTTCCCACTTATCAGCATCCTCTTGTGCGGTTTTGGAATTCGCTTCGGGCGGGTTCTGCATCAACCATGAGAAGCGGCTGTAGACCGCGATGATAGTGTCGGCGTTGTGCTCAATTGAACGTGCGGTTCCATCGTTGATGCTGGGGGTTGGGTTGCCCCTAGTTTGGGCACCGCGCTTGCGTTGCGCCAAGCAAATGACTGGTATTTCCAGCCTTCGTGCCATTAGCTTGAGATCGCGGGTTACTTCCTCGTGCGGATCAGCCTTGTTTACGTAGCGCGATGTCGTCGCGATCTTATCGAGTTGATCGATAATCAAGAGCAGCGAGCCGCCAAACTGCCTCTTCCGCTTTCGCGCCTCTGCTTCGATTTTTCCCAGCGTCAATTGCCCGGATCGCTTGTCGCCGCCAACGATCCAAAAATTGCATGAATTGTATTCCCGCTGGATGTCCACCAAGGAACTGTACTCCAGCATGTCGTCATCGAATTTGGCCGTGGTAATGTATTCGACATTAACGCCGGCACGCTGAGCCATTTCTCTAGCGGCCATTTGCTTTTCTGTCATCTCCATCTGAACGAACATGACGTTTCGACGCACGGCTTGCGTTGACGCTTTGGCATTAAATATCCCGATCTGAGCTGCCAAACTCGTCTTACTGTCACCCTGCGCACCAAGAATGAACACCAGATCCGTGTCCATCATCGGCCCCATGATATTATCGAGGCTAGGCAACCCAGTCGTGTACCCCACCACGTCCTCTCGGTTCTGGTATGCCTTCGCCGCGTCCTGCAAGACGGCATCCATTGCCTCACTAATATGCATAACGCTGATGGGACTCGCCTTGGCAAGTATGTCTTGGTACTTCCCCGTATATTCCTCCGCGATTTCATTCATTGGCTTGAGACCCGACAGAATCTGCTTTTCCTGCCACTTCGACAGTTCAAGCATCGCTCTAGCCTGCCAGCATTCGACAACCAGCCCCGAATATTCGACAGCCGCCCCCGCATCTTCCGCATTGGCGCGCATGACTTCGAGGAAGGCTTCGATATCGTCACCCTCGACCTCGATGCCATCCAACTTAGCACTGACGGGTGTAATGACGTTCCGCGCCGCAGTCCCGGCTTCACAGACCTCGACGATCGCCGTGAATATCTGTTGATGCAGTGGCACCGTGAACATCTCGGCCGTCACCGTACTGGCGATAGGCCAATACTCAGTCGGACCACGGAGAAGGCATCCAAGCAGACTCTTTTCAGCCCTGACATTCGAGAGTTTGACGTTTAGCCCCATGTGATCCGTTCCAACTTATCTCGCCACATATCGCAGTAGTCTTGACCCGACTTCGGTTCCGGCTTCTTACGTCCGATACCGCCTACGGATTTCAATAGATCGTTCGCCGCCTGTCTTCCGACAGGAACAGCAACTTTGAACTCATCCGAATTCTTCCCACCAACCTTCTGCATCGGCTTGTCGCCGTCTGGGAAGATGTAGACTCGCTCAGTCTCGAATGGCACCTGTAGTCCCGCCATCCCGCCAGCCGACATAGCCGACCACACCGGATATTTCTGACTCGAATAGAGCCAAGCCCCCAACGCACTCTCGACACCTTCCGCGACGCCGATAATTGACTCAGTCCCACCAAGTCGGATTGCCCCGCCGCCTGATGCACCGAGCCCCAGCTTAGCGTACTTACCAACTGGCGCTTTCTCCGGCTTCGTTGGATGAAGGAATATCCGCCACACCGCGATAAACTCATCCGTGACGTCCGTTACTTTGCAAACCAAGGCTGGATAGAACGCCCCCGGCTTTGTCGTCCCGTCTGGCGACGAATATGGAAGCCGCGGATGATGACGCAGGACATCCGGCCACCCTCCCTTCGGCTTCATCCCAAGACGCGCCATGAGATAGGCTTCTGAATGAGTGCTATCGATTGGAATGGAATCTTCCCAGATGCCGGTTGCAGTCTCTAACTTCTGAGCCCTGATCCTCGCCTGCTTGGCTTTTTCGGCTTTTCGTCTGGATGCCTCTCTAGCCTCCCTGCGCAGCCTCTGGATGCGTTCTTCTTCCGTCTCGGGTTTGGCGTCATCTAAACCAACAAACTCTCTCGCTCGCTTAAATGTTGCGGCTGTAGCCCTATGGTTTCCGCTCTCTCCATAAGCAAAGAGATTGAGCACATCACCGCCGATATTCTGCGAACTGCGGAACCATTGCCCTCGCGTGTATTTAAGCACAGGCCCAAGATAGACGACGAATGAACCAAGATCGCCAGGCTTGCCGGGAATTGGATACGCAGTATCTCCACGGCGCTCCCACGACGGCCAGAATTTCCCGATTACACCTTCGAGATTGTCCGTGAGCCGTCGCTTGATCTCGTCGATATCGTCGGACAATTGCCAGCCCTAGTCTTTCGTCCGAAACGTGTTCGGCTTATTCGGACGCTTGCCGTCCCAATGGAGTCCGCCGCCAATCTCCGTCACCATCCCCGGCAACCCTCTAATCGGTTCAGGCGGGCTAGTCGGCCCCCAACCAATCCGAATAGCCGACAACCCGCGGCGAGTGATGCAAAGCGGCGTCTCACGTATCCAGCCAAGATCGACAAACATCGCTACTGTCAGTGGACCCAGCCAAGACTCTTCATCTTCGGATAAACGGCGCTCTCGGCTCATTTGTCGTCGGATGGCAGTATCCGAGAGAGATTAGAAAGCGCTTGTATCAACGCAATGTCCACCGATGGTGCATGCACCCACGGCAAATGGCAATCAACCAGGATGTCATGAGACTCCACCTTAGCTGCGCGCCGCCCAAAGGAGAGAGGGTATGACGGCTGCAATTCCACGGACTTCCTAATGAATCCATTGGCGCTGTAGACACCATCAAGATCGAGAAGTATCTCGATTATGTAGCACTGTCCTTTCGCTACCACTTCCACAGTCTTGATTATCTCACGATACTCCGTGACATAATCAGGAATATCCTCTGGCGTCATTTCTCACCTCCATTTGCAATGAACCGCACCTTCACACCACCTTCCCGCAGGATAGTTCTCGCGATTGTATGTTCTTCCGCCCATCGCTCATTGAAGCCATCACCCGGTTCAATCTCACGACAGACGACTTCGGTTAGACCAGCTTGGACAATCATCCCGGCACATGACGCACAAGGAAACCGCGAGACATAGATTCGGCATCCCTTCGTCGGCATTCCGCGCCGAGCCGCAGCAAGCAGGGCATTGGATTCGGCGTGTATTGTGAATTTCAGCCTACGCTCGCGCTCCTGACGCTCTGGAACATCGTCGCGGACACCCCGAGCAAAGCCGTTAAAGCCTGTTGCCAGCGACTCGTTGTCCGGCCCAACGATGACGGCGCCGACTTTTGTACTGCTATCTTTGCTCTTGGTGGATGCAAGCTCTGCCTGCTGGATATGGTACTCGTCCCACGATGGAATCATCACGGCACACTCCGCAATTCCAGCGACTGCGGATCAAGGAAATAGACCGGCTTCTTCGCCTTCCTGAATACCTCAATCTCATGCGCGATGCCGCTGGATGACTCCCAAGAATCCATCTTGACGACGATAATCGCATCCGAACGATCCATCATCGTGGCATCGAATTCGAGCCACATCTTGAAGTCTAGCGGATCGATACCGCCATGGATTGCGATGCCATGACCGTGGGATATCGGTGAGAATACCGGGCACCCGGCCTTCACCAATTCCGCTGTGACCCGACACGCTTCGATATAGGCGGCGTCGATACCTTCTGGGTAACGGGTATAGGCCGTGCCGACATAAATCAGGCTATGAGACTTGAGATCATCGAGATTCATTCAGCATTCTCCTGCCGTTCAATACGGCTCCATTCCCCCGCCCCTTTCACTTCGATTAAATCGACCGGCCCGCCCGGCACTTCATCATCAAAGACACCGATAACGAGTCGCCCCGTGTACCAAGCGAAGACATCCAGATCGGTTCGGCCCTTGTAGAGCTTCGGACCGTCTTCGAATTGATGGTGCCCGTGAACGACGTGGCGCCCCGTAAGCCGGTGACCGTATCGCGCTCCATTCGGATAGAGCGTCCACATCATCTTGTCCGGTTTCTGCTTGTCCAGAGGAACGCTGCTATCCACCCATGCATGAACAAAGACGCGATGATCGTCTACATGGAGGAACGGAAGTTCATTGATCCATTCGATATGCTCGTTCGGGACGACCGCTGGATTGTATTGACCAGAAGGTGGATGACCGTAGCTAATGAGCGTTGCTCCGCCCCCGTTACCGATCCACCAATTCGGGTGCAGCGGGACACTCAGAGTCTGCACCATCATGTCCTCGTGGTTTCCCTTGAGGCAAATCACCTTCCAATCTCCCGGAGGATCATCTCGGAGCGCCATCAGCGTTTCGATAACCTGCCTGCTTTCAGGACCACGATCGATGTAGTCACCCAAGGTGATGAACGTCAGCGGGCCTTGATCGATATCAGCCACGGCATTGATGGCAGCGATCAATAGATCGTGGCGACCATGAAGGTCCGCGATTGCGTAGGTTCTACTCAAGACAGAACTCCGAGAAGGTTCGATGGCTTGTGGCGGGAAGTGCCCTCGAAGCCGCCACCGAGGAACGCTTCGGCGAGCGCCTTGAAGCGCGACTCGTCTGTGTGGATCGTCTGAATGCCCTTAAGAGGATCGACGATGCCGCTGGCTTGGCTAGATTTGATGCCGATTATTCCGAGCACCAGAGGATCTGATCCACCATTCGCATGGAGATAGATAGCGGTGACTTCCTCAGTCTGGCCGGGACGATTCACGCGGCCGACGACCTGATCGTGAATCTTCTGGCTCCAGTCCAACTCACCAAAGACGACGGTTGAACACCGCTTTTGCAATCCATCAACGCCTGCACCAGAGCGCAGCGAGATAATCATCAGATTTGTTTGCCCGCCGATGAATGCCTGTTTGGCCTTCTCTTTCGCTACGGAGCTTTCGGAGCCCGTGTACATAACAGGTTTGAACTCAGCCAGTTCCTCCATCCACGCCGCATAGACTTCCCTATGCCAACCAGCGAGCAAGACCGGCTTGCCTGCTTTAAGGAGAATGCGGACATAAGCGGCAACCGCCTTGGCCTTTGCGAGCCCCGTAATACGCCGAGCCTGGATATCCAATTCGCGAGCCGCCTGCCCGCGCTCGGCGAAAGAGCCGGACAAAACCTTGATAGCGAGCGCTTTGGTTAGCTCTTCCTCAGCGTCAACGATGTCTTGATCGTACTCGACTTCGATAGGGAGCACATTGACCGGAGCATTCGATCCATCGCGGCGAAGCACCAACTGCATCTCACGAAGATAAGTTCCGAGCGCATCTGGATCATCAACGATCCATCTCTTGCCGTCGAAGTGGCACCACTCCCTGTAGAATTCCTCAATCGGACCCAGCGCATGTGGCGCGATGTAACTCATGACAGCATAGATTTCACCGCCGTAATTGACGACTGGCGTTGCGCTCAATCCTAGCCGCAGCATCGCATGTTCGGAGAACACCCAAGCGGCGCTACCCTTTGTCGTCTTTCTCCCGTTCCGCAGTTCCTGAATTTCATCGAAGACAACCGCCTTGAAGAATCCAGTCGCGGCAATGTCCGTCCACCCATGGATATTCGAGTAGCGGAAGATGTAGAGATCGGCCTCGGGAAGGCTATACGGTTGAGTCCCCTTGATGATGTGAGGGCGGAGATAGGTGAACTTGCGGATGAACTCGTTCACCCACTGATCCGGCAAATGCGCTTGAACAATGATGGCGGCCGGGAGATATGCCGAGCCTGCCAGTACACCTAGCGCGGACACCGTCTTGCCAAGCCCGAGATCATCCATCAGCAGCAACCGCTTCAAGCGCCGCGTCAACTCAACCGCTTGCGCCTGATACTGGTACAGTTCCTTGCCAGCCTTAAACACCGTCTGAGCGTGAGGCGTCCAATCAGGCAGCAAGATAGCCTCGATGTCGTCCCGCTGCTTCTCGAACCCTCTGCGCCCGCGTATAAGCCGTTCTCGATCTGCATCCGACATCACCATCGGATAGCGATCTAGAAACCAGTCCAAGTCTGCGCAAACCGCCTCGGAATGCGGGAAGGCGAACGTCTTCGTCTGCGACTTACTGATGCCGGGGAATACTGCCTTTAGACGGATGGCCACATGCGGCTCGATGCCAGTCAGCATCCATTGCCTCGCCTGATAGACGAGTGATCCGTAAGGACGACGCTTGGTGGCCAATGCGCTCAAAAAGCACCCATACCCAGCAATGCGACCAAGATTGGCTTGCCGTTGACCTCGGGCGGGACACCCATAGCCTTAGCCGTAGCAATCACGATTGCGGAGACGGACTCATGTTCCGCGTACCGCTCGCACTGCCGAAATATCGCGCGCTTGCTACCACCAATCTTCACCTCAATACCGATGTCCCCAACCATGAAGTCGATAATGTCGGCGCCATTCAGTCGCACCTCGCGTCGATGCTCCATATGCGACCTCTCCATCTCGCCAGAGATCGCCTCTTGAAGCCGCTTTTCATCCGAAAGTGGCCAGCGCCGCGTTTCAAGGAAACGAACGATGCGACGAGCCTCTAATGTCGCGTCACTTAGATCCGGCACCATTATGCCGCCCGTACTTCAACGCTATCGATGTTGGCAAGGATCGGATCATCGGCTACCATGACCACACCTTCCCGCGCTTGATTGCACTGATAGCGGTTTGCGACACGCCAAACTGGCGAGCAATGGTAGCCTGGGTGCGTCCCTCCCTCAGCATCTGCCTAATGATAGGCACATCCGATGCCCTCAACTTGGATGCTCCGTTAGACTCCCCGCGCATTCTGGGATTGGGCATTCTGGACCGACCGCGAGCGTGGCAATCCGCCATATTCTTCGACCGGGTTCCAACGACAAGGTGATCTGGATTGATACATGCGGGGTTATCGCACTCGTGCATCACGTCTAAGCTTTTGGGGATTGGTCCTTTGCTCAATTCATAGGCCAACCGATGCGCATAGTATCCATGACCGTTGATGGTCAATTTGCCGTAGCCATGGTTGTTTCGGTGACGTTGCCACTCCCAACATTCGCCATCGTTGGCACTTTCAATCCCGTTTGCGAGCCGCCTCACTAAGTGTGCAGGGTCTGTCTCGTGACCGGGAGAGTAAATGCGGCGCCGAGTCTTGCCCATGCCCGGCTTCTCGATCTCGCGGAGGATGGCGCAGATCATGGGCGCGCTGAATAATATAGGATGATCAGCCATCGCGTTCAGCCTTCCAACTTCTCAATGAAGAACGGGGCGCGGACGCCCGCGCTAAAGGCTTCCGCCGCCTGCAAGGCGGTATTGATCCGCGCTACTGGGTCGGTGCTAGATGCTGTCGAATAGAGCGAGCCAAGCGCGATATCGGAACCGCAGCCGACAGACGCCATACCGTTGATGTTCTCACCAACTTGGTAATCGTCAAAGATAGTGAAAAGTCGGCCGCTATAAGCAACGAGAAAGGTACCGCCGATTTCGGTTTCTTTGTCCCTCGATGCATATCCACCCGACTTAAGGCAATCGCGGACCTTATCGATGAAGTCCGTCACCATGTATCGGTAGACATCCGTGTCAGGATGGCGTTTAGGAGGCTCTAGTTTGAACGCCAGCAACTGCCCCATCCGAAAGGATGCCGTGAAGCCCATGAGGCAGTCACCGTTTCGGAATACCTTGCGATCGGCGCGAACCGAATAGGAAAGATCTCCGCCTACGCCAGCACTATCTCCCCCGATATAGACTCCGCTATTGTCCACTAAACCAACGATGCACGTCATGGACGTTCTGTCTCTTCCTTATTCCCCAACGCTCTACCGACATCCCAGCATGCATTCCGCTGGAGACCTGCCCTGCTCAAACTCACGATATATCGCGATGCAGCGATCTACTTTTGCTTATTCCCGCTGGATCTTTGACGGATGCGGTCACGGTCGGAGCGGGATCCGATGGCCGTCATTTGCCCCAGTTCTCTTCCGACAGCGGGCACCCCTTGCGGCTGCAGCCATAGTCATCAGGGGCCTTCGGCTTAAAACACTTGTCACACCAGTCGTAGCCGCCGTCGTAGGACGAAGCGAGATAGTCGCGGCCATCCGGTACATCTAGGCGAAGATCGTTCCTGTCCAAGTATTGGTCGAAGATGCAGATAACAGCCGCAGCCTGCTTTTCCGTCAGCGCCTTGGCATCGAATGTCATTCCCGCCGCTTCACGTCCGCGCATGACTTCGTAAAGCTCGTCCATGCGCGCGCGGTAATAATCACCAGTCCATCGCTCCGGATTAACCTTCAATTGTTGCAGGCCATGCCAGAAGGTCTCTGCGATCTCAGGCGTCAAATCTTCTCCGTCTTCAACGGGCTTCTCCGCCCATTGCCCAAACTTCCAATAGAGTTGCTGAACCCATTCGTTGTGGCTCTCAATAGTCTTACATAGCACCTTGTCATCGACCTTCGGGAAACCGGCGCACCACTCCTTATCCCAATGGTCCCAATGTACCGGATCGTCCTTGTATTTGGACCGTTTCAAACCAAGGGTACGCTCTACTTCCTCTACGTGAGCAATAGCAGAAGCCGCCGTTCCCTTTGGGACTCGGAGCGTCTGCGACAGCCCTGTTGAGAAGGAGAAGAAGACGTGAAAACTCATTCTCTGCACTCCGGTTTCTGACACCCAAGTTGCGCCAAGCGTCTTTCGCTTGCGGCGATACGCTCCGTGAGAACCCGCTCGAAATGCTCAAGTAGGAATGCAGAAACCGGGTGCTTATGAAGGTTTCCGTTTCCGCAGGAGATGGACTTCTCCTTCATATCTGCGCTCGAATAGCCGTTATACTTGCCCTTGAAGAAGATACGAACGCTGGATCCGTTCTCACGGATACTGGCGAATAGAGCCAATTCCTTCTTATCCGCCGCGATTGACTCATAGAGAGCAACGGCTTCCTTGGCTTCTGATTCGGTCATGCTAGATCCTCAATGGCATAAGGACCGTCGTATGCTCCGCATCAGTGCCAACGATGATTGTTGGCGAGCCAGCATCGGCTAAGCGGAATGTGATAGATTCGCCATCAAGGGACTTCGCTGTATCGAGCAGATAGGACGAGTTGAAGCCGATCTCGAATGGCTCGGCTGTATAGTCAGCTGCCAGTTCTTCCTCTGCCGAACCGCTATCGGGATTGTTGATGCTGAGATTGAGAGCCCCTTCCGAAAAGGTGAACTTCACCGCTTTGCCGCGCTCGGAGGCGACCGTTGAGACTCGTTCAATTGCCGCTTTCAAATCGTCAGCATCAACGACTGCAATACGGTTATTGTTCAACGGAATAACACGCTTGTAATCTGGGAACGACCCGTCGATCAGTTTTGACGTTAAAACCGTGTTCTCGACAGAGAACCGGATTCTACCCTGTGAGATAGAAACCGTGATCTCTCCACTGACTTCACCTGCCAGTCGAAGCGCTTCTGATACAGTCTTGCGTGGCACGATGATGCTTAGGTGATCTTCGATACCTTCCGGGATGTCGATAGACCGCACAGCCAGCCGATGACCATCAGTCGCAACCGCACGTAAGGCACTGTCGCCTTCGAGGTGAAGGTGGACGCCATTCAGATAGTAGCGGGTTTCTTCCGTCGATATCGCGAACGAGACCTTGTCGAACATAGCCTTGAGGACATTAGGCTCGATCTGGAATACACAGTTTGTATTCTCCATCCCAAGCTCTGGGTAACCGGAGACCGGGAGGCATTGTATCTTGAACCTTGATCGGCCAGCCTTAACCGTCATGACGGGATCATCGGACTGATCCATCACGATCTGCGCACCTTCTGGCATCTTTCGAACGATATCCAAAAGCATCTGAGCCGGTGCCGTGGTGGATCCGGCCTCTTCTACCTTAGCCACACAGATGTCTCTAACCTCAATGTCGAGGTCGGTGCCAGTGATAGTGAGATGATCACCAGACGCCTCCAACTTGATGTTGGATAAGATTGGGATTGTATTTCTCCCTCGGGTGACGCGCTGGACGCGGCCAAGGGTTTTGAGAATTGCTTGACGTTCAATGGTTAGCTTCAAAACGGGGTCTCCAGTTGCTTGGCGGGCGTGAACATATCGACACGATCCCGCTCAGTGATGGTTTGAAGGTGAAGTGCGATCAGGACAGCTTCTGCCTGGTCGGGGCTATCCACGCGAATGCCGCGCTTGCGGCAGATTTCCAATGCGCGGCGCTTGTACCAATCTCGACGTTGACTGGCGCTGAGATTGACCAATTTGCCCTTGACGACATCCTGTTTCGGCGGACGTCCAACCTGCATCGTCGAGCGCCATGTCTGGGACGCGACATAAACAGCCGGAATATTCTGCCGAGCAAAGACCCGCGCCCCGATGACGACCAGGCCATGAAGAAAATGGGTGACATCGAACGCCGTGGTGCCAACTGAGACTTCTGGCGCAATATCAGCACCGGATAACTCGAAGCTACCTGCGCCCTTGAACGATGCAGGCTTCCGCTTCTTACTGTTACCTGGCATAGGCTGCTCGATGGCCGCATGAGTCAGCGTAAACCGCTTCGTAAGCGCGAATATCTGGCCATGGAGCCAATCTGCAACCATCCCGGTATAGACAGCATCAATCTTCCCGACACCCAATCCCTCTGGCTTTACAATGGGGCAGCGCCATACCCCGCTGTGGCAGGTTGAACCGTCAATGACAGCCCATCCTGTTGCGGACTTGGAGATGTCGAGACCGGCGAGCATCGACTATTCGTCCTCGGACTCGTCGTCTTCATCCGACTCGTCGCCGTCCTCGTCGTCGTCGTCAGCCTTCGGTTCTGGCATGGATAGAACTAGGTTGCGTTCGGACAATCCCTCACGAAAGCTGGATAGCCACGCCTGACCCTTGAGTGATCCGATCTCGTAAGGATTGCTGTTTTCTTCCTGACCAGCACGGCCAGCCGCAAGTCCTTCAATCCCAGCCTTCTCATCTTCTGGCGTCGGACCTTGGCGCAAGCCAAACAGTTCATACTGCGCCGGCGACAACTCTTTGCCGAGCAGCCTCACATACTCGCCGGTCTTGCGGAAAAGCTCGAAATGATCGTCGAGGGCGTTATCACCCTTCTTGACGAGACGAATATCGATTTTCGCCGCCTCGGTGTTAAGGTTCTGCAACTCAGCCTTTGCGAAAACACTCCGCAATGATCCAACTGCGGAATCTTTGTCCCCCATCGCCTTCACGATACGGGAAAGATTCACCGCATCGATAGCCGCTTGATCCGGCTCATTCGCTCGCACGTCAGACATCTAGTATCTCCAGTTCACATTGCTTCTGCTTTGATTCCCCCCGCTCTCCGTCATCATCCGCTACATCAACCTTCTCAGGCGGATAATCTCCTTCTCGCTCTAGCCGCTTCCTGCACGGCGGTATCCAAACCAACTTCGTTCCCTCAATGCCCCTCATCCAGACAAGCCAACAGTACGCCGTAGCGGTTGATCCCTTTGATGTCAGGCGACCCTTCACCATCGGGACTCGCTCAGTGAACTGTCCCACGATTGATGGAGGTGATGTCTTGAAAAGCCTCTCATACCGTCCGACGCCTTCAAGGAAGGCGGTTCGAGCAATGATGGCGACCCCATCAACTCCCGTGACGCTCCACGCGCGTTCAACGAACTGCTCGGCGAGACGAAACGGCGGGTTGGTAATGATCCAATCGACGCCGCCTGATGAAATCACCGGGCTTTCCGAATCCGGAAAAATGAAATCGACAACGCGATCCTGACAGAACCCGATAGACTCATCACCGTAGTCATGAACGTCACTTGTATAGACGCGCCCGAAATATTCGCTCAGCGGCTTCGCCATGTGACCGCGGTTGCAGGCTGGTTCCCATACCTTCTGACGTTTAAGCTCCCTGTCTGGAGCGAATACGTTCATGTGCGGAAACAGGATGTACTCTATTAAAGCCCTCGTAGCCCACGGCATCGTCGGGAAGTCATCGAGACTATCCAACGCCTCGCGGCGCTGCTGCATAACGGCGGATGATGTGTTCTGCACCATTACAGATCTTCCGCCTTCATTTTGATTTCGTAGTCGATCCGATCTCTGATCCAGGAAGCGACCAGTGTGTCAGGAGATGTATCTTCGGCCTGAGCGATATCTCGCAGCGCTAACCGAAGGTCTATTGGACATAGCGCAAATGCCGGACTCGCGATGCGCTCGTTCAATAGATCCTGTACGGTTTTCTTCGGATCAGCATCGTTCGCTACGCTTAGAAGAAACTGGAAGACATCGAGCGGAATATGCCATGTTACGGGTTGTCTCTGCTTCCCCTGATAAAGGCTCTCAATAACACCATGAGCCGCCATTATGACGGCACTTCCCTGAGAGAGATCTGACATCAGGAAAGGCCCGGCAATTTATGCACGACCTGCTGTCCGCGCGGTGATTCTCTATTGAGAACCTTTTCGGCTATCTTCAACTCAAGACGGTCGATATCCTTCCGCAACAGATCATCGGACTGAATCTCTTTAGCGATCCTGTTGGCCCCGCTAAGAACAGTGGTATGGTCCCGTCCACCAAGTCTCGCGCCGATCTGTGGCATCGAAAGCCCCGTAAGCTTTCGTGCGAGATAATAAGCAATCGTTCTCGGCTTTGTGGCCGTCAGGCTTCTTCGCTGGCTAGTGATCTCTAATAGAGAGATCCCGTAGTGATCGCACACAACATCGAGAATCTCTGAAAACCGCGGCGTATCGGATATCGACTCCTTGAAGAGCTTAGCAATTAGTTCACCTTGAGACGCCAAGATTTCATGCAGATCAGAAACTTCTCGCTCCAGCGCATCGAACCTTTTTGACACAGAAGACGGCACAGGTGCTGGGTCTTTCGACTTCCCGTCGCTCGGTTTGAGAGCGTTCAATGATGCCGCCTTCGCGGCAATATCAGCTTTGAATCTCTTATGTCGCTCGATCGCTTTGATCTGCGTTTCAGTCAACATCAACTACTCTCTAACTCAGGAAGCTATGCATAGAAGAGCGATGACAGCGGATGGGATACCGATCCCGCTCACCACAATAAACGCCGCCTCTTTTGGTGCGATGGCGACATCTCTTAGAAGCCGCGCCATAAATGAATGCGAGAGACTGTTGCCTTGGCCCGGAACGAATGACTCTGCTTTCGCAGCCCGGTTACCTTCGGGAGGCAACATTTCTGTAAGCCGACCCTCTCGCTGGCCGACTAAGGAAAAGATAACCGGGTGAAATAGAGCGCGGCCTTTCTTGCCTCGGGACCGCGCAACCGAGCGACTGGGCGGCAGGGGAATGCGCCCGGCAAGATGAATGACATTATCGTGCAAAGTTCTTGGTTCCCACTGAGAACCGTCCGATCGGCTAAGACCATCGGTTGATGATCTTTTTGTCATCTCATCATCCTCGCAATGATCTTCCCGACGATCGGCCCGAGAAAAAGTGAGGAAATCGTCCAACAAAGGAGAAATGTAAGAACGTCCCACGTCACGCCGCTACACTCCCCTCATCATGAGACTTCCGACCGCGCCTTTCCAATCTGAACGCGATGCCATGCTTATTTGCGAGATTGGCAACGTAGCGTGGCCGAACATTGAGAATCCAAGCGGCCTCTTTATAGGTAAGGCCACGCTTTGCTAGCTTGGCTAGTTCTTCAACCATGAGACGGGCGGCCGGCGTCATGCTGCTTTCACCTTCTTTTGGCGAGGTTCATAGGCAACTGCACAGTGTTTCGCGCAGTACGGCTTCGCATCCATGGATTGTTGACCGCAATACAGCGTTGATCCGTCCTTATCGATCGGCCAATGACACGTTGAACTCGTCAATTGCATCAGTCCGATGAACTCTCCATCTCCATAAAACGCGCGCGCTGCTCGCTCTCGATCCCAGATCAACTCATCCAAGCGGCGAGCGCTTGCCCCCGGAGTTAAGCTCCGCTTCGGCATAACCTTTGGGCTATACGCTTTGGCGCCAGACTTCTTATTGTCAGCGCGCTTTACACTTCTTCCTATCACCTTCTTCGCGACGGGAGATTGAACGCCGACCTTCTTGATCAAAGCAGTATCTGTCATACCCAGACGAAACCGCTTTCCTATAATGGCGTTGCGCGTAAAACACGTACCGAACTCGGCATTGATAGCGTCCCGACTTTCAGTAACCGACATTCCAGTAAGCCAATGCTCGCGGGATCTGTCGACCATCACGTCGGTCCATGGCGATAACGCTACGTTGCTCATGCCGTCTCCGTGGACATGAACAACGGCCCATTTATCCGCTCTGGGGTTGCGGCAATGTCGCCATCACCGACAACAACACCTGATGCCAGCGATACAAATTGACGATTGGACCTCAGCTTCAAGGCCCAAAAAGGCTGCGACGCATCACCGCAAACTGCAACCACCTCACCTCTTGGCCGTATTCGCTGTGGCACGTCCGACGCCATCCGCACTTCGCCACGGAAGCCGGGATATTTCTTCTCGCCGATTGCATGATTGGTACGTCGCAGGGACAATGTAGCGCCGAGTCGAGCGCAAATGGTCCGAATGTCCTGAGCTAGACGCGCATTATCCGTGAACCCTAGCCGCCACCGACGATTGTCTTCCTCCCAGGCACCGTCCCCCGAGAGATAGCCGACCAATACTCCACGCAGAAATTCATTTGAACGCTGCCAGCACCTAGGGTGCAGATGCTTCTGCTTTGCGCCGCTACCACTAACATAGGACTCTAGAATCCCACGAAGTACACAACCATACAGATTGATCGTCGCCGTCTTTCCCTCAAGATGATAGAGACTGGCTCGACCGTGATAATCAAGCGCCAACTGCTCAAGCGACAGATATCGCTCCACTTCCTTTTGATGACCCGCAATCTGGATGCAGTCGCCAGAAATCGAACCTTCAGCTATGTATAGACCGACAAACCATCCGATCTGCGCATCATCAAGATGGCTAGGCCTCGCAGCGTCATCGCTCTCAGGTATTGTTGTCGTAGTGATCACATCACCAACACTGAGAACAGATGCGGCGACACCTCCGCGCGCTGTAGACCACAGCGCTCCCGGATGACAACGAAGTCTCTCTCCACTCCTTAGCGTGACACGGACTGACCTTGCCGTGGGCAAGTGCCCCCACTGTTCAACAGCGCTCCACTCAGTACCATTCCATAAATGAACAGTATCAGGCCGCAATCGCGTTAGGTCTCGAAGGCTGGACGGCATTGCACCCTTCTGGGTTTTCGCATACAGGCGCATCGAACCTGATAGACCGAAAATCGCGCAGCGCACTTCACCAACACTCTCATCTGGGAGCGATGCGAGCACCTGACGACAATCACCTGTATGGAATTGGACTGACATTAGGAGATCAACGAAACTCTGCCGCGAACGGGATGTCGTCGTCCATCACCCCATACGAACCACCCGCGTCATTCGATTGCTGCCCGCCATCATCGTCGCGAGATGACCCGCCGCGACTGCCGAGCAACCCGATCTCAGCCTTGAACCCTTGAACGACGATCTCGGTCGAATACTTCTCGACGCCAGCCTGATCCGTCCATTTACGAGTCTGGATTTCACCACGGACGAATATCTGCGAGCCTTTCTTGACGTACTTCTCGACGATGCCGACGAGTCCGTCGCCCCAAACGACAATCCTATGCCACTGCGTGTTTTCTTTCTTCTCGCCCGTGCTTTTGTCGCGCCATGACTTAGATGTAGCGAGACTGAAATTGGCAACACGATTGCCATGGCTCGTCGCTTTTATCTCAGGATCCTTACCGACGCGTCCGATAAGTGTGGCTTCGTTTAGGCTGCTCATTTGTTCTCCATCGCCGCAAATAGCGGGCCAAGATCGGCTGGCACGTTCGCTTTCGTTGTGTGGATTGATCGCTTCGGCTCGGCATTACCAATCGGCATCGCCAGCCTGCGGTTGATGTCCGCGATGTATTCGGCTTCACGCTCAATCAGGATGCAGTTGAATCCCTTGTTCCGGGCTGCTGCGCCCGTGGTGCCTGAACCGGCAAAGGGATCGAGCACCGTCCCGCCCAGCGGCGTAATCAGCGTAACAAGCCATTCAAGAATGCTGATCGGCTTAACCGTGGGATGCTTGCTACCGGCACGATCCGCGCGTGATGCCTTCCCTGCATAGAAGAAACGCGCCGCTGATCCAGCATCACCGCGTCGCGCACCAGGTTTCATCGCGAAGTAGGTGACACCTTCATCGGTGTAGCGGCGATCTTTAGATGCCTCGCCATCTCTATGGCGCATCTTGCCGTAGACGTTCCCTGATTTCGGAGATCCGTCGTCCTTGGCATCCGCCAACTGCCCATTGGACTGAGGATACTGGTTGACTACAGACTCGGAACCATCGTGAATGACATTGGCCGGCCATCGGCCCTCAGTTGTCTCACCTACGGCTACGCTGCCCCTGACTGCGAAGTGGCCGTAGGTGACCGCGCCGCCCTTCCCGATGAGCCCGCTTGCGCTACGCTCCGTAGACCTCGCCGGGCGCGCTCCTTCTGCAGGTGCGATACGGCAATCGGCAATATTGATCGCTCCCGTGCCCCATTTCAGCACATTAGCTGCGACTGTGCTCTCAGAGAGAGGTTTGCGCGCGAGGACAATCGGTTCGTGTGCGGGCTTGAGTGCGGTTCCCCATCCTTCCCATTGGCGCGCAGCGTCAGTGGCCGGTGCGGTGATCGTTGCGCCGTTATCCTTGTGACCGGCGTTCCCCTGCCGATCACCGACTGCGGCCGTTACCTTTGCATAGCCATCTTTGTTTGGCCTTGCCTTGCTAGCGTCGTAGCCAATCACCTCGCGAACTGCACCTTCCGCCTTATCAATCGCCTTGCTGACATCAAGTGATTTCGGGAATCCTTGACCGAACTCCCATGCCAACTCCAAGCCACCATCGGCGTAATCATTCAACAGTTCGAAAAGAATGCCGCGCTGGCTGTCACCCAGGCCGCTAATGAAGGTGCCATACTTGGTGTCGAATGACTGCTCAAAGCGGATACGATCTCGTACCTCGAAACCAGCATCTTCGATGGCGCACACCAGCCGATGATAGGTACGGGCACCTCCGAATGCGACAAGATGGGCACCCGGCTTAAGGACGCGCAGAGCTTCTTTCCAGAAATCAACATTAAACGCCACTTCTCCCGTATCCCACGACCTGTTCATGAAGTTGATGGAATAAGGAGGATCGGTGCAGACGCTATCAATGCTGTTCTCTGGCATTGCCTTTATCGCATCGAAGCAATCCGCATGGATGACGGTGACGCTCATGCCGCCTCCATCAACCGAACAAGCTCAATTGCTGTGGCACTGCCTCGGTTTGCCAATCGAGAGCAGAGAGTGCGGAACGCCAGCGCGGCCTGAATAGGCACGACTCCATTTCCAAAAAGCCGCAACCAATCGATGCGGGCTGCGGCCATCCCATCATCCACCCCACGAAGTGCGGATTGAGCGATCTCCTGAACGACTTCCTTACGAAGGCCGTAGGGGCCTTTTTCGTCCAGCCTTTCCCGCGCGCTCGGATTGCCATAAGCAGCAGCGACCGCCGCTCTGACCTCAAGCATGAATCTGTCGTAGCGCGATAACGCCGGTAGGAATCCAGGAGCGTGTTCCGCGATGATGCTCCATGCCTCGTAATCGGCTGGGCCGGGAGGAAAGAGGCCAAGCGCATCGTATCGTTGTAACTCCGAGAATTGCCGGGCTGATGGCTCCCGCTGTAGCTGAGAGATGTCAGGGTTGGCCACGACGACAGCGCCTTCCCCGTCAACGTCGCCACCGGCTTCGTCTTGTCGCCCCGGCTGTATTGATATTGACCGTCCTCCTTCGCGCGTGGCATCGGCCACTGCTCGACTAGCGCAGCCGCTTGCCCCTTCAGCAACATCTCGTTGGACCGCTCGCCCGAGCGAGTCATCCGACCGCCCGTCGTATCCGCTACTGACGGCGTCTGCCATAATGCGACCTGATCCTGTAGATTGATCGCGTGTCCAGCGTTCACGCGGCTCAGCGCACCTTCCTTTGTCTGCCCCAGACCACGCATCGCATTGTTCGATCCATTCGTCGGGGTTCGCCATTGCGCCGCTTGAGACGGGAGCGGAATCCCGCCCGCTCCGAACTTCTGGTTCGGCCCGCCCTTCTCGCCGTCCGTCGCTCGCGGTGTTGACCAATTCGCCGCTGCTCGACCCAGCAGTGCATTCTCCGGGACGTTCGATAGATTCCCGGTGTCCTTCCAATCCCGTGTCGTCGGCGTCGGCCAGGTCGACGTTCTGACCTTGAAGTCCTGAACCTGATCCTGAAGGTTTACTGTATGGCCGCCCTGCGCTCGTTTCTGGCCGCTCTGAGGACCACCGCGACGGCTGTCGTCTGTCGGCGTCCGCCACATCGCTACGGCATCCTCGATCCGCCCTCGACTCTCCGTCACGCCCTCGCGCAGATGCGCCAGCGCCCCATCCCCGCACCGCATCGTCGGCCACGCCGAGGATGAAGAGACGTTCCCGCTCATGCGGCGCACCGACTTCCGCCGCCGTGAACAGTCCTGTCTCAACCGTGAAACCCAGTCGGTGTAAGTCTCGTCTAACGCGCTCCGCGCCAGCGATGTTGTCAGCCCCCGCCGCGTTGAGCATCCCGGCGACGTTCTCAATGAGAACGATCCATGGCCTTGCTTGAGCGATGATGCGTCTTGCTGACCCCCAGAGATCGCGTTCATCGTCGGTGCCGAGACGCTTGCCGGCGTTACTCCATGGCTGACAAGGGATCCCCCCAATGAGGCAATCCACGGCTCCACGCCACGGCCTGCCGTTGAAGGATCGCACATCCGAGAAGATAGGTGCCGGAGCCAAGAAGCCTTGTTCAATCGCTGCAACCAAGTGCGCGATGGCGAATGCTTCCCTCTCCAAGTAGCAGCCTGCTCTAGCTTGAGGGAGAGCGAGTTCAAGTCCCAGGTCCAACCCGGCACCGCCTGTACATAGGCTGATGATGTTGATGCTTGGGGAATGTATATCCACGCCACTCACGCGGCCTCCCGCACGAGATCATCTGGCACATCGAAGAACTTGAGCCGACCGCTGTATGGAATCGGCTTCTTGAACTGGATCGGGGAGCGAAGAACGAATCCGTAGGGTCCGAAGAACCACGGGGATGAAGATTGCTTGACGCAATCGACTATCTCGACAGAGCCGACGATTGCACCGCGCGGAAGTTGTTCAAACTCCCGGGCATCAATTAGGATGCCAAGACGTTCGCACGTATCGAGAAAACCAGCACGATCATCCAACGTCATCGTCTTGGATGCGTGGATAAGAACGCAACCGCGGACCTTTGTCGGCCAATCTCGATTTTCGATCGGCTTCCCGAGATTGAAGATGCCATGCACCCACGGCTGGCGTACACTTAAGCAAAGCATCTACTTGCCGCCCCCGAACTGAATCTCATCAGCACGAAGGCTGTATTCCTTGGCCTTCTCGGCTGCCCAAATAGACAAGTTGCTTAAAATTTTAGACATCAGGTCGCAGAAACCCCAGCGAAGACGCAGCATGATCATTCTCCCCAACCCCTTAAACGTGGTCCCCACCACGAAAGTAGTTACTCGTCGTTAAGCGCTCGCATTTCCTGCTGCACTTCATCCATCTTGCGCCGGATATCGATCCGCTTCTTTACGCACTGGACATCGCTCCACCACTGAGCTTTTGAATCGCCCATAAAGGCGACGAGAAATTCATATCCTTCGTCGCTCTGAATTAGGTTCTGAACCGACTCCAGCGACATCTCATGCTTACACGCGAGCCAATACTCGGCCATGCGGGGACTCACATCGGCGCGCGAGCTAAGATTTACAGCCGTCTTCTTCGGCCACAGACCTCTCGCAACAGCAGTCATCGCTTCGATAAACCGAAATCCATTGCGGCATTTACCGAAACGAACTTCGGTATCTCTCGCTGGATTTCCGGTCGCATCTAGCGACAATAGCGACATGAGTTACTCCCGTTACGCACACACACTGGATGACGCAGAGCGGTTGATCCGCTCACAAGTTATTATCCGCGGCACCAAACATGATGCCGCGTGTCTACTCGCTATCTATTCGGACAGACTTGCGATTGAGAATTTCGAGAACGATAGAACGAGAGTCCTCGTCCATCTCGTAACCAATATTGTGAACCGTCTTGATTCTAATTCCTCGACCGGAAAGCATCTTCCGAATCTTGGAGATATGCGTGGATACCGTATCCTCAGAGACTCCAGCAGAAGCACGGAGCTTGGAGATACCTTTCTTGTCCAACCTACCAGCTTTCGCCAAAGCAACGAGAAGCCTTCCATGACCATACGTCAGGCCGAACTCGTCTATGACGTCGAAGGCACTCATACGGCGGAATCCGCTACGCCGGACCGTCAGAAACGGCGGAGTGGGACGAAGAACGGGCGGAAATATTGGCGGCAAGCATTTCCTCCGCCGAGGCGTCGGCTAGCGGCATCACGAATACCCAGTGACGATCCGGGATACCGATATGCGCCCACTTGTATATGGCATCGACGGATACAGCCCCGTTAGACGCAGTAGCGATCGCTCCTGGACCGCCAGCAGCCTTAATGATTTGAAGAATGGTTCGGGGTTGGAATGTCTCACTCATGTTCGGAATATAATTCCGATAAATTCCGAAAGCAAGGATTTTCGAATTCCGAACCGGAAAAACATCCTGGTGATAAATTCCAATCCATGCACTGGGGCGAACGGCTACAAAATCGACTTCACGAACTCGGGTGGAATATCCCGGAGCTTGCACGCCAGATGGGCCGCGAGGACGATAAATCATTGCTGGAAAACCTAGCCAAATACGTCAAATGCAAGGTTGATAATCCTCGCGGGACGATAGTGGCTGAGATCGCCAAGGCGATCGGCATGACTGAACCTGAATTAAAACATGGTTCGACAATCACCACACCGCCCAAGACTCGGGACAGATTCACACCAACCGTGCTGACGACAGTGGGACAATCCGGAGATATGCCGCTCTACAGATTTGCGAACGGCGGCAAGGGCTCGCCTATCCTTGAACAAATTCCATTTGAAACCGCCACCAGACCTGAAAGTCTCGCTCGGGTTCGCGACCCCTACGGCGTCATGATTGATGGCACATCAATGATCCCGGAATACTATCCGGGCTGGGTTGCTCACGTTAACCCAAATCTGACCCCTGTTCCTGGCGATACGTGTATCTTTCGCGGCGAACGGGCCGATGGTTCGCATTGGGCTTGCGTGAAGGTTCTACGCCGAGAAACAGACACCCATTGGCATGTCGAGCAGCACAATCCACCTAAAGGAGAGCACCGGGCATTCACGCTAAAAAAGTCCGAGTACCAGGTTGCGCACGTAACGGTCGGGGCGGACAAGAGGCGGCGATGATGGCCGATCACACCCTATTTGCCGTCAGAACCATGCCAGAGAGTTTCAGATGACAAGAATAGCCTTCAGCATAATCCTACTATCTCTCGCTTCATCAGTGGCAGTATCGGCCCCTATCCCTGAAAAAATGCTCACGGATAGCTCTGCCATCCTCTGCATCTACCCTTCGAGTTTACAGGAAGCCACCAAAGCGGTCATTTCTAGCGACGACAGGTGGCTTAAAAGTTTAGGGTGCGTATTAGCAGAAACTGACCTTGAGGCCGCACTAATCAGCAGCCCGTTCACTACCGACTGGGATAGACCTTGGCAGGTTCGAGTAAAACTACCGAGCGGAGATGGCGTCACCTTGTGGGGTGACAGAACCTCATTCAAGCAATTGAACGGTCGCCCTCTGATGGAGTTGCTACGAAAAATGGATTAGCCGCCTACGTCATCAGCGCACGAGAAGATCATGACTGTTAGGCCCCGCCGATCACGTGCACATTGTTTCACGTGGAACATTTAGGGAACGAGACTCCTCCATACTCCACGGGCGGCGTTGAGTTGATTAGACCGATGACATTTCTACAGTTTTACGCCCTTATCGGCCTGCCCGTTGCGATCTTTGTTGGCGGTTATTTCTACGCGCGCTCTGCCCGTGATAACCACCTCTTACAGCCTTCAACTAATTCAGGCTCGAATACCGATAAATCGCCACCTGCCTCAATAGCAGCAAAGCATTGATGGCGACGTTCAGTCCGCCGCGCTTCTTCCCTTCCCCTGTCGTATTCGTCCTTCACCTTCTGGATGCTGTCCCGAGCTGCGCGGAGACGCTTGATGGTGTCTCGAAGCGCCTGAACGTCGGATTCGACGCCGCTTATCGCTTGGCAAACCGTCGCCACTGACGGGAAGTATTTGCTTTCCAGAAGCACTGCTTCGCATCCATGGCGGAGCGCAAAATAGCTCGGAGACATCCCGTCGATATGCTTCGCCAAAACCACGCCGAACGCCGCCATTTCGCTTTTGCCGTGGCCTAGATACCCAGCCATCAATTCGCGGAGCGCCAAGTCAATTTCGGTTGGCGTGGCGGGCCGGGACTCGGACTCGGCCGCTTGAAGCATCCGCTCGCAGCGAGCCAATCCTTCATCAGCTTTCACCAACTCAGACCATGCGCAGTTAGCGGAAATGCCGCGTCCGATCTCATCGGAGAACTTTGACCAGTCAATCACCGCCGATCTGATGTCCTTCGGAACCATCGTACATGAGCACTTGGTTTTGACGAGATTGTTCATTCTGGAATTCCTGCTTCGCTCTGAAATACGCGCTGATACCTTCGGCGGCCGACTCGGCTTTGGATGGGCTAGAACCAAACTTCCCTCGGGATTTGAGACTAGCGGCTATCCATGCAGACGGATCCGCCACCCGATTCCTTTCCGCATCTTCGATTAGCCTGAGAACGATGACGGCATCATCGTCTGCTGCTTTCAGGCATTTACCGATGAAGGAACGACAGGCATTCGGGTTCTTCCCTGTCATCGTCGATAGCTTTGATAGTCCTTCCCTAAACAGTCTCTGTCGGTAGTCAATCGACGCGGTAGCGTCAGTAGCGATAGCTACTGAATCTTGTTCCGTTTCCTTCTCTTCTCTTTCCTTCCCTTCTATTCCCTTCCCTTCCCTTCTATTGATACCTTTCTGCGTCATCGCACGGCCATCGCCAGATGATCGTTCGATATTATCACAGGTAGTGTTTTCAGGCACTTGCGCCTTTTTTTTTGCTTCACGCGCCGCTGTTGCAGCCTTTGCTGCTCTTGATTTTTCTAAGAGCGACAGAACTTTTTTCGTCACAACCGGATGATAAAGCCGCCCGTCAGAATGCTTCTCCCACCCCTTAAGCGATCCTTTGTCCCGCATTTTCTTCCATGTGCGAACGTCCCTCCCAAGCCGAACAAGATAGGCTAGAACAGAGTCGTCATCAGGCAGTGACCCGGCCGGGACTTGATGAAGAGACGCACACCATGACAGCACCGCGTACCAATTAGCGGCCGGGTCGCCGAACGCCGCCAAGTCGCTATCGAGCAGCGCTTGGACGTCGATCATGTAACTCGGCATATGCCGTAAGTCGGCGTCTGGCGGGATTGGGGGTTCCGGCGCGGCCATCATGGGCTTCTCATCAAGGAGTGACATCTGGCACCGTTACGGGCTTAGAGAGCCACATCCTTGAAGCCTTTCTGTTTCAGGTATGAATACGTTGTCAGCGTTACGCCGATGTTTGGCCTGTTCGCGATTTGTGATGTGCGCTTTCGCAGATTGCGTCGTCGAGATTCATGCAGCCCCCTTGCGCTTGTAGGATTTTCGGCTCCGTATGACCTCGCGATCAACTAGACTGTATTGGTCGTAGGTGACGTTGGACGGGCTGCAATTCGCGTCATAAAGCCCGCGAGGCAACTTGCTGTCTGGATAAATTTCCTTCCACGTCCGATATGCCCACTTGCGAGCCATATCTGGCCCCTTCCGGCCACGTTCAAAGCAGTATGCCAAGCAGGCGTTCCAGATTGCGCAAGGATCACGCAAGCACTCAGCCCTCATCCCCTTACGTGGCTTGAAGGCTACCGACGCCTTCAATTCGAGGTCGATAAGTTCGCCCCGAACTATCTCGATTCCGCCCCGCTGCGGCCTTTCCCACCCGCATGACGCGCAAATCATAGTGCCGACATCCATCTGCATTCCGCAGCAACCGCAGAACCTTTCGTTCTTGGTCTTTTCCTTGGGCTCGCGGACCTCACTATCGCGCTTCTGAGCCTCGGAGAGGCTGTCCACACCGTATTCGAACAGCCGGGCTGTATCATCCGCGAACGCAATGGAGTTGCCGCTATGATCGAGCCACAGACCATATTCCTTGCCCGGCGCGGTTCGCATCACCCGGCCCATTTCCTGAATGGGGCTGGAAAAACTCTTGCGGTATGGCCGGCAGGAAATGCCAACCAGCGCATCAGGAACGTCGAAGCCTTTTGTCAAAACGGCGCAAGACACCAAGCCATGAATGGCGCTATCCGGCCTTCGGAACTCCGCGATCTTCGCCCGCCGCTCGTCATCGTCCACGTCGAGATAGGACAGCTGCTGGAAATTGAACCCGGCTTCCGAGAACTGACGGCAAAGCTCCGCACCATGGGCAACCGATGGCGAGAATACGATGGTCTTGGCTGGCCCGCCGAAATGCTTCCGCGTCCGCTCGATCCACGTCTGAACAACGTCACCGATGATGGTGAGCCCGCGCGTTCCGGCTTCTTCGTCCTCATATTCACCTGTGAATTTCTTCTTCGCGCCCGTCATATCCGGCGTGACGCAGGCTTTAATCTTCAGCGGAGCCAGATACCCATCCGCCAATAACTTGTTGACGGTTGTAGTGTTGACCAGTCCATCCCAATCTTCGGCCATACCAGCGGTAAATGGCGTTGCGGTCAGGCCGATCACCTTGGCCAGCTTGGCGCGGGCGATGACGTCCGCCGTTGATTTGTACCGACAATGTGCCTCATCAACGATGATTAAGTCTGGCAGTTCTGTGAATTTCCGCCGCGCTATGGTTTGCGCGCTGGCGATCTGCACCGGCTTACTGCGGTCGGTCAGCCAATGATCCGCCTGAATGACGCCGTGGTCGATCCCGTACTGAGCAAATCGATCGCTCGTCTGGTCGATCAGTGCGATACGATCCACGATGAACCATGCCGTCGCGCCCTTACGCTGACTTTCCTGCACGATGCTCATCGCCATTTCGGTCTTGCCGCTGCCGGTTGGAGCCACCAGGACTTGCCGCCTGCACCCGACACGGATGCCTTCACGGAGCTGCTGCACGGCGTCGGACTGATAATCACGGAGGTTGATGGCCTTGGGTTCTGGCGCAAAAATCATGTTCATGCGGTCACCCCGCTCCGATGAACGTATTCGCGTGCGAACATTACTGTTCACCGTCTGACGAGAGGAATTTCGCCGGGGGTTGGAAACTTTGCCAAGTCGTTGATTCCACGAATGGATTCCAATGCTTTTGTCCCGGCATCAGGATTGGCGGTCGGACATGCGACGCGCATCCCTGCACTGGTCTCGCCTGCTCACGGCACGTTTCTGATCCGAACGTGAGAGGCATAGCCACCCGAAGTCGAAGCGGGGCGGCAAAACTACCCTTAAACGAACTCGGAATTTATTTCCAGATAAATGTTGACTTCCGTTTCTGTTGGAATTAATTTCCGACTACAGCAACGGAGGGGACGATGCAGACAGCAACGGGTTCTGTGTATGGGAAGGGGCGACCGGCTCAGTTTCTGAGTATCCGCCAGGTCGATGGATCGAAGGTTCTTCCCTACGCCGTGTACGGCGGTAATGTGCATTCATTCAAAGTCGACTACGACGACTCCAGATCGTTTTCCGGAGAGCGCCTGCGGATCGGACAGAACGGTAAGATCTACGCGGTCTTCTCTGACGAGTTTGAGGCTGATCAGTATCGGAAGCACTTCGTCGGCTGCGCTCTGTCGTCCTTCGACGGGTATATGAACGCTTACTGCTTGGGGAAGGCTCGCTAATGTCAGTCCCCTTCCACCTCATTAACGCTGTTAGCGGCGTCCGTATTTCGAAGCATCGTCGTTATGACAGCGACGGCAACTTCATTCCCGGCAAGTGCATTGTTGGTGACCGTTCCAGCATCAAGAAACTGATGCGCGCTGCTCGACACGGAAATATTCCGCCTGAGCGTCAGGTGATTATCAATCTTGCCATGAAGTCGGCTGTTGAGCGGCGGCATGTCTACATGTCGAGAGAGGCAATTCTCCGGGAAGTGAAGGAGGCTGCTGATGTCTAACAGATTCGCTCATCACGCCCCGATTGAACTTCATGAATGCCAAGAGGTGATCGACATCTGTGTCATGGGTCGATTTCTTGGAACAGCGGAAGACTGTGACGACGTCGACCATATGACGTGGATGGCTTTCGGTTTCGAACCTGCGAGTGGAGTCAGTATCCCTGCTGGCGACATCGTCTTCGATTTCGAGGCCGGTCGGATTGAATACTACGACGAAGACGGAGAAACGCTGTTCTCCATCGATATGCTCGCCGCGATTATGCATCTGCCTGTTGAGGCTGATTTGGACTTCGGAGGCGAGAATGAATCTCTTCATTGAGACGCTTACCGCTGCGCGTGATCTTGCTGTTCTGACGGCGTTTCTGGCTGTGCTGGCCCTTTTCGCCAACGTCTTCTGCGGAAGCATCTAATGACCGACGACGACAAGGAGTTCATTGTCATGCTCGCCCTGTGCGGACTGCTGATGGCTCTAACCGTGATCACTGCCGGCATCTACGGGGTAGTCGATTATCTCTGGCGCTACGGGGTGGCACGATGAGGTGCCATGCCAAGACTGAGATTCATATCGACATCGGGAATGGTGGGTCTCACGACTTCGTCCTTGCCGTCGATTACGACTTCACGCCAGAGGTCCGTCAGGTCGGAGCTAGCTATCTAGCCGATCCGCGCTTCTATGACTGTGGCGCTCCTGCCGAAGTAACCATTTCGGACATGCAAATTCTGCGATCGTCTGACCGAAGCGAGGTCTCTATTCCTGGTTGGCTTAGCGCGTTGGTTCGCCATGACCATGAACTTGAAGCGTTTCTTATCGCAGAGGCGGAGTCTGCTGAATGAGCACGATCCTGCCCACTTCTTACGAAGATTCGCCCATGGGTTTCACTCCTTTCCCTATGGACGAAGTGGCGGCCACTGTTGTTCCCCCGGCAGTGGCCGCCACCCCTACTAACGCGCTGGATTGCTTCTCAAGCAAAGTATCCCGAGCGAAAGCAACCGAAGGCAAGGCCGGTATGGCTGGGGTCACAGGCCCCGTAAGAGGATCTACCGCCGGTACGGGGTTGCGAGTAGGCGTGGCTGACGCGGTTCAGCCTGCAACGTCTGAGTTTATGGACGTGACAGCCGGGAGAGTACCGGCAACCAATTCACAGTTCTGGCCGCGCCCGCTTTCTAAGGGCTCCGGTAGCGGTTTCAGTGTCCTGCAAATTGTCGCCGAGACAGAACAGCGTTGGAGTTCGGGCAAGCCAGTACAGGCGCAACGTGGCCTTGTGAAAGCTGGTGACCACAATGACCGGCAGGATGCGGCTAGACACAAACAACAAATTCCATCCCGTGAGCCTGCCAAAGGCTATGATCCTGACCAGAACGCAACCGGAGGGGTGGTGATCCCGTCGATGGCTGCGGAGCAATCTGGGGAGTCCGAAGCAGGAGAGATTGATGCGGCCGGCGCATGGGCTTCTCAATCTCTGGCGTTGCGTGCGCTGGCAGAACCGGCTGCCGTTAAGGTTGGCTGCGGCCAAGCCCCGGAGTCCATCTTCAGTTCCGATGACGGCCTTGGCATCCATGAGTCCGGGTCAATTATGCAGGGCGGTAGCGATGCTACGACTGCTCTGTCGGGAAGGGCGGAAGACTCCGCTAAGTGCCCCGCCGCCATCGGACCCAGTTCTTGCAGCAGTGCTGAAAGTCGCAGAAGCACCGCCCCAACACAGCCGAGGATTAGCGCCAGTGGATATCCTGCTTCGAGCAGGTTCGGCCAGACTGGAGCCGGAGTAGCGCCCGGCCTGCAAGAAATCTCATCACCTCATTGAGGACATCATGCGTTTGGGAATCATCACGAGAGAACAAGCGATCCGCGAAGGCGTTTCGATCGATTCCATTCGCGCCGTTGCTGATTGGCATCGAACGAGTGCCAAGCAGGCATGGGATCAGTTTCAGAAGAAACGCCACCTGTCGATGGTCGATAGGTTGGAGTTGCTGGCAGCAACGATGCGGTGAGCACATTCGTTCGCCTAAGCATGTTCTGCTCCGATGAAGAATATCGGAACGCAACAGAGGAACAGCGCCGTGATGTACGACAGCAATGGATTGAGCACTGGAAGCGTCTCGGTGATGACGGATCAGGACTTGTGCCAGACGTTGAATCAACGCGGGACGTTCAGGCTGACTACGACGAATACCAACGTGAGCAAGGTATCTAGCGGGAATAATGATGCCCGCACCTTCGGTATCGACGTGATGGCGATTGAGGCTAAGCGATACGATTCAATGTATCGCGAGTATGCGCGTTCTCGCGCGCTTGGGTTCTCGCCAGATCAAGCGAGTTGCTTTGCGCTCGATCTTGGCTCCTTCATCGGAGAAATCTCTTGTCCGACTTCCTGAAGCGTCAAGAGGAACTGGTATCGCGCATAAATCGAGCGAAGCCGAACAGTCGAACACGGCGCAGGCTCGAAGATGTCCAGTTCAGTAACACGACAAAGCAATTGATGCGCGAGGTCGGAAAGCTTCGCCGCAAGCCGCGCCAGATCACGGGATAACCATCATGGATGCCGTTACACCAAAACTCGATCTACGGACGTTGATCGATATCGATGCCATTGATCCGGAGAAAGTGTTTTCTCCTGGCGGGACGGATGCGGTGATCGCTCAGATTACAGAGCGCGCCAAAGCTGAGCAGTTCGATATTTCGACACGTAAAGGTCGAGATCACTGCAAGTCGGTTGCGTATCTTGTCTCCCGTGCTTGTAATGAGCTTGATCGGCTTGGCAAAGAGTATGTCGCCGTCATCAAGGAGAAGCCGAAGAAGATCGATGCCGAGCGGAAGAAGGCTCGTGAATCGCTTGGGTCACTATCAATATCGATCCGTGAGCCTGTCACTAGGCTTGAAGAGGCTGAGGAAGCCCGCGTTGCGGCTCATGAGGCTGAATTAGCCAAGATTGTCCTTATCGGGCAGTACCCCATCGCCGATGCGGCGCCTGAGACCATTCGTCAGTATCGCGAACAGATAAACGGGCTCTCTCTTCGGAACTGGGAAGAGTTCGAGAAGCGCGCCATCGATACTACCGCTGAAATAGCGGAAAGACTCGATCGTGCCATTGAGGCTGCGGAAAAGCGTGAGGCCGACAGGAAAGAGCTAGAAGAACTCCGTCGAAAGCTGCTTGAGCAGGAGCAATTAGAGCGCGAGCGTAAAGCCGCTCAGGAAGCCGCTGAGAAGGCTACACGCGAGGCTGAGGAAAAGGCTGCTCGTGAAGCCAGGGCCGCCGAGGAAGCCGCTACGGCCGAAAGAGAGCATCTTGAGCGCGAGCGTCAGGAAGCCGAGGAACGCGCCGCAAACGCGGAGCGCGAGGCCAAGGAAGCAGCTAATCGCCTTGAGCGCGAGCGACTAGAGGCCGTTGAGGCGGAACGCCGTCGTGTAGCGCAGGCTGAGGCCGAAGCAAAGGCCGCCGCTGAAGTCAGGGAAGCCGACGCTCGTCATCGGGAGTCCGTGAACACCGCAATCAAAACCGCTCTCGCTGAATTTGGCATCACCGACAACGTCGCCGGCTCTCTAATTGCCGCGATCGCGGAAGGTTCGATCCCGAACGTGTTTCTTAAATACTGAGGCCGCAATGACACTCTACCGCGAAGGCGACATCGTTTCCCTCGAAGCCGAGGTGAAGTTCAACCAGAGCACCGAGAACGAGACTGTGTATCTGGCCCTTGGATATCCCAGTGTCGGCGTACCTCCGAAGAAGATTTCGTTGGTCGCCCCCCACTTGGATGAAGGCGATAAGGTTAAACACGAGAACGGCAGCTACGGCACCGTAATCGCGATCAAGGAGCGGCACGTCTGGGTGGTTGATGTTATCGGCTCCCACCACGTCTGGAGCGCCGAATGCGTTCGTCGGGTCATCCATGTCGTCGATCCCCATCCAGTCAACGAAAACCTCTCAGAGTCAGATGTCGATCGACTCAATGAGTCGGTGACCGAGCATATCTCGGCTGGGGCCTGAGATATCACTGACTCCAACTCTGGCGGCCAAATGAGCAGACGATACCGCAAGCGGTATACAACGGCGGCAATCAAGTGTCATGGCGGATTGTGGCAACCGCCATTTCCCACATCATACAACGTGTCGCCGCGCACCTTGAAGTGCCCGCTGCCGCAGTCGGATGCCGAGTTTGAGATTTTGTCTGAGGTTGTTTTCGGTAAGCCGCTTCATGTCTCGAAGCTATGGATAATGGAGCATGGCTACGGCCAGATCGAGATTGCCGAGAAGTGGGAAGAATACGCGCCTTCCGTGTCGATCTATAGTTATGAGATAGACACGATCTTCATGCGGACCATAGCAGGTCCAATGAAGGTGAGCGCCACCCTCGGGTGGACTGATTTCCAGCGCCACGGTCATCGTCACTGGTTGAGGATGAAACGCTGGTCCGAGTCCAGACGCAATGACGACAGTCGCTCTGTTCGTCCAGCGTTTGTGAGGTTAGCCCGCCGTTTCGGGGTGGGAGAGAACACTGTTGGACGGGTTGATCGCCGTGCCGATGGTGTGCCGACTGAGGGCCGGGTGGATGGCGCCTCTGCGGCTTTGGTTTCAACGGGGACGCCCATATGAGAAATGAAATTACCAGCACCAGCGACATAGATGAGCGCGAATGGGATGGCCATAGCGAGCCGAAAGATGTTCGCACCGACATGATCGCGACAAGAACGCCAGAGAACCGCGGCATCGAGTTTCACGTATCTATGCGGGACTATACGCAGAAGGATATGGAAGAACTCATTGTAGAAGCCGCTGCGCGCGTTGTAGTCGGCAATTACGGCAACAGCAAACTCGCCAAGTTGATTGAAGATCGCTGCATTGCGCTTACGACGCAGGCTGCCGACGAGGCGCTGGCATCGATATCGGCAGACATCATCGACCAGCCAATCACGCCGAAATATCCCTTCATGAAGGCAGACGAGAAGCCCTGCACGATGAGGGAGTTTATCGGTCTAACCGGTCGCGACTATCTGACAGCCTACGTCGATAGCGCTGGGAAGCCGACAACAGACCGGCGTTACGGGAAGACAAGGATCCAGCACATTGTCGAAATGTACATGCAGAGGGCGTTCGACCAAGAGATCAGGCAGGCCACTAACGCCGCGTTCGCCGAAATCAATAACGCGATCCGTAATCGGCAAGAAGCCTTCTTAGAAGCCGAGAAATCTCGTTTCCGCGATGCCCTAGCTAGCGTGACGAGGTAGATGCCACCGCACCGTAACCACGTCGAGATGCGATCATCGCGCAAGCCGGTTCGACAATTCGTTTCCGGGACCTTCGATCACAAACCAGACGCGCCAGTCCGAAAGAAGCAGACGCGAGTAATTCAACCGAAGCGAGACGATGATGTCAGAGAGCGATGAATTCTGGGCGGCGTGGCATCCAACTCACGGCTTCAGCGAGCCGTATGGATACGAAGGCGCTGTGGTCTTCGCTGATATCGATAGCGCCATTCGTCGCGTTAAGGGTCTGAATGAAGACGACGGCACCAATAACCGCAACGGCTGGCGAGCGGTGAAGGTTCAAATCGTAAGGGCTGACGCATGAGTAATATCGATGATGGCGGAGCGGCCAACGGCTTGATCCCGATTGAGACGAAGTGGAAGGCCGACAAAACATATTACCGTTACACCTGCGTCAAGTGTGGCAACGAAGGTCGCAACACCTACTGCGAACCCAGCTACACGCAGATGATGGAGCGGCGGCTTTGCTGGGATTGCAATTTCTGGATTGAAGAAGAAAAGCGGTACGAGAATGGACATCGCACGATGACGATTATCGACGGCCATGTTTATAGCCCCGGCAGTCGCACATCTGGTTCAATGCGCGGCATGGCTGGTCGCCGCTTCGATATCGAATACATCGAGCCTTCCGCATACGCGGGCCAGCGCGTCACGACGTTTGACCTGTGGTCGGGTTCGACGATGCCCGATCACTTGAAGGCGCGCTTCCCGGATACCGCGCGCTTCCTTGGCGGTGCGGAACGTGCACAGGTCGGAGAAACGACTTGTTGGAACCCGTCTGACCGCAAATCAGGGCCGTATCCTCTTCCCAACACGTTGAAGCCTAACGCTGCCTCTAAATCGGGAGGCTCCGATGAGTGAAGCAAGTAAGATGCCCGCGAGGATTTGGGCGCGTAACGATCATCCTCAATTCTTCGCAGATCGCGAAGAGTTTAACTCGACGCTATACATCCGCGCCGACATAGCGGAGCAGATGGCGGGGGCGTTGCGGTTCTATAGCGGCCTTCACGAGTCGGGGTTGAGCAACCCGAACGAAGGAGCGTGTGGCGTCAACAGTACCGATTTTGGCGAGCGCGCCCGCGCCGCTCTCTCCGCATGGGAGGCGAGCAATGGTTGACAGACTCTATTCCGCGACTATTTCGGCGGTCCCGTTTTCCAGTGTCGTCGGACGCTCATTGACGATCCAGATGGAAGGCGTCGGCGTTGTCGCTCAACTCGCCATCATGGTCCCACAGCCACACCTTGATTATCGGCTGGTTGGCGATGCCGTGGCAAAGGCGCTCACGACGCATGGATGCGAGAACGGTCGGATCACACTTGTCCTTCCGGACACATTTAAGGAGAACGCCGAAGCAGCCGTCGTCAATACTCGCCAGATGTCGGAATCTGGCCATGACTGACTTGTCGGACGCCATCGATATCGTCGGCCTTATCAACATCCTCCGCTCTGGAGAAGGCGATAGCGTCGCCATCCTTTGCGATAACCCCGACTTCAATGGACAGCCAGATCGCGTCGTTGTCGTCAATGCATCGTGGACAGGTTGGCAGGATGAGCGGTTCGGGGCTGACACGTTGTTGGGCGCATTGCGGAATGCTGCATCGGCCAAGGCGACGCATTGCCCGGATGAAGTGACCAGAGACACGCAAAGCTGCGACGTCCCGGACGCGACCGTAAAGCGCTACGGCATCCACTACGATGCCCGCGGGGAATATGAGTCTCCGAACGGTGACTTCGTTCACTGGTCCGACTACCTGTCGCTTGCCGCCAGATTAGAACACGCGCTGAACGAACCGGGAAAACTCGGAAAAGGTTTGCCGAATGACCCTGATAATGTCCCTAATAACGAGAACATCGGACTTGAAGCGGCGGGAACCGCCGCCTTCCGTGAAGCACAGAACATCTATCGCTCGGACTATGATTACTTCCCCCTGAAAAATAGATGGGACAATCTCGGCGAGAGTGCCCGGGGAGGATGGAGGAAGATCGCCGCTGCCGCCGTCAGAGCAGCGCTGGACGAGCACACAGTTGCGAGCATCATCGCCCCGTACTTCCAAGACGGCTACTGCGCGCAAGATGCTGCCAGAGCCCTTCTCGACAATTTAGGGAGCACGCGCTGATGGTGAAGCGCGATTGGCTTTTCCTCAGTTGTGAGATTAGCCACGATTGGCGTTCGCTTGGCGGCTGTAACGCCGGGTGTCACGAACATTGCTCTTGCTCGGTGCCCGTCAACGTCTGCCGCCGCTGCGGTGATTGTGATTACGGACAGAATTCAGATGCCGAGAACATCCGTGCGGAATGCGCGGCCGTTTGGGGCGATCCCCTCGAAAGATTCAATTTCCCGGCACAAATGGAGCCTCATCATGACCAGTGACGACTACAAACGGCTGGACGATGCCGGGCTTGAGGCCGCTATTCGCGAATGCGCACGGATCACAGCGCCGGAAATCTCCGATGAAGAATTCGCACAAATCAAGGCCGACAATTCGCCGCGATACCAGAACACCCGCGTGGAAATGGCGCGCGCAATCACGGCCTACCTGTCCGCCGCGTCGGTGAAGGTCGGCGAGCCGGTTGCGTGGGCCTACTATCACGGCGGACAGATGGATGATGTAGACCATCCAATCGTCAGCCGCATCCGAAACAAGACGCTGCAAGAGAAGCCGGAGTGGACGGAATGCCCCCTCTACCTCGCCTCGCACGCCTCTAGCGTTAGAGCGACGCGAAAGGCGTTGGAGCCATTCGCAGTGGCTTGCGACCACTATTCGGGCGAGCAAGACGATGAATACTGCGTCGATATGGACTCGGTGATTACGCTGGGACATCTGCGCGATGCAAGAGCGACTTTCTCAGCAAACCAATCTGACGTTGTACAGGGAGAGACACAGCCTGTATCCGGGGCAGCAGCCGCGCCTATTGAAACGGAAGACGCCGAAGCCGTGCTCGGCACGTCAGACTCTTATCCGCAATCTGACGGTGATTGTGAGGATCAAGGGCTCTGCCCAACTGACGTCTGTATCAAATTCGAATGTCAGGAATGGGTGGACGATGTCTGTGTCAGACCGCCGCTTGTTCTTCGCGGGAAGTACTGGGTTTGCCCAGAATGCCATTCTAGTTACGGGCCAGACGCAAAGGGCCAGACTCCGCTCCCGACGTCGAGTCCCAGTCAAAGTGTGGGCACCAGCGAGTGCGCTTGCGGCAAATTCAATGATGGGAAGGAATGTCCGGACAGGGATGGACGTCCGCTGTGCGTCGATCCGTCTGCACCAGATCAGCCCGACCATCTCCGCTTTGAGCGCTTCACCATCGATGGCGTCGAGTACATCCGATGCGAGAGGGTTGATCCGGTCCTAGCCGATCTCCGCCGAAACCTCCGTCACTGGAAAGAAGAGTGCGGGAAACTGCATTCGCGGATCTGCTTGAGGAACGATGTCCTGACACAGGCTCTCGTCCAACTTCAAATCACGCGGGCTCGAATTCCGCGCGGCAAAGACCAAGAAACCATCTCGCGCGTGATCAATCAAATCAAGGAAGTCTCGAAGTGAGCGATATCTCCACTATCAAAGAGATTCAGTGGGATGGGTCAACGATCACAAAGCCTGGCGTTTATGTCGGCATCCCGATCGAGACCTATCATAACGATCCTGCCCTGCTAGATGGGCCGTCTGTCTCAAAGAGTTCGCTCAAGTCCATCCTCCCGACTCACGGCGGTAGCCCAAAGGCTTTCTGGGGGCGCTGGCACATGAACCCCAACCGCATCAAGGGAAAGCGAAACAAGGCTCTCGATTTTGGCAAACTCGTCCATTGTTGTCTTTTAGGAGACGAGGTGTTTGACAAGCAATTCGTCGTCAGGCCCGAAAAGGCTCCTGACGGACGAGATTGGCACGCGGCCAACAAATCATGCGTCGAGTGGGTGAAAGATCACAAGGATCTCACGATTGTCACCAAAGCCGACATGGAGATTGTCCGCCGCATTTCGGACGACGCCAAGAAGTATCCGCTCATTGAACATGGGCTCCTTGATGGAGCCGTCGAACGAACCTTCGTCTATAAGGATCAACAGACGGGAATATGGGTCCGCTCGCGTCCAGACGTCGTTCCTGCTGACACGATATTCTCAGACCTCAAAACGGCGTCTGACTTCGACGAAGAATTCCTACAACGTCAGTTGTTCGACAACTTCTATTACGGTCAGGCAGCCATGATCCGCATGGCGTGCCGAGAACTGAAAATTCCGTTCGAGACGTTCGTCTTTATGTTCGTTCTGAACGATGACGTTCCCGACACCACCCACGCGGAAATTTCACCCTTCGATATGGATCGCGGCGAGCGCGAGATTCGATGGGCGTTGAACACCATCCGCAAATGCCTTGATAGCGGTGACTGGACCGGAGCGCGACCGTTCGCCGGCGGCGAGCGCTTGATCAACATGAAGTCGTGGTCGGCCGAAAAGATCGATCGCTTTCTTGAGCTTGAAGAACACAACTTCGCATAATCAAAGACGGAAACCATGGACCAGAATGATAACCTTCCCGCTAACATCTCCCAGCGCCGTGAGGCCGCGGTGATTCAGCATCCGATTCCGATCTTTGATACCGCGAAGTTCGAACACTTTCAGCGAGTCGCCACGCTGATGGCGAGCGCGTCACTAATCCCTGAACATCTTCAAGTTTACCGGGACCGCCACGGAAAGGTAGTCCGCCCTAATGACTCGGGTGCCGAGTTCGATCCGAGATCTACTGTTGGCAACTGCTTAATGATCGTCAACCAAGCCGAGAAGTGGCGCGTTGATCCGTTCTCTTTGGCGCAGGAGACTTTCCGCACTCCGGGCGGCCAGATGGGCTATGGAGGCAAGGCCGTAGCCGCAGCTCTCTACAGCGTCCACGGCATTAAGCTAGACGTGCAGTTTACCGGGGAGCGGGGAAAGCCTGAGCGCGGAATCGTTCTCAGTGGACCGCGCCCCGGTGACGGCGAGATCGTCACTATCGATGGCACCGTCGCGAAGTGGCAGACGAAGAACAAGGATGGTTCGGTCAAGCAGAACTGGCAGACACAGCCCGACGATCAACTCATCTACCGCGGTACTCGCCAGTGGTGCCGTCGTTACGCTCCTGAAGTCATCCTTGGCGTCGTGACCGACGAAGACATCGATGAGATGTCCGAGTATGTCCGCGCCTCTCGGGCTACTCCAATTCAGCAGCCGTCTACATCGCGCCTGCTAGAACGTCTGCGCGAAGGCCCGACTTCGGGTGAAGGATTCTCGTTGGCTGTTGCAGAGTTGGCCGGCGAAGCAAGTTCTGGCGCGACTGGTGCGCAAAGTCATCCTGACCAGGCAGGGACGATGGATGACACTCACAATGGAGGCAACCATGAAGTGAGCGAGCAGCCGTCTGAGCCCGACACAAACACCTCGGACGGCTCAGTTTCCGATTCGTCGCAGAACTCCCAGTCTGTGACGGATAAACCGGCGTCAGAAAGCGTCCCCCCGCCCTCTCCTGACGCCGGCACCAATTCAGATTCGTCACAGGTCGTTCTCCCTGAGACGAAGGTGGAGTCGGCGTCGACTAGTTCCGCGTCCGACGCCGACTCCGATGAATCAAAGTTGAGGTCGTTCTCAGATCACCTGTTTCAGACCACGACTGGCGGCCCGAACGCGCTCCGTGAGCCCGCAGGCGCGTGGCGTAAGGCTAATGGTGGATGGCCTGATGCGACCAACAAGGTGCTGTCGAAGAAGGTCAATCAGATCTACGCGCATCACTCAAATCGAGTCGTGGGGCAGATAGACGAAGATGCCTGCCGGGAGAGGGTCGAGAAGGAGATCACGCGGTGAGCATGGTCGACCATCCCGCGCACTACGGCGGACCTGATAATCCTTACGAAGTGATCCGTGTTCTGGACGCGTGGTTGACCAGAGAGGAATTCATCGGAGCCCTCAAGTTCAACATCATCAAGTATCAGGCACGGGCCAATAAGAAGGCTGGCGCTCAGGATTACGATAAAGCCGCTTGGTACGCGAACTATCTCGCTGATTTTCTGAAAAGGACTGCCGAGTGACCACGATCTCAGCCAAGACGATTCTTCGCAGTCGCAACGCAGCGGCACCGGATAGGGATCGGCCATGATCGACCGGCAATACGGGAACGTCGTTTTCGAGTGTGATTCCTGCGGAGAGACATTCGAGCACGGCATGGATGAATTTGCCGACGCTTGGAGCGCAGCAAAGCGAGATGGATGGCGGACGAAGAAGGTCGGGAATGATTGGTGCCATTTTTGTCCAGATTGCAGGGATTGATATGACTGGCGATCTCATCATGCGCATGTATGGGTTCAAGTTCGCGGTCTCGGAATAACCTTGATGGCCGTTCGCAAGCACATCGGACTTAAGACAAAACTGGCAGCGGCCATCTGCACCTTCGTTCGCCCAGATGAGAACGGGAGATGGAAGAAAGTCATCTCCTATGAAGACTCGAAGCGAATGACGGAAGACCAGGTTCTCGCGCTCTACGAATGGGACCATGTCATTCCTGTCGCTCATGGAGGCGAGGATTCTCACTGGAATCTCACTCCACTCTTGAAGGCGGAGCATCGCGAGAAGACAGCAAAAATCGACGTTCCGCGCATCGCAAAATCAAAGCGGATAGCAAAGTCCGAAGTCGCTCACGTCGAAGCAATGACAATGAAAGCCGAGCGCCGCGACGAAGTGAAGACTTCTAAATGGCCGAAGACAAAGTGGCCGTCGAGGCCGTTTCCGAAGAAGGTGAAGGACAAGAAAGCAAGATGACGACGCTAAGATGCATCGACACGGAAACGACGGGACTGGAGCCTTCCGACGAGGTCGTCGAAGTTGGTTTCTGCAACCTATTCCCCGATATGTCCGCTGTGGACATGGGCAGCGGTGTGTCATTCCTTGTCCGTCCCGCTCGTCCGATACCGGCTCAAGCATCGGCGGTGCATCATATCGTAGATAGCGACGTGAAGGATAAGCCGCCGTGGGCTGACTCGTGGCCTAGGGTTCTGGATGGCAATTCCGTAGATGGCTTCATCTTCGTCGCTCAAAACGCTGCCTTTGAACGGATGCACTTCGACCCGCTGTTTACCGCGCGATGGATTTGTACGTGGAAATGCGCCCTCCGCCAATGGCCGGATCAGGAATCCCATAGCCTTCAATTCCTACGCTACTCGCTCGGGCTCGACGTTGACCGCGACATCGCGTTCCCGCCGCACCGCGCTTTAGCCGATGCCTATGTCTGCGGAGTCCTTCTGGTTGAACTGTTGAAACACCAGCCGGTCGAGACTTTGCTGAAATGGAGCGAGGAACGGCCTGTCCTCACCAAGTTTAACTTCGGGAAAGATAGAGGGAAGCCAATCGCTGATGCCGTTGATGGCTATGTCGAATGGATCGCAACCGGCGACCACAAGATGGGCGATGACTGGCGTTGGACCGCAAAGCAGGAAATCAAGCGCAGAGCGGATAAGAAGGCCAAGGAGCGCGATGAGGCGGTCAAGGCATTCATGGCAGCCAGCACGTCAGGAATCGCGTCAGCGGCCACTGTAGACGACCTGCGCCATTGGTATCACGGGACAATGGGTACTCGTGAACGTCTTGGAATCACTGTCGACCAGCCAGAATACAAACGCCTGATCGACGCCTGTGCCGCAAGGAAGGAAGCCTTGTTGAAGAGCGGTCAGCCGCAGTTTGATGCGAGGTCCGCGTGAACATCCATGATCCAGGAGGGGCGATTCGTTATGCTGTTACCGATGATGTTTTCGGTAAGGCTGTTTTCGCTGGAGAAAATGACTGTCACCGCTTGATGCTGTCTCGACAGTTAGGCGTAAGCGAGATCGTTGAGCCTTACGTCCTGTTTGTTGGTATGAATCCTTCGGTCGCATCGAGCCAAATTGATGACCCGACTGTTCGCCGTGAGTGGAATTTCACAAGGCGTTGGGGATTCTCCGCGATGGTGAAATGCAATGTCATGTCTTACCGAGCGACTTTCCCGAAGGATCTGCTTTCGCCAGACGTAGAGCCGTCCATACCTGAGAACATCAATGTCATCAGAAATCAGGCCAGCAGGTCATCGCTCATTGTCTGCTGCTGGGGAGCGGTCCACTACAAGCTGAAACGGTATGCATCCGAGGTTGAAAGCGTTCTGCGGGAGGATGGGCGAACCCTCCATTGCTTTGGGCTAACCAAGTCCGGAATGCCGCGTCACCCGCTCTATCTGGCCAGTGACACTCCTTTGGTTAAGTTCTGAGGATTGTCCTTTATGTCCTTCCCGATCCCGGACTCCGCGCTCGATGACCGTCTCGCCTTTGTTGGCGTCTCTGGCTCTGGAAAGTCGTATGCCGCCAGCGCAGCCGTGGAAAGGCTACTGGATCGCGGTTCGCGAGTCGTTGTCATTGACCCGCTCGGTGTACTTTGGGGGCTCAGGCTTCTTCCTGACGGGATTACGCCGTCTCCTTATAGCGTACCGATCTTTGGCGGCGAGCACGGAGATTTGCCGCTCGGTGAGCACCATGGACAGGTTATCGGCGAGACAGTCGCTGGAATGGCGGAATCCTGCATCATTGATTTAAGCGGGATCGGGACGAAGGCTGGCGAGCGTCGATTCATGCTCCATTTCCTTACGGCGCTGTACCGCAACGTGAAGGGAGAGCAGATTCATCTTGTCGTAGACGAGTGCGACATGTTCGCTCCGCAGCGCTTAATGGATAAGGACGGCGAGGCCGCAAAACTACTCGGCATGATGGAAACCGTCGTCCGTCGCGGTCGCGTCAAGGGCTTCGTGCCGTGGTTTATTACGCAACGTCCAGCAGTCGTTTCCAAAGATGTGTTGAGTCAGGCGGACGGGCTCATCGCCCTTAAGTTGACGTCCAGTCAAGATCGGTCGGCGATCGGCTCTTGGATTGAAGGCCAAGCCGATCAGCAGCAGGGCAAGGCAATCCTTGCTTCCCTACCCTCGATGCCTCGCGGACAAGGCGTTGTCTGGATACCGGGTCGCGGAATCCTTGAAACCGTCTCGTTCCCGCTCAAGAAAACCTACGACTCGTCGCGGGCACCGAAGCGTGGCGAGAAGAAGCATTCGACATCCTTGCGTCCGCTCGATCTCGGCATCCTAAAAGATAAGTTGGCGTTGGTTCAGGCGTCGGCCAAGGAAAATGACCCCAAGGCGCTTCGGGCTGAAAACGCTCGACTAAGGACGCAGATCGCATCCTCTAACAAGACGCCAGATCCCAGTGAGATCAATGAGGCGGAGCATCGTGGCTTCATTGATGGTCGCGCGACCGGCGATAGTGAAGGTTACGCCCGTGGTTTCGTGACAGGGTTCAAGTCGGCCATTCAGTCTGGAATCGATGCATTGGAAGCGCTTCATGTTCCAGACGAAAGTGAAATGAGACCCGTTGCAGCCAACTTTAGGACAGTTACAGCGGTCGGTCATCGTGCAATTCATCGGATGGAGGCGCCGCGGCAAACACATGACCAGCGCCCACCATCCCCGACCGTACGCAAAATTCTAGACGTTATCCATCGTTCTCACCCAGTCGCGCTTACTTTTCAAGCGGCTGCGCTCCGAGCTGCTGTCTCACCACGCTCTAGCGCCTTCCGCAGCTATCGCAAGCAGGTGGAAGAGTCCGGCGAGGTGACGAGGCGGGATGATGGACGCCTAACGAGCGCGCCCGGCCTCGCATCTGACGTTGGCCCTGGCGTCGACCCAATTCAGGAATTTGCTGCAAAGCTCCCTCCAAGCTACGCAGCGATGCTTAATGCGATCGCTGGATCCACGCGCCCCATATCAAAAGAACAGGTTGCCGTCGCAGCGAATGTGAGCCCGACATCAAGCGGTCTCGGTTCTGGACTCCGCGAACTGAAGGCTCTCGACCTTATTGTTGAGACAAACGGATCATTCTCCATCAACCCTGACATTAGGTAATCTTATGACCGTCGATGAATACGACGAAATCCTCCAAACGATACAAGACATCACAGCTTACGGGTTGGACGATTGCCGATCGTCTGAGGACATACTGAACGATATTCGTAAGGAAATGTCCTCTTTAGATCAGAAGAGCAGACAGAGATCGATCACTGGAACGATGGATATATCGAGGCGCGACTATATGGCGACCGCCATATTCGCTGGAATGGTCTCTAATCCAAACATGGATGGTTCGGCAGACTTTCTTGCCAAGGTAGCGGTCGTTCACGCCGACTGTCTTATCTCTGCACTTGAGACATCCGCAGATAGCACCGAGACCGATACTCCATGAGCAGACGCCTATCACTCAAAGCCGGGGAGATCAGCGCTATTCTTCATGCCGCTGATCATGATGGAGACGGTCCTGTATTCGACCTTTCAACCGAAGACGGTTCAAAGATGGCGGCTCGATTTCAGTCAGCGATAGCAAAGCTACGTGCGAAGCTTTCTCGTATTAACCGGGAGTCATCCCATGCCAGACGATGACAATAAATCGATCTGTCAGATCAAACAGTTCGATAAGTGTCCTTCTTTGGTGCCCGACATGGATGCAGACGAGTTCGAACGCGATCTCGATGTGCTTCGCGACGTGCTGAATTCATAGCGATATCCGCACACCACCGCCATTCAATCACACCATCCGGGAGATAGAGACGTGACGAAGATCATCCGCACTAAATCCAAAGCTCACGGCGGGGTCACGCTGCGGAAGGCTTCGAATTGCGCGAAGCCGGGCGCAAGCTAATCGCCATGGCCCGCACCATCCTCGCAAAGCCGGAAGAGCAGGAGGGACATGGGTCATGAAAATCAAACAGTGGGTTGCCGAATGCTTCAAAGAAACCAGTGACGCTGAGGTCATATGGCGGTCATGCCAGGACAAGTTCCCGCATCAAAAAGTTAGTTGGAACTACGTTCGAAAGCTTGTGAAAGCTCTTAAGGATCCACGCTCATGAGCGATAAGCTGAGAGAGGCGCTGCGAAGGTCGGCTGATGGTTGGGCGAACGCCATTGAGTTTGGCCTGTTACCAGAACAGCACCGTAAGACCGCAACCATTCTGTGCGATGAAGCTCGCGCCGCCCTCGCCCAGCCGCAGTCCTCTGGCTCAGAGCCGCGCGGCTGTCCAACGCCCGGCGCGTGTTCGTGCCCGCAGAATGATGCGGAGCCTGTAGCTCGTCAGTGGCAGCACCACGACCCGATTTCCGGCCATGTTGTGTGGCGAGAAAAACAATTCTGGAACGGGCATAGATCGGAGGTTTCACGCGAATTATATACCGAGGCGTTGGAGGAGGCGTTAGCTGAAAACAAGGTTCTTCGTGTAGCAAACACTAAGTTGGTATTGGCTGAACGTGATCGGCTTGAAGCCCTCACCCAGCTGCAGAGCGATCAGGAGGCTGGTCAGGTCACTTTTCAGCGTTGGTGGATTGAGCATATCCGAGACGGCCTTGTCGCAATGGGCAAGTTACCGTCTGGACCGCTCGGAGATTGGGCTTTCCTGTTTCGTGAACAACTTACAGACGCGCTAAACAAGCCCGCGCCCCCGCCTTCGTCGAGGATGCGCGAGGCGTTGGACACCGAGTCCATCCATCAGACGATCTACAATCACACATACATGGTCCTAAAAGGCCGCGTCTCCGAGAGGTTTTTGCAGGAAGAGTTTTGGAACGCGGCCGAGGATGCGGCGAAAGAAATCTCTCGCGCGGGCGACGATCACGACAGCGATAGCAAGAAATCTGAGGGAGGTGGGCAAGTCGCTCCCGCGAAGTGCTCGGCCACCGGAGTGCACCCGACCGACACGTCCTGCGCAGCAGAGCCGGAAGTAGCGCCCGGCCCCTCAGACCCCGCCCCGCCAGACCGCGAGGCCATTGCGCGAGCAGTATCCGCCGAGCTTGAACAGATGCACAAGGATGGTGTTCCTATGTGTATGCGCGAAGGTGAAACCACATGGAGAACTTACCACGCCGGGTTCGACCTATCCAATTTTGCGATACGCATTTCCGACGTCATCCTCGCCCTACGCGGGGGTGAATGAGATGGCCAACAAAATCCACTGGATCGCTGTTGGCAACGTAGGGCCGACGCATATTAAGACCGGATGCGGCAAAGAGGGATGGAAAGAGACCTGTCCCGACGAATACACGGACGGGGATTACATCTTTGATGCCGTTCGAGAGCGCAGCCGTGTCACTTGCAGGGTTTGCCTAAAGGCTACCAAGCCTCAACGCCTGCCTGGGGTGCCAGAATGAGCGGTGACATGACAAAGGCCATGCGCGCCTGTCTCGAATACTACAGAGACAACGAGCGCAATCCGAACCGCCTCGTTCGGCCTCCCTACTTGTTCAACATGAGGCAGGTCAATCGTGCTCTTGGCCTTGATTACCTACGCGTCGGTCCAGGCGGCTGGCATATTCTGTCTGACGTCGGCCGCCGCGCACTCGAACGGGAGGATCGGTGAATGACGATCGCACTCGCCGTTTGGGCTACGGCTGGCGTTTGCTTCTGGCTGTCGTGTCTTCGGCATGGCGGCGCGCCGATCGCATGGTGCAGCCGAGGTCGATGCGAGGGCTGGTCTGCATTGCTGATTTTCTACCTTCCGGCTTCAATCTTGTTTGCGCCGTTCCTGTGGGCATGGGCGCTATATATGGATTTGCGACCATGACCGACACGTCCGACCTCGTTGAACGGCTGCGTAAACCTGCACCTAAGTTTGGGTTAGAGGAATTTGATCCAACCTTCGACGTGCGGCAAGAAGCCGTCATCACCCTTGAGGCGCAAGCCAAAGAAATAGAGCGCCTCAACAGCATGTTGAACGGGTGCGTTCCTCTCTCAAAGGATGGCAATTTTGTATTCATCGACGGCGCAGGTGATGTCGAAATTGACCACGAAGGAAAGTTGAGAGCCCGCGCCGAGACCACCGAGCGCGAGCTTGAAGCCGCCAACGATGCTCACCGCGCCATGGCAAAGCAGCTTGCCGACAGGGGGCGCGACATGGAGGCATTCCAGCGTCACGAGCAGACACTTCGCGACAATGGCATAGCTTCACATTCCGAGGCTGTTGTCTTGGTGACCACGCTTCGGCGCGAGCGTGATGAGGCTAGAGCGGCGCTGAAGCGGTTGCCGCAACACACGATCTGCGACGATTGCGGCGAGGAAATCCTGCACGATAAGGCGAATTGGGCCGACGACGGGTCATCCTACTGCCGCTCTTGTCGAACGCTTGAGCCTATGCACACTCGCGCCGCTCGCGCTGTCACCAAGCAAGGGGAGTGAGGTGGATGTCGGAATTTAAGCATCGCGAATACTCACCTGGCGGCAGCGCGGAAATACGTGAAGCCATTGGAGTAAAGCCATGACCGACGCGATCGAGGCCGGGGCTAGGGCGATTGACGCTCACTGGTCGGAAGGAGATGACCGAAAGTATCCTTTCGAGGATACTGAAGGCTCATACCGGGCGCACTGCCGCAGCACCGCCAAAGCCTGCATCGAAGCCGCCATCGCATCCGGCGCACTGGTCCCAGCGAGTGCGGTGGCGGAGATGAAGGAACGGTGTGTGGCGATCATCGAGTCATACGCGCAGCCTGACCGCTTCAAGCCTAGCGACCAGTGGAAGGAAGATATGACCGTTGCTGATGTCTACGAGACTGGCGTTATCGACGCCATGGGGTGGGCCGCACAAGAGGTCCGCCAACTCGACCTCTCCCCAGCGAGTGGGGATTACGTTGTGGTGCCTAGGGAGCCAACTGAGGCGATGATATGGGCCGGACACCACGAGATCGATTGGTGCCGCAACGGTCAGGCTACGCACATTCCAGATCACCCGTCGCAAATAGACGACGGCGTGGGGACAACATGCAAGCAAGACATCTGCGACGCATGGATTGCCATGCTCAACGCCGCCAGCAGCAACGGGGGTGGGAAGTGATGAGATCGGCAGTCATTTCCGATTGTGGCCTATACCGCTACCGGCTGGAACGCGGGACAGGACGCGCGGTCGCCTTCATCATGGTCAACCCATCAACTGCCGACGCCGTTGATGACGACGCGACAATCAGGAAATGCCTCGGCTTTGCTGCGAGGTTAAACCGAGAGCGCATCATCGTCGGGAACAAGTTCGCGTTTCGCTCGACCGACATCAACGGCTTGCGGACCACTCGTGACCCCATCGGGCCGGATAACGACAAGCATATCGAGCAGATACTGCGAGACGCTGACATTCATGTCGCCGCGTGGGGTACTATGGGTAAAATCCCGGAAGTGTTGCGCGCTCGCTGGCGAGAGGTTGTTCGGATCGCAGATCGCGTCGGAGTGCGCCTCAACTGTATCGGGGTGAACGCGGACGGCCACCCTCGGCACCCGCTTATGACATCCTACAACACGTTCTTAGCGCCGTGGACCGTTCCGTGGTTCGCCGGCCGCGCAGCCCTGACCGAAGAAACCGGGGGTGAAGGATGAAAGCGGCTTTCGACACACGCCCTCGCTTTGGACACAGCTTCGCGGTCGGGCGATCTGACCAAGCATGGTCTAAGGTGACATACATGGCGCACGGCAAGGGCTACGTGATGGTGCGCCGACCGCAATGCACTCCATTTGTGCTCACCGAAAAGCAGTGGCTTGCATTCCCCATTTACGATGGGCAGGCAGATTGTAGAGCGGAAACCCGCCCCGGATCGGAAGGGTAAGGGGATGGACGCCTTTTGGATCGGATTTCTCGCAGCGCACGTTGGCTACGGGATCACGTTCTTCGTGATCGGCTGCAAGCGTAGTTCAGCGCCATCGATAGCTATTTCCGCAATAGCCATCATGTTCTGGCCTGTGATGGTCCATCACATCATGACGCGACCAACTCCCCCGAGCCGGAGCGGTAGATGAAGGGGGAGGCCGATCTCGACTGTTTTATCCTCCATCTACTAGCCGAGATACTGGATCGGCATGGATGGCGGGTGAAGCCTCCAGACTAAAGACATGTCAAGAACTCGGAATAGCGAGTCGACGACTTAGTAAGCGTACCTGAGCATAAGACAGAATGTCCTTGTTAGACGGCGTTGAAATTAAGGCGTACTCAGAACCGGTAACAATCGAAAGACTAGAACGAGCGTTAGTGCTTCTCGCGTATTTTTTTGAAGTGCATGGCGATGCGCATCTCCCCATGTATGAGAAATGCGAGGAACTGTTGGACGAGATGCGTCGAAAGAACGCCACTAGGATGCGAGCAAGGCAGTTGTTGGAATCCTATAGAAACGGCGCCTTGAAGGCTATCTGCTGAAGATATTTTAGTTTCAGTGCTAACGACGGGCCAGTCCCATATTTAGGTTTGTGTGTCTTATGACCCATGAGATTGTCGATGAGACTATCGGGAGCCTCTGCGGCCACAAGCCGATCCTTGAAACTGTGCCGCAGCGAGTAGACAGTGTGGTTATTAGTCGGCTTCAGATTGTTCTCTTCCAAGAATTTATTAATCGTGGCCGACAGGCTGGAGGATTTGTCCCGGTATCTTTCAAAGCCGTTCGGACGCCTTTTCATAGCCGCAAGGGCCGCACCAACCAATGGGATGTCGCGCTCCGAATCTTTTGTTTTGAGGCGCCTGCCGTCAGGAACGATGCTCACATACGGAATTTCGACCTTGAGGTGGATGGTCGCATTCGTGAGGTTGCAGACTTCGGATGGTCGAAGACCAGTATCAGCGAGCACATAGAAGATAAAACGGGCATCTTCATTGAGCCCATCCAACGCACCAGGAGCCAGCAGCGTCTTTTGGACGTAGCATTGCTCGAACGGCATCCGCTGTTTCTCCACCTCTCCCTTGAGGTAGAGACCCTTGAAGATATCGGGGATACCCAGACGATGGAGCGTGCTCATCGCCTTCAACATACGATTGATTTGCCCAATGTCTTTGTTTGCCGACTTGGCGGTCAAACCCTTCTCGACGACTCTCTCACGCCACTTTTCTCGGTACTTGAAACCATCATCGCAGGTCAGGCTTGTAATTGCTTTATCCCCAACCACCTCAACAAAATATTTTACGGCGCGAATCTTGCCATTTCTCCATATCCGCAACTGGTCTGGCGAAAGGTCCATAACCTCATGGGTCGTGGCTTCCTCGTACTTGGTGAACAGTTCAGAAAGCATAAAGACGGGCTTGGCAATTACCCCCGTGGCCGCGGCATAGGCCGCCGGATCATCGGCGGCCTTGTTGATGGCGACAGATTCCAAGCGCTTCAGCCATTCTTCAGGCGGTCCTGCGAGCAATGCAGTCTGCTCTTTGTACTCAAAGCCAAGAGCCATCGCCCTGCTCCGTACCCTGGCATAGTCACCACTCTGTTTGCCATCGGTCAGCGCCTTCCATTCCGCCTCCAGCGCCTTGTTAAACTCTTCCGCCACTCTGGCGGCCCTACGACCAGATCGGTCATCTTCCACTCTGATTTTGGTGGAATGCTTGACGATGCCCCGCCTATCTACATGGGAAAATTCGGAGGGAACCCGCCGGGCAAAGTGCCACACACCGTTTCGGCGGGTAAGATAGTCTGGCATCAGATCAGGAACCGTTGGACGGAATGTTGGACGTGGTGTTGGACACCAATCCTTTCAGAGGATACGAAAAAATCAATGATTTCAATAAATGACTGCGGTTGCTGTGGAAATTGCAGCGCTTACGGAGCGGGTGAAGGGAATCGAACCCTCGTATTCAGCTTGGAAGGCTGCTGCTCTACCATTGAGCTACACCCGCAAATTGCGTCTAGCGCTCTGATTTGATTGCCATTGTTGGCGCTAAAGCGCAAGCCGCAAAACACGGAGAGGTGGAACGAAATGGAGCCAAACGGAGATTTTGGGGGCAAAAGTCCCGTAACAAAGTCCCGCAGCATGTTCCCTCCCCGTTCCTCCTTCGCAGGAGGAGGTGAGATGAGCAGACCAAAATATTCTACCTTGGTTTTCAAAAGCGACATCCGCTCATGGATGGGAGGGATGTCGCCAGCCCTCACCCGCCGCCGCATGCAAGGGGTCCACCGGGAAGTCAACAACACCGAACCATGGCATCTCGCCGCGACGGTCCTACATCAGGCGGGCGAGCACGGCGGCCCATTCGTATTCATGGCGCAGGTTGTGTTTGCCAAGGCCGTCTTCGGCGAGGAGCCGCCAAGTCAATAGGTGGGCAAAGCGGAAGTTGGCGAGGGAGTGGGCAAGCGCCGCCCGAGCACATTCGGAGCCTATGTCTGGCTGATCAGGGGACCACAAGAACGGGGATAGGCGCAGTTGCAAGAACCTCGGCGGTCTGGCTGCCCAAAAGGATACTCTTGATTCCGCGGCGCCGATGAGAGGCCATGACGATCAGGCTACAGCCATGCTTCTTCGCCACATCAACGATACCTGCCGCCGGTGAGACGTTCTGGGTATGGAGCGTCTCGACGGTCAATCCCATTTTTTCTGCCGTCGCTTTGGCTGCCGAAAGGATAGCTTTTGCATGCCGCGTGTCGGCATCTTCAAGCTGATCCGGATCCATACCAAGCTTACCCCATTCGCTTTCGCCAATAGAGGGAATTGGAGGCTGCTTTGTCACAGTGATGATTGTAACCTTGCCGCCGTACCCGTCGGACAGCGACAGACCATAGTCGACACCTTTCTGTGCCAGTTCGGAGCCGTCAGTGGGAATGAGAATATGACTGTGCATAGCGATGTCCCTAAGCCCTAAAGAGCCCGGGATGATCTTAGCCATCACTTCTCATCTCAACAAGAAACTTCTAGGCGGTGGCGGGCCAGGGAGAACGAATACGGAAGATCTCCACGCCTCGCCCACGAACCAGAGCCGGATGAATCGGTTTTTTGATAGACTCCGATGTTCGCCGGCGTCGGGTCTTGAATGACCCATGCCATCTGATTGGCGTTGTAATTCAAGTTGGAAAGCGCCTGGGAAAGAGTCGCGAAGATATTGCCAGGGACACTGTCCACGGCTCGGTGCCGTATGAGGGACGGCGCGGGGCTCACAGGGCTCCGCCTGCACGACTTACGACACACGACAGCAACGCGCGTCTTGCGCAAGACAGGCAATCTGGTGGCCGTCCAGAAAGCGCTAGAGCGGGATGAGGAAAAGTGTGCAGCGGTTTTCCGCCCGCATCCCGCTCTAGGCTTTTCGAGGCTCGCACAGGGCGGCTCAGCGCCAAGCCAGCGAGATAACATCGTGGCGCGGCGGAACAAGCTCGCCGCGCTTTTTCGCCTCGAAAGGTGAAGGCGTCCGGATATGATCCGCCGTACCGGCTTGGCCGGCCCTCTCTCAGCATGAAATGTCCACACGGACGGATCGCGTCAGCATGGGGCCGTCACACCGGGAAGCGGCAGGTCATTCAAACGATGGCAACGGGACAATAAACCGACGTCACTATCGCGCGTTGGCATAATGCTCACGGCGGTGATGGTGGACGCGCGCCTCATGCCGTCCTCTTCCGCTCCAGCCGCCGAGCTGGAAATGGCCGCTGTCGGCGTTTGCCCATTGCGCTCCCGCAATCAACCCGCAGGACTTCGCCAATGCGATTTCGTTGCGGGGCATGCGTGGCCGGGTGACATTGCGTCCGTGCTGGTTGATATCGAGCGCCAGTCCCGCCGGATGCAGCGAGCCATGCACGCTTCCGTGCGCACGCCAACCGCCCATGAAACGGATCGGATAACCCTGCCGGTCAAGAGCCGACACCAGGCATTGAAAAGCGCCGGTGGCGCGGCTGGCAACATGCGCCGTGGCGCCAGAGGCCGAACGGACCATACCAACTGCTCTCCCCGCGCCCTCGGCCATGACTCGTGCAAGTCCGTGGGGAATTTGCTTGTGTGATTTGTTACGGCCACGGTGCCAGACGGCAAAATGACGGAAATGCCCTTCGGCATGCCCGGCCGAGCCGTACGGCGGGCCCCAATTGCCGTAGCAGGGACGCATCGCATCGCAGCCCGTGGCAAGCTGCCATTTCTTGGAAGAAGCTCTGGCCCACGACGGTGTGGCGGCAATGCAAATCATCGCCGATGCGATAAGCAGTCGGATCATCGTATCTCCCGGAATGCTGGAGTAAGGGAACGCGGCAACTCAGCCCTGCTCTGAAATGTCCGGCGCGGAACCGTGATCATGGTGGCGGTACCTAAGACGGGCAGCTATGCCCTGTCCAGCTAGACGCGGACAGGCGAATGAATTAAGATCAAAGGTCGAGGTAAAATTGCCTGGATTGAGCACCGCAACGACGCCGCGCTTGCAGCTAAAAACCGAAATAAATCAATCAGAAGGGATTGCTGGTGGGGAAGCACGCCTGCTCACGGCGCGCGCCAGCCGGGAGAAGATGCTTGGCTCACGGCGACGTTTAGGCTCTGCCGGTCGCTCCCCTTCTGCCCACTTTTGGAAGACCTGCGCGACCAGGCATGGCCGTTTTGAGGATGCTGCCTTGCGCACCAACCTGCTGGCGGTTTCTGTCCTCCGCGCCTAAGTAGGGTCAACTTGCATGTGCCCCGAAGTATATAGGCTGATTGGAACACAATCCTGAGCGAGGTACATAGGCCGCTCCACATCATCCTTGGTGGGAAGCTTTAGCGATCGCGCTCCTGGTCCAATAGCCTCGACGCCACCGCATTGGCTTCGGGAAGCAGCATGCTTGAAAACGGGGCCATCGAGACGACGGAGGCGAACAATGAACGATTTTTGGGAATGGCGCAGTTCTAATCGGGAATTCGAGGGTAGCCCTCAAGGCATTCGTGGAGGTAAAAGGCATGACCCCACCAGAGGGGGTAAGATCGGTCTGGTTATCGGCGTGGTTCTGTTCGTTGTGCTGGGCGTGGCATTCGCGATCTTCGAATATATGCAGTGACGAGCGGATCGGAGGGAGAACAAAAGCGCCCGCACTCAAGCCGTGAGCCTTAAACAGTGATCATTTCCACCATCGGATGCGTGGAAGTGCGCCATTCCGGCGAGCGCTCGGTTGACTTTGCCGGGGCGCTTCCCTCATAAACGCGCGCAACCGCGCGCTCGGCATCCGGGCAGGTGCCTTTGATGTCATCCATGGTCAATCGGGCCGTTTTCAACAGGTGACATCCGGTGGCGTTGCGGGGGAGTGTCCCGAGTGGCAAAGGGAGCTGACTGTAAATCAGCCG